>NZ_JBFATO010000005.1:118262-321090 GCF_040678355.1 Streptomyces sp. NPDC052701
CCGGCAGACCCCCCCCCCCCGCGCCCCCCCCCCCCCGGGGCGCCCCCCCCCCCCCGCCCCCCGGGCCCGCCCCCCCGCGCTGTTCCGGGGGAGGGGACCGCGACCCGTTCACGAGGACTCGCGGCCGTGGCCCCCGGCGGGGCGACGGCCCTGTCGTGCGCCGTGCCGGCCACGCCGGTCCGGACGGCCTGGCCGCCGGCGCGGCCGGCACCAGGGGCACCGGCGCGGCCGCCCGGAAGCACCACTCCACCGGCGCCACGGCCACGGTCACCCTCCCCGAGGGCCACACCCACAAGGCCGGCGGCGGGCCGGAGCGCGGTCACCCAGAACGCCGCGGGCCGCCCTGCGCGCCGCCGCCGACGGCACCACCCGGAACCCGCCCGTCACCGGCCTGCCGCCCGGCGCCGGACCCACCGGCACCGCCGGCACCGCCGGCGCCGGTGTCACCCGGCGGCCCGGTCCGCCGCGTCGCCGTCGTGCACCGCCCGGCCGGCCCGGCCGATCCCGCACCGCCGCCGGGACGGTCGTGCGCGCCCCCGGCGGCGCCTCCACGGCCGCCGCCGTCCGAGCCTCCTGGAACGGCCCGCGGGGCGACGGCCGCCGGGCCGCCGGCGCCTCCACCCGGAAGCCGGCCGCCGAGCCCCGCGACGGTCACGGTCCCGGCGCGGCCCCGGCCCGGCCCCCGACCGGCACGAGCGCCGTGAACCGGCCCCCGGACCGGGCGCCGCCGGGATACCGTCGGGCCATGAGCATTCGCGCCGTGGTCTGGGACGTCGACGACACCCTCTTCGACTACACCACCGCGGACCGCGCGGGCATGCGCGCGCACCTGGCGGCCGAGGGCCTGCTCGACGCGTACGGCACCGCCGAGCAGGCCCTCGCGTTGTGGAGGGAGGCCACCCACCGGCACTGGGCCCGGTTCTCGGCGGGGGAGACGACCTTCGAGGGGCAGCGCCGCGACCGCGTCCGCACCTTCCTGGAGGCACGGCTGAGCGACGACGAGGCCGACGCCTGGTTCCGGCGCTACGTCGCCCACTACGAGGCCGCCTGGGCCCTCTTCCCCGACGTCCTGCCCGTCCTGGACGCCCTGGCCGCCAGCCACCGGCACGCGGTGCTGTCCAACTCCAGCCTCACCGTCCAGGACCGCAAGCTGCGCGTCCTCGGTGTCCACGACCGCTTCGAGACCATCCTGTGCGCCGCCGAGCTCGGCGTCTCCAAGCCCGAGGCCGGGGCGTTCCTGGCGGCCTGCGAGGCACTGGGGCTGCCGCCGCACCAGGTCGCGTACGTCGGCGACCACCCGGAGATCGACGGCCGCGGCGCCGCCGACGCCGGACTGCTGTCCGTCTGGATCGACCGCACCACCGCGTACGCGGACGGTGACCCGGCCGGCGGCCCGCACCGCATCGC
Organism: Streptomyces sp. NPDC052701; assembly: GCF_040678355.1. Lineage (NCBI taxonomy): Bacteria > Bacillati > Actinomycetota > Actinomycetes > Kitasatosporales > Streptomycetaceae > Streptomyces > Streptomyces sp. NPDC052701. Next base: position 119,670 of record NZ_JBFATO010000005.1, read on the forward strand.
GTCCCTCGCCGAACTGCCCTCCCTGCTCGGCTCCGATACTCGTTTTGGAGCCCCGTCCACCTTCGGGTAATGTTCTTCCTGCGCCGCCGGGGAGCGGGCCGCAAGGCCGGAGAACCCCCAAGCGCAGAACTAGAACAAGATCCCCTTTGGGGCTTGCGTTCCAGTGGCCTATGGTGTAATTGGCAGCACGACTGATTCTGGTTCAGTTAGTCTTGGTTCGAGTCCAGGTAGGCCAGCTCGCAGAGCTCATCTGCAACCCGCGGATCACATCCGCAAGCCCCCGTTGTGTAGCGGCCTAGCACGCTGCCCTCTCAAGGCAGTAGCGCCGGTTCGAATCCGGTCGGGGGTACTGGTTCCGAAGGGATCGACGATCCCGTCGGGACTGCTAGGGCCCCCGTTGTGTAGCGGCCTAGCACGCCGCCCTCTCAAGGCGGTAGCGCCGGTTCGAATCCGGTCGGGGGTACTGACTGGTCTAAACCATCATTGGTCTATGGTGTAATTGGCAGCACGACTGATTCTGGTTCAGTTAGTCTTGGTTCGAGTCCAGGTAGACCAGCTCGGATCTGCGGAAACGCAAGATCCACGCCCCCGTTGTGTAGCGGCCTAGCACGCCGCCCTCTCAAGGCGGTAGCGCCGGTTCGAATCCGGTCGGGGGTACATCGATGAAGGGCCCTCCCCTCGGGGAGGGCCCTTCGGCGTGTTCGGGCGAGTGCGCGTTCCCGGATCCTGTTGCGCCCTCCGTTGGGGAGTGGCACTATCCAATAAGGATAGTGACGCTATCCAAAAAGTTTCGGCGTGGAGGCGGAGGACGTCATGGGCAAGCCGATCGAAGGGCGCACGACTGCCGCGGGCGAGGGCGAGATCGTCGTCTTCCTCATCGGGATGCGCATCAACAGCTTCGCGGCACTGCGGAGTTGGGTGCCCGTGGCCAGGGCCATGGGACCGATGATCAGGGAGCTCTCCCGCGACGAGGACAGCGGGCTGCTGGGCCACCAGTTCCTGCTGGGCTTCCCGAGGGTGTTCTACCTGGTGCAGTACTGGGAATCCCACGACAAGCTCTTCGCGTACGCCTCGGCGCCGGACAGGGCGCACCGCCCGGCCTGGGCCGCCTTCAACCGGCGGCTGCGCGAGGGGAGGGGCAGGGTCGGCTTCTGGCACGAGACGTACGTCGTGCCGGCCGGGGCCCACGAGTCGGTGTACGTGAACATGCCCGAGTTCGGGCTGGGGCGGGCCACCGGAGTCGTGCCGGTGGGACGCCGCGGGGAACGTGCGGCCGATCGGCTCAGGATGAAGTGACCGGCACGGCGCGAGGCGGGCCCGGGGCGGGGACGCGCCCGGGGGCGGGACCGCCGCGGCGTTGAGGCGGCCGGCCCCCGGAGGCGTCGGACGGTGCGGCGCGGCGGTCAGCCCGAGCGGCGCAGGGCCTCGGAGAGGCGCGCGGCGGCGTCGATGACCGCCTGGGCGTGCATACGGCCCGGGTGGCGCGTCAGGCGTTCGATCGGACCGGAGACCGAGACGGCGGCCACCACGCGGTTGGAGGGGCCGCGCACGGGTGCGGAGACGGACGCGACGCCCGGCTCGCGCTCGCCGATCGACTGGGCCCAGCCGCGCCGCCGGACGCCCGAGAGGGCCGTCGCCGTGAAACGGGCGCCCTGCAGACCGCGGTGCAGCCGCTCGGGCTCCTCCCAGGCCAGCAGGATCTGCGCGGAGGAACCGGCCTTCATCGTCAGCGTCGAGCCGACCGGGACCGTGTCCCGCAGACCGGACAGGCGCTCCGCCGCGGCGACGCAGATGCGCATGTCGCCCTGGCGGCGGTAGAGCTGCGCGCTCTCGCCCGTGACGTCCCGGAGGTGGGTGAGCACCGGGCCGGCCGTCGCGAGCAGGCGGTCCTCGCCCGCCGCCGCGGCCAGCTCCGCCAGGCGCGGGCCGAGGATGAACCGGCCCTGCATGTCGCGCGCCACCATGCGGTGGTGCTCCAGGGCCACGGCCAGACGGTGGGCCGTGGGTCGTGCCAGTCCGGTGGCGCCGACCAGTCCCGCGAGGGTGGCCGGACCCGATTCCAGAGCGCTCAGGACGAGTGCCGCCTTGTCCAGAACGCCGACGCCGCTACTGTTGTCCATGAAACGATACTTGCGTCTCACTCTGTGAAACGCAAGTTCAATTTTCCGTGGAACGCGCCACCCTGGAAGACACGAAGTCACAGCGGCCCGTGACGTAAGGGCCTGGCGGCGGATGCCCGGAAACAAGGGGCGCGGGCGCCGCCTCCCCAAGATCTCTAGTTGGGTCGGCGCACGTCTTCGCCGGCCGGAGGGAAAGCGATGGGTAGGACACTCGCGGAGAAGGTCTGGGACGACCATGTCGTCCGGCGCGCCGAGGGCGAGCCCGACCTCCTCTACATCGATCTGCACCTGCTGCACGAGGTGACCAGCCCGCAGGCCTTCGACGGCCTTCGCAAGAGCGGCCGGAAGGTCCGCCGCCTCGACCTCACCATCGCCACCGAGGACCACAACACCCCCACCCTCGACATCGACAAGCCCATCGCCGACCCGGTCTCCCGGGCCCAGCTGGAGACCCTGCGCAAGAACTGCGCCGAGTTCGGTGTCCGGCTGCACCCGCTGGGCGACGTCGAGCAGGGCGTCGTCCACGTCGTCGGCCCGCAGCTGGGCCTGACCCAGCCCGGCACCACCGTCGTCTGCGGCGACTCCCACACCTCCACGCACGGCGCCTTCGGCGCGCTGGCGTTCGGCATCGGCACCTCCCAGGTCGAGCACGTGCTGGCCACCCAGACGCTGCCGATGACCCGCCCGAAGACCATGGCGATCACGGTCAACGGCGAACTGCCCGAGGGCGTCACGGCCAAGGACCTCATCCTGGCGATCATCGCGAGGATCGGCACGGGCGGCGGCCAGGGCTACGTCCTGGAGTACCGCGGCGAGGCCATCGAGAAGCTCTCGATGGAGGCCCGGATGACCATCTGCAACATGTCGATCGAGGCCGGCGCCCGCGCGGGCATGATCGCTCCCGACGAGACGACCTTCGCCTACCTCAAGGGCCGCCCGCACGCCCCCGAGGGCGCCGACTGGGACGCGGCGGTCGCGTACTGGAAGACGCTGAGGACCGACGACGACGCCGAGTTCGACGCCGAGGTGGTCATCGAGGCCGCCGAGCTGTCGCCGTTCGTCACCTGGGGGACCAACCCGGGGCAGGGCGCACCGCTTTCGGCGTCCGTCCCCGACCCCGCTTCGTACGAAGACGCTTCGGAGCGCCTCGCCGCCGAAAAGGCCCTGGAGTACATGGGGTTGGAGGCCGGGCAGCCGCTGCGCTCCATCAAGGTGGACACCGTCTTCGTAGGCTCCTGCACCAACGGCCGCATCGAGGACCTGCGCAACGCCGCCGAGATCCTGCGCGGCCGCAAAGTCGCCGACGGCGTACGGATGCTGGTCGTCCCGGGCTCCGCGCGGGTGGGCCTGCAGGCCGTCTCCGAGGGCCTGGACGTGGTCTTCAAGGAGGCCGGCGCCGAGTGGCGGCACGCGGGCTGCTCGATGTGCCTGGGCATGAACCCCGACCAGCTCGCCCCGGGGGAGCGCTCCGCGTCCACCTCCAACCGCAACTTCGAGGGCCGGCAGGGCAAGGGCGGCCGTACCCACCTGGTGTCTCCGCAGGTCGCGGCGGCCACCGCGGTCCTCGGCCACCTCGCCTCCCCGGCCGACCTGGCCGACGCCGACACCCGTACGCCCGCTGGAGTCTGATCAGTCATGGAAGCATTCACCACGCACACCGGCCGGGCCGTCCCGCTGCGCCGCAGCAACGTCGACACCGACCAGATCATCCCCGCCCACTGGCTCAAGAAGGTCACGCGGGACGGGTTCGAGGACGGGCTGTTCGAGGCCTGGCGCAAGGACCCGGAGTTCGTGCTCAACCGGCCCGAGCGGCAGGGCGCGACCGTCCTGGTCGCCGGCCCCGACTTCGGCACCGGCTCCTCCCGCGAGCACGCCGTGTGGGCGCTGCAGAACTACGGCTTCAAGACCGTGATCTCCTCACGCTTCGCGGACATCTTCCGCGGCAACTCGCTCAAGAACGGGCTGCTCACGGTGGTCCTGGAGCAGAAGATCGTGGACGCGCTGTGGGAGCTCACCGAGCGGGACCCGCAGACCGAGATCACCGTCGACCTGGTCGCCCGCGAGGTGCGCGCCGAGGGCGTCACCGCCTCCTTCGAGCTGGACGAGAACTCCCGCTGGCGGCTGCTGAACGGCCTCGACGACATCTCGATCACCCTGCGGAACGAGGACGACATCGCCACCTACGAGGCCCGCCGCCCGTCCTTCAAGCCGCGGACCCTCCCGGTCTGACCCGCGGCACGGTCCCGGGCAGCCGGACAGGTCGAGTTTCGGCCACCCAACATCCCCCGCCGTACCCCCGATCGTCCCCGATCGGGGGTACGGCCGTATTCGCACCCGGACGGCCCTGCGCACCGCCCCGCTGACGCTCAACTTCCCACGTTACGGCGGTGGTTGCCGGGGTAGGCGAGGAGTGCAGCCGTGGCTTCCACCGGTGCCCGGACGGCTGCCGAAGGCGGCAGTTGCACCCTGCGCAGGCGACAACTTGCCCTAGATGGCACAATCTGTGCATGGAACACGACGGCCAACTCGAGCTCTATGCGGCGGTCGCGGTCCGGCTCAAGGAAGCGCACGCGAAGGTGCGCGCACTGCAAGTCCCGGAGGGCGTACGGATGGCGCTGACCCGGAAGCTGCTGGTCATTACGGCCGCGGCCAAACACGATCTTGTCGGTGCGGCAAGGCGGCTGGAGCGGTTCACCGCGGACCTCGACGAGGGGCTTCTCCCCGGCGAGGAACGCTGAGCGGTCCGAGGCGGCCGAGCCTGCTGCGGCACAAGGGTGATAAGCCCGTTTCGTGTTTGATTTGCGGTATATATCTGCCTAACGTGCGAAAAGCTTGAACAGTTTCGTTCTGGCGATGTCTCCGAAGGGGAAGACGTGAACAAGGCGCAGCTCGTAGAAGCGATTGCCGACAAGATGGGCGGCCGCCAGCAGGCCGCCGATGCTGTCGACCATGTACTGGACGCCATCGTCCGCGCGGTCGTCGCGGGTGAACGGGTCTCGGTCACCGGCTTCGGTTCCTTCGAGAAGGTCGACCGTCCGGCCCGCTACGCCCGCAATCCCCAGACGGGCGAGCGGGTTCGGGTCAAGAAGACCTCGGTTCCCCGCTTCCGCGCGGGTCAGGGCTTCAAGGACCTGGTCAGCGGCTCGAAGAAGCTCCCGAAGGGCGACATCGCGGTCAAGAAGGCGCCCAAGGGCAGCCTGTCCGGCGCGCCGGCCACCATCTCCAAGTCCGTGGGCAAGAAGGCCGCGGCCAAGAAGACGGCGGGTGCGGCGAAGACGACGACGGCGAAGAAGACGACGGCCAAGAAGGCGACCACCAAGACGGCCGCCGCCAAGAAGACCACGGCGAAGAAGGCGCCCGCCAAGAAGACCACGGCGACCGCCAAGACCACCGCCGCGAAGAAGACCACCACCGCCAAGAAGGCCCCGGCGAAGAAGGCGACGGCCAAGAAGGCGCCCGCCAAGAAGACGGCGGCGCGCAGCACCGCCAAGAAGACCACCGCCGCCCGCAAGAAGTAAGGGCAGGCCGCAGGGGCACCCACACGCCGGGCCGGACTCCGCCGCGGAGTCCGGCCCGCGGCGTGTCCGCGGTGCCCAGGGCGTTCAGAGTGTCTGAAGGGTCACGAGAGTGATCCGCAGGCCGTCCCGCGGGCCCTCCACCTCGATGCGCACCCGCTGTCCCGGCCTGAGCAGCCGCAGGCCCCCCGCGTCGAACGCCGCCGCGTCGAAGGGCACCGGGGTGCCGTCGTCCAGCAGCACCTGCCCGCTGCGGCTTTCGGGGTCGTACGTGTAAGCGGTCGCCTGCATGGCGGCAGCCTACTGCCCGGGTGCCGCCAGCCGCGCGGCGACCGCGGCCGTGCGGGGACCCACGCCCAGGGCGAGCGCGGCGCGCAGGTCGTCGCCGGTGTCCACGTCCTGGCGTACGGAATCCACGCCGGCGAGGCACAGTTCCACGGCACCGGAGGCGCGGTGGCGGGCCCGGGAACCGGGGCCGAAAGCGGGGAGCAACGCCCGGCCCGGGGCGGCGGCCAGCAGCGTCGTGCCGATTGCGGCCGCATCCGGAAGAAATGCCCGGGGGAATTCCGCGGCCGCGTCCAGTACTCGTGACAATTCCAGCGGGCGCAATGCCGGCAGATCTGCGTTCAGGGCCGCCAGGGGACTTTCGGGACGGGCGGACCGCACGACCGCCGCCGCGTGGGCGAGAGCGGCGTTCAGGCCGCCGCCCGGCTCGTCGGGGACGATCCGGGCGCCCAGGGCGGCCAGCTCCCGGCCGGCCCGCGGGTCGTCCGTGACGACCACCACATCCTTCACCGCGGGGCACGCCAGCGCGGCGCCCGCCGTGTCCAGTGCGAACGCGAGCGCCAGGCCCGGCCGCAGCCCGTCGTCCGCGGTGTCCGAGAGCCTGCTCTTGGCCTTCGCCAGCGGCTTCAGGGGTACGACCAAGGTCCACAGCACGAGCGTCCCGTCCCTCTCTTGTCGCGGCCATTGTCACCCCGGTCATCGGGGAGGCGTCGTGCCGGGGCGTACCGTGTCCTCGACAGACCGGCGGCCCGGGGCGACACTTGTGCGGCTCCCCTGGCCCCGTTCCAGGCCCTAGAGGAAGGTGTCCGCGTGCCCCGCCGCAGAATCGGCTTCTGGTACCGCTTCGCCGCGGTGATCTGCAAACCGCCGCTGGTGGTTCTGCTCAAGCGGGACTGGCGTGGAATGGAGCACATTCCGGCTGAGGGGGGATTCATCACCGTGGTGAACCACAATTCCCACATCGATCCCCTCGCGTACGGGCACTTCCAGTACAACACCGGCCGCGTCCCGCGATTCCTCGCCAAGAGCGGGCTTTTCGGGAAGGGATTCGTCGGTGCCGCGATGCGCGGCACCGGGCAGATCCCCGTCTACCGCGAGAGCACGGACGCGCTCAGCGCCTTCCGCGCCGCCATCGACGCCGTGCAGCGCGGCGAGTGCGTGGCCTTCTATCCCGAGGGCACCCTCACCCGCGACCCCGACGGCTGGCCCATGACCGGCAAGACCGGTGCCGCGCGGGTCGCCCTGGAGACCAAGTGCCCGGTGATCCCCGTCGCCCAGTGGGGCGCCAACGAGGTGCTGCCGCCGTACGCCAGGAAACCGCGCCTCTTCCCGCGCAAGACCCACCGCGTCCTGGCCGGGCCGCCGGTGGACCTCTCCCGCTTCTACGACCGGGAGATGACCCCGGAGCTGCTCAAGGAGGCGACCGAGGTCATCATGGCGGCGATCACCCGCCAGCTGGAGCTGATCCGCGGCGAGCGGGCGCCCGCCACTCCCTACGATCCGCGCCGGGAGCGGATCGAGCAGCGGCGCCGGACTCAGGCGCAGACGCAGGGCGGGCGCGTGCGGGAAAAGGGGCTGGGCAAGTGAGCAAGCCGGTCAAGGCGGCCGTCTTCGGCACCGGATCGTGGGGCACGGCGTTCGGCATGGTCCTCGCCGACGCGGGGTGCGAGGTCGTGCTGTGGGGCCGCCGCCCCGAACTCGCCGAGGCGGTCAACTCCACCCGGACCAACCCCGACTACCTGCCCGGCGTCGAACTCCCGGAGAGCGTGCGGGCCACCACCGACGCCGCCGAGGCCGCCGACGGCGCCGACTTCACCGTCCTCGCGGTCCCCTCGCAGACGCTGCGCGGCAACCTCGCCGACTGGACGCCGCTGCTCGCCCCCGACACGGTCCTGGTGTCGCTGATGAAGGGCATCGAACTCGGCTCCGCGATGCGGATGAGCGAGGTCGTCGACGACGTCGCCAAGGTCGGCCGGGACCGGATCGCCGTGGTCACCGGGCCCAACCTGGCCCGGGAGATCGCCGCCCGCATGCCGGCCGCCGCCGTGGTCGCCTGCACCGACGAGACCGTCGCCCAGCGCCTCCAGGCCGCCTGCCACACGCCCTACTTCCGTCCGTACACCAACACGGACGTGGTGGGCTGCGAGCTCGGCGGAGCGGTGAAGAACGTGATCGGGCTGGCCGTCGGCATCGCGGACGGCATGGGGCTCGGCGACAACGCCAAGGGCTCGCTCATCACGCGCGGGCTCGCCGAGACCACCCGGCTCGGTGTCGCCCTCGGCGCCGACCCGCTGACCTTCTCCGGACTCGCCGGCCTGGGCGACCTGGTGGCCACCTGTTCCTCGCCGCTGTCGCGCAACCACACCTTCGGCACCAACCTCGGCAAGGGCATGACCCTGCAGGAGACCATCGCGGTCACCAGGCAGACCGCCGAGGGCGTCAAGTCCTGCGAGTCGGTGCTCGATCTGGCCCGCCGGCACGGCGTCGACATGCCGATCACCGAGACGGTCGTCGGCATCGTGCACGAGGGCAAGCCTCCGGTGGTGGCCCTGAAGGAGCTGATGTCGCGCAGCGCGAAGCCGGAACGACGCTGAGCGACGCGAGGCGGCGGGCGCTGTCTCCGCGCCCTACCACCGGGTACTCTCATCGCGATATGAGCACCGAGAACCTCCCCCAGAGTCCCGAGCAGCCGTCTCGCAAGCCGCGTGTGGCCGTCGTGTTCGGTGGACGCAGCTCCGAACACGGGATCTCCGTGGTCACCGCCGGCGCCGTTCTGCGGGCCATCGACCGGACGAAGTACGACGTCCTGCCGATCGGCATCACCCAGGACGGCCGCTGGGCGCTCACCGCCGACGAGCCCGGGCGCATGGCGATCGTCGACCGCAGGCAGCCCAGCGTCGAGCAGCTCGCCGAGTCGACCGAGGGCGGCGTGGTGCTCCCCGTCGAGCCCGGCAACCGCGAAGTCGTCTACAGCGAACCCGGTTCGGTGCCCAAGGCGCTCGGCGAGGTCGACGTGGTCTTCCCGGTGCTGCACGGCCCGTACGGCGAGGACGGCACCCTGCAGGGACTCCTGGAGCTCTCCGGCGTCCCGTACGTGGGTTCGGGTGTGCTCTCCTCGGCCGTCGGCCAGGACAAGGAGTACATGAAGCGGGTGTTCACCTCGTTCGGGCTCAAGGTGGGTCCCTACGTGGTGATCCGGCCGCGGGAGTGGGAGCGCGACGAGTCCGCCGCCCGCAGGAAGATCGTCGACTTCGCCGGCGAGCACGGCTGGCCGCTGTTCGTGAAGCCCGCGCGCGCGGGCTCGTCGATCGGCATCACCAAGGTCGACGACCTCTCCGGCCTGGACGAGGCGATCGCCGAGGCCCGGCGGCACGACCCGAAGATCCTCGTGGAGGCCGCGCTGCGCGGTCGCGAGATCGAGTGCGGCGTGCTGGAGTTCGAGGACGGCCCGCGGGCCTCCGTGCCGGCCGAGATCCCGCCGCCCGAGGCGCACGCGTACTACGACTTCGAGGCCAAGTACATCGACTCCACCCCCGGCGTCGTGCCCGCCCCGCTGACCGAGGAGGAGACCGCCGAGGTCCAGCGGCTCGCCGTGGAGGCGTTCGAGGCGGCCTCCTGCGAGGGCCTGGTGCGGGCGGACTTCTTCCTCACCGAGGACGGCGAGTTCGTGATCAACGAGATCAACACGATGCCCGGCTTCACGCCCATCTCGATGTACCCGCAGATGTGGCAGGCGAGCGGGATCAGCTACCCCGAGCTGGTGGACCGCCTGGTGCAGGCGGCGCTGCGCCGCTCGACCGGCCTGCGCTGAAGCACGCTCAGGAGGCGATCCCCTCGGGGATCGCCTCCTTGACGGCCGGGGCGAGGTCGATCAGGACGCCGCTGGTGTCCTGACCCCTGGGCACGTGCACCTCGACGTACGCCTCACGGTTGGCGGTGGTGAAGCGGAACGCGCCGTCGTCCTGCCTCTCCATCAGCCAGTCGACGCCGTCGACGCCCCCGGGGAGCGCGTCCGGGTCGCGCCCGTCGGCCACCTCGGGGTCGGCCATCTTCGGCGGCCGTGCGACACCGCACCGCAGTATGATCGCCGGGCTGCCCCAGCCCGCGGTCAGCGCGGACGCGGGCTCGGGGTCGTCGCGGCTCTCACCGTCCACCTTCGCCGGCAGTGCCTTGTCCAGGTTCCGGCACAGCTTCGTGGCCTTCGCGTCCGGGCTGGGAACCGCCGCCGACCCGGTGCCGTCTGCTGAGGAGCAGCCCGCGGCGGCGATCAGCAGGGCGAGCGGGGGCAGGCCGAGGGTGAAACGGTGCCGGTGACGGAAGGAGTTCACCGGCACAGCGTAGACGGGGGCTACAGATGCACGACCGGGCAGGTCAGGGTGCGGGTGATGCCGTCCACTTGCTGGACCTTGGCGACCACCATGCGGCCCAGGTCGTCGACGGTGTCGGCCTCGGCCCGCACGATCACGTCGTACGGCCCCGTCACGTCCTCGGCCTGGATCACTCCAGGGATCTTGCTGATCGTCTCCGCGACGGTCGACGCCTTGCCGACCTCCGTCTGGATCAGGATGTACGCCTGTACCACGGAACCTCCAGGGCGGCCACGAGGATCATGTGGGGAAAAGGAACGCCACGGTATCGCGTCGCCGCTCGCCGCGGGGAGACCTGCGGGAACCGGGTCTTGCGCGCCGGGGTGGAGGCACGGCAGATATGGACGGTCACTTCGACCGTAGCGAGGGCGCAAGGGACTCGCGACCGGGCACGGACAGGGACAGAAGGGGAGAAAGGGCAATGAAGGGCACTGTTGGTGAGCTCGGGGAGTTCGGGCTCATCAGGGAGCTCACCTCCCGTCTCACCACCACCCCGGCGGTCCGGGTCGGCCCCGGCGACGACGCCGCGGTGGTGGCCGCGCCCGACCGCAGGGTCGTGGCCAGCACCGACATCCTCGTGGAGGGGCGGCACTTCCGCCGCGACTGGTCCACCGCCTACGACGTGGGCCGCAAGGCCGCCGCGCAGAACCTCGCGGACATCGCCGCCATGGGAGCCGTGCCGACCGCGCTGCTGCTCGGTCTGGTCGTGCCCGCCGAACTGCCGGTGACCTGGCCGACCGAGCTGATGGACGGTCTGCGCGACGAGTGCCAGGTCGCGGGCGCCGCCGTGGTCGGCGGCGACGTGGTGCGCGGCGACACCATCACGGTGTCGATCACCGCGCTCGGCGACCTGCGCAACCAGGAGCCCGTGACGCGGGCCGGAGCGCAGCCCGGCGACCTCGTCGCGGTGACCGGCTGGCTGGGCTGGTCGGCCGCCGGGTACGCGGTGCTGTCGCGCGGGTTCCGCTCGCCGCGGGCGTTCGTCGAGGCACACCGGCGCCCCGAGCCGCCGTACCACGCGGGGCCGGCCGCCGCCGCGCTCGGCGCGACCGCGATGTGCGACGTCAGCGACGGGCTGATCGCGGACCTCGGGCACATCGCCGAGGCCAGCAAGGTGCGCATCGACATCCGCTCCGGGGCGGTCGACATCCCCTCCCAGATGAACGACATCGGGCAGGCCGTCGGCGTCGACCCCATGCAGTGGGTGCTGACCGGGGGAGAGGACCACGCGATCGTGGCGACCTTCCCGCCGGACGTGAAGCTGCCCGCCCGCTGGAAGGTCATCGGCGAGGTCCTCAACCCCTCGGCACTGCCCCAGGTCACCGTCGACGGGGCGCCGTGGACGACCCAGGGCGGCTGGGACCACTTCGGGGACATCGAGTCGTGAGCGCCGCGAACGTGCCGCCGCCGCGGGTGCTGACGGTCGCGGGCTCCGACTCCGGCGGGGGCGCGGGCATCCAGGCCGACCTGAAGACCATGCTCGCGCTCGGCGTGCACGGCATGAGCGTGGTCACGGCGGTGACCGCGCAGAACTCCGTGGGCGTGCAGGGCGTCTGGGAACTGCCGGTGGAGGCGGTGCGGGCCCAGTACCGCAGCGTCGTCGACGACATCGGCGTCCAGGCGGTCAAGACCGGGATGCTCGCCTCGGCGGAACTCGTCGAGGCGGTGGCCGAGTTGATCGCCGGGACGGACGCGCCGGCGGTGGTCGACCCGGTGGGGGTGTCCAAGCACGGGGACGCGCTGCTGGCGGCCTCGGCGCTGGACGCCGTGCGGACGAGGCTGCTGCCGGTCGCCACGGTCGCCACGCCGAACCTCGACGAGGTGACCCAGCTCACCGGGGTGCGCGTCGGGTCGGAGCGGGACCTGCGGCGGGCGGCGGCCGCCGTGCTGGCGTACGGGCCCCGATGGGTGGTGATCAAGGGCGGGCACCTGTCGGGCGCGGCCGTGGACCTGCTCACCGACGGGTCCGAGGAGCACTGGCTGCGGGCGCCGAGGCACGACAACCGGCACACCCACGGCACGGGCTGCACGCTCGCCTCGGCGATCGCCTCCCAGCTCGCGAAGGGGCGGTCCGTGCCCGAGGCGGTGGCGGCGGCCAAGGAGTACGTCACCGGGGCGATCGCGGCCGGGTTCGCCCTCGGCGGCGGGATCGGGCCGGTGGACCACGGGTGGGCGCTCGGCGGGGACGCCCGCTGAGCCGGCCCGGCGGTGCCGCGCCCGGGCACGGCAGAGAGCCGGCCCACCGTGAGGTGGACCGGCTCAGTGCAGCGAACCAGCAGAGGCCGCGCGTGAGGGGGCTCCCCCTGGCTCGAGTGAAGTCGAGAGCTGGGGGATGAGCGTCAGCGCGAGACCTTGCCGGCCTTGATGCACGAGGTGCAAGCGTTCACGCGCTTCGGCGTCCCGCCGACCACGGTACGCACGCGCTGGATGTTCGGGTTCCAGCGACGGGGCGTACGGCGGTGCGAGTGCGAGATGTTGTTGCCGAAGCCCGGCCCCTTGCCGCAGACGTCGCAGTTGGCAGCCACGGGTCACTCCAAAGACTTCAGATGCACTTACGGTTAATCCCGGCATGCCGGGATCGAGATCCTAGGGCTCCAGGAGCCGGCAGGGATCTGAGTGGCGCTGCCAGGGGGAAAGGCCCGACCAGGATCGGGCAACCGGAGCAGCATACAACGACTGCGCCCGTGCAACGAAACTACCACGGCGGCCCGGGGCCCGGCCTCGGCCCTCTTCCGCCGGGCACCGCCCCGGGGTCTACGCTGCGTGCCACGTCCAGCAGCTCAGGGAGGCGCAGGTGGCGCAGGTGCCGCAGACATTCTTCGATGCTCTCGCGGTGCGCGCCTGGTGCGGTCTCGCGCTCGAGGCGCTGGGGCGGGCGCGCGAGGAGATCGACGCGATCAACGTCTATCCCGTGGCCGACGGGGACACCGGAACGAACCTGTACCTGACCGTCGAGTCGGCGGTCGGCGCGGTCGAGGCGGTCTTCGCGGGGCACGGGGCCGGTCCCGGCGACGCCGGGGGGCCCACGCTCGCCGAGGCCGCGCGGGCGATGGCGCACGGGGCGCTGATCGGCGCCCGCGGGAACTCCGGGACGATCCTGGCGCAGCTGCTGCGCGGGATGGCGCAGGTGCTCGCCGCCGAGGAGGGGACGGTCCGCGCCGACGCCCGGGGCCTGCGGCTCGCCCTGCGGCACGCCGCCGACTCCGCCCGGCAGGCCGTGGCCCACCCCGTCGAGGGCACGGTCCTCACGGTCGCCTCGGCCGCCGCCGACGCGGCCGGCGGCGTCGAGGGCGACTGCGGGGCGGTCGCCCGGGCGGCCTACGAGGGGGCGTGCACGGCCCTCGCCGCGACACCGGGGCAGCTGGCCGTCCTGGAGCGGGCCGGGGTGGTCGACGCCGGCGGCCGGGGCCTGGTCGCGGTGCTCGCGGCACTGGTGGAGACGTTCACGGGGGAGGTTCCCAGGGCGGTGGCGAGGGGGCCGGTCGCCGGGGAGCACGCGCGCGTGGCCCCCGGGGACGGGGCGGCCGGGCACGGGCACGCGCGCGCGAAGGCCCCCGGGCGGGCGGGGCCGGACACTCTCGTGGGACTCCCCGCCCCGGCGGCACCCCCTGCCCCCGTGGCGTGCGCCGGCGGGGCCGGCCCCGCCGGCGGCCTCGGCGAGGGCGCCGAAGCCGTGCCCGCGCCGGCCGGCCACGGCGGTCCGGCCTTCGAGGTGATCTACCTGCTGGAGGCCGGGGACGCCGCCGTCGCGCGCCTGCGGGAGCGGCTCGACGCCCTCGGGGACTCGCTGGTCGTGGTCGGCGGCGACGGGCTGTGGAACGTCCACGTGCACGTCGACGACGCCGGTGCCGCCGTCGAGGCGGGCGTCGAGGCCGGGCGGCCGTACCGGATCCGGATCACGCACTTCGGCGCCGGCGACGTGCACACCGCCGGCGCCGGGCGGTCGCCCCGGGAACGCGTCCAGCGGGCCGTCGTGGCCGTGGTGCCCGGCGAGGGCCTGGCCGGGCTGTACACCGAGGCCGGCGCGACCACGGTGCTGGCGCGGCCGGGGGAGCCGCCCGCGAGCGGGGAGCTCGTGGAGGCCGTGCGGCGGGCGCACGCGCGCGAGGTCGTGCTGCTGCCCAACGACGCCGAACTGCGCCACACCGCCGCCGCGGCGGCCGAGCAGGCCCGCGCGGAGGGCATCCGCGTGGCCCTCATCCCGACCCGCTCCGCGGTGCAGGGGATCGCGGCGCTCGCCGTGCACGAGCCGGAGCGGCGCTTCGACGAGGACGTCGTGTCGATGACCTCGGCGGCGGGCGCCACCCGCTACGCCGAGGTCACCGTCGCGGAACGGCAGTCCTGGACCATGGCCGGCATCTGCCAGGCCGGCGACGTCCTCGGGCTCGTCGACGGCGACGTGGCCGTGATCGGCTCGGACGTCACGGCCACCGCCGAGACCGTCGTGGACCGCATGCTCGCGGCCGGCGGCGAGATGGTCACCCTGGTCCTCGGCGACGAGGCGCCCGACTCCGTCGCCGAGCACCTGCAGGCCCGGGTCCGCGAGAGGTACCTCGCCGTCGACACGGTGGTCTACCGGGGCGGACGGCAGGGAGCGCTGCTGCTCATCGGGGTCGAGTAGCCGCCGCGTAACCTCAGTCCGCCGCGTAACCTCAGTCCGCCGGGTCCGCCGGGTCCGCCGGGTCCGCCGGGTCCGCCGGGTCCGCCGGGTCCGCCGGGTCCGGCGCGTCTGGTGCGTCCGTCGTCTCCGACACGAGGTGGAGCAGCTGTTCCGCCTCCGCCCGCCGGGCCCGTACCGCCTCGCCGCCGTCGGGGCCGTCGTACGCCTCGCAGGCCGCCAGTACGCCGCGCGCGCGTGCCGCCGCCTCGGCCGGGCGGCCCAGGTCGGCCTCCAGCCGGCCCGCGGCGAGCTCCGCGCCGGTGCGGCCGGGCAGGGCGGCGTCCCCGAGGGAGGCGAACACCCCGGCCGCCCGCACCGCCTGCGACAGGGCCTCCTCCAGCACGGCACGGACCGCGGCGTCCCCGGCGTCCCGCGCCCCCTGCGCCCTCCCGGCGGCGGAGTGGGCCAGCAGGTCGCCGAACTGCCGGTGGGTGTGGCCCAGTTCGGCGACGAGCCGCCGCCGGGACTCCTCCCCGGCCGCCGGGTCCGGTGCCGAGGCCAGCGCCGCCTCGCACTCCCGCACCGCGTCCGCCATCAGGCCGCGGGCCCGGTCCGGGCCGTCCTCCAGGCGCAGCACCAGCCACGCGCGCGCACGCAGGGAGCGGACCAGGCCGTGGACGTCGCCGAGCTCGCGCCACAGGTCGCCCGCGCGCGCGTACGCCCGCTCCGCCTCCTCGGCCAGCCCCGCCTCCCCGAGGGACTCACCGGCGAGGTGGGCGAGGGTCGCGTGGTCCTGCTGCTCGGGCCAGTGCCGGGCGATCTCGGCGGCCTGCAGACGCCGTTCGGCGGCCGCCCGGTGCTCGCCGAGCTCGCTCAGGCAGTCGCCGAGCCACCACTGCGCCTGGACGATCGCGCCGTCGCCGTGCGTCTCGGCCGTCAGGTCGGGCAGCACCGACTCCAGGACCTCCGCGGCCTCGGCCCACCGCCCCTGCCGCAGCAGGAACCCGCCGAGCTGGTGCCGCGCCCAGGCGCCCAGGACCGCCCCCTCGCCGGCCTCGTCGGCCCAGTGCGCCGCCTCCAGGGCGTGCCCGGCGGCCTCCCCGGCCGCTCCCCGCCCGCCGAGCACCTCGGCGAGCTGCAGGTGCAGCTGGGCCCGTCCGGCCGGCTCCACGTGCGGCCCGCCGTGCTCCAGGGCCGCCCTCAGGGCCCGCTCCGCCTCGGCCATGTCGCCGAGGTGGTGGGCGAGGGAGGCCAGCCGGGCCTCGTACTCCACCGCGAACCACGGCAGCCCCGCCTCGACGAACTCGGCCGCGGCCCGCGCGAACAGCCGCGCCGCCTCCGCCAGGTCCCCGCCGCGGCCCGCCAGCTCGGCGAGCATCGCCCGCGCCTCCGCGGCCCGCGCGGCGAGCCGCACGTCCTCCCCGGTGCGCTCCCCGACGAGCGCGAGCACCTCCCGGGCGGCGGCCTGTGCGTCGGCCTGTGCGCCGGCCAGGCCCTGTTCCCGCCCGGGCTCCTCGCACGCGTGCACCCGACGCATCAGGATCCGCGCCCGCGCCATCACCACGGACGCCGTCTGCAGGACCTGTGTGCCGCCCCGCGCGTACAGCGCGAGGACCGTGTCGTAGGGCTCGGCGACCGCGGCCAGCGCCTCGTCCACGTCCCCCGCCAGGGCGCGTGCGTACGCCGCACGCGCGCGTGCCGCCAGCGCCTCCCCCGGGTCGCCCGCCTCCGCGTACAGCGCGGCGGCCCGCTCGAAGAGCCCGGCTCCCCCGGGGCCCAGGCCCATCGCCTCGTGGTCGGCGATCTCCGCCCGGTCGCGCGGGTCCAGCCGGGTGTCCCGCGCGGCCCGGGCGACCGCCGCCCACGCCTCCACGGCGTGCGGCTGAAGGGTGTCCGACAGCCGCCGCGCCTCGGCGAGCAGCGCCGGCAGATCCGCCTCCCCGGCGGGCGCGGCCACCGGGGGAGCCGCCACCGGAGCGGCCGGGGCCGGACGCGCCGACCGCACCCCCAGCGGCAGCCGTTCCACCAGCGGCCGCCGGTCCATGCGCGCGCGTGCCCGCTCGCCGACGTACGGGGTGCCGTTGCGCTCGTCGAAGCGCGCGGCGAGCGCGAGGGCCTCCGCACGCGCGTGCGCGGCGAGTTCGCGCGCGGTCCACGCCCGCCCGGCCGGCCCCGGCACCTGCCGCCCGCCGAGCCCGAGACCGGTCAGGCGGTCCATGAGCAGGGCCACCACGCACAGGAAGTCCAGCTTGCTGCGCGGATCCCCGTCGTCCGTGAAGTACGCCGGCCGCTCGGCGAGCAGTTCCAGGCCGCGTGCCTCGTTGCCGGTCAGCGCGCAGAACTCCACGTGGTCCGCGTACGCGCCGCGCATGCTCTCCATGGCCCGTACGAGCCGGAAGCCCCGCAGGTGGTTGGCGCGCGCCTCGTCCGGGCGGCCCAGCCGCAGCAGCGGCACCAGGGAGGAGGCGAGCACGGTGTGCGGTTCGTGGGCGCAGGTGAACTCGCCCTCCAGCACCGGCCGCCACAGGTCGAGCGCCTCGGCGTCCCGGCCCCGCTGCGACTGCCACCAGCCCTGTCCGTGCAGCTCGCACGCGTGGCAGTCGGCCATGCCGTCGCGTTCCGCGGCCAGCCACGCGGCGTACGCCCGCTCGGCGCGCCCGACGTCCCCGATGTGCGCGGCCACGCTGAACTCCGCGCTGCGCACGGCTCGCTCGGAGTACCCGGCGAGCCGGTAGCGGTGCTCCATCTCACCGAGCCACTTCTCGATGGAGGCGAGCGGGACGTGCGGCTGGCCGAGCATGCCGGCCGACACCCACTTGAAGACCCAGTGCAGGGAGTGGGTCTCGTACTCGTCGAAGTCCTCGGGGCGTTCGTCCCACATGCGCAGCAGCCGCGCGAACGGGACGAACATCTTGTCCTTCTCGGAGCTGTAGTTGTAGACCTTCAGCTGGTGTCCGAGCGCCTCGATCACGGCGAGCGGGATGTTCAGCCTCTCGGCCTCGGCGAGCAGCCGCTCCGCGCGCGCGTTGCGGGCCGGTCCCTCCGGTTGCTCGGAGTTCTCCGCCATCGCCCGGCGGAGCGCGTCGAAGTCCGTGATCTCACTCATCGGTGACCGTCCTCGCGGTGCGTGGCCCATTCCAGCAGGCCGATGAAGGCGCGGTTCAGCAGCGCCGAGTCGGCGGGCCGCAGCGGCCGCTGCGCCATCAGCAGGGCCTGCCCGTACAGGGACTCGGCGGCGGTGCCGATCAGCTCCGCGTCGGGCAGCGCGCTGATCCGCCGTACCAGCGGGTTGAGGTGGTTGAGCACCAGACGTGCGCGCGGGGCGCTGCCGCGCAGCGAGCCCAGGATGCCCGCCCACAGGTCGTCGGCCTGCGCCTCGGCCTCGGCCCGGGCCTGTTCGTGCCGGGCCTGACGGTCGTCCAGGTGCAGCGCGGGCACGGACAGCGGGTGGAAGGCCCGCAGGACGACGTCGCAGCCCAGCGGGTCCAGCCTGGCCCGCGCGGCCGCCAGGAAGCCCGACAGGGCCAGTTCCTCGGCCGGGTCGACGGCGTCCAGGTGCGCGGTCACGGTGTCCGCGTCCAGCTCGGCGACGACCGTGCCCGGCCGCACCGACGGCAGCGCCTCGACCAGTTCGCCGTCGTAGGTGTAGCCGCCGTTGACCACCCCGATGCCCTGCGCGGACGCGATCGGCGCGACCTGGCGGTACTCCTCCACGGTCCGCGTGAAGTGCACCACCGGGTGGCGCTGCGCGAACTCCTCCAGCGACAGCCGCCCGTCGGTCGTCTCGAACGGCAGCCACGGCAGCATCGTGCGCAGCATCTCCCGGTCGTGCCGGGCCAGGGACTTCACGCCCAGGTGGTGCACCGACAGGAAGGCCGAGAGCCGTTCCGGATCACCGGCCGCCAGCCCCGTCAGCCAGGCGCGGATCCTTTCGCCCAGCACCTCCCGCACGCCGGCCAGCGTCTCGTCCTCGTACAGCGACTCGCGCGAGGCGGTGGGCCGCAGGCTGTCGGTGTCGAGCACGCAGCGCACGAAGAACGCCCAGTCGGGCAGCAGCTGTTCGGCCCGCTCGGTCAGCAGCATGCCCTTCAGGTGCACGCGGTGGCCCGCGCGCTGGGCCGGGCTGACCGCCGACGGCAGCACGTAGGCGACCCCGCGTACGCCGGCCAGCGGCACCGACAGGTCGATGGTGTCCAGCGGCGTGAACCCGAACAGGTCGTGGCAGTGCCGGGCGAGGGCCGCCCGGCGGGCGGCGGGGCCCGGGTACGGGCGGTCCCAGGGCGCGGGCAGGTCGGTGACCGCCTCGTCGCCCACCCGCACGTCGTACGGCAGCAGCGAGCCGAAGTCCCGCGCCAGCGCCAGCACGCGCCCGGCCTCCAGCCACTCGGCGGCACCCGCGCGCGCCACGAGGTGGACGGTGGTGCCCGGTTCGGGCCGCTCGGCCTGCGGCAGCGTGCGCACGGTGTAGGAGCCGTCGTCGCGGGCCGTCCACTCCACGGGCGGAGCGCCGGGGGTACGGGCGCTGCGGCTGACGACCCGGATCCGCTCCGCCACGACGAAACAGGCCAGCAGGCCGATGCCGAACTGCCCGAGGAAGCCGGAGCGGGCCTCCTGCAGGCCCTCGGCGCGCTTGGAGCTGCGCCCGATGGTGGCGAGCAGGTCGTGCACGTCCGCCTCGGTGAGCCCCACGCCGGTGTCCTCCACCCGCAGGGCGCCGTCCCGCGCGTGCAGCCGCACGCGGGCCGGGGCGCCGGGCTCCTCGGCGCGGCGGGCGGTGATGGCGTCCACGGCGTTCTGCAGCAGCTCGCGCAGGTACACCTTCGGGCTGGAGTAGAGGTGATGGGAGAGCAGGTCCACCAGACCGCGCAGGTCGACCTGGAACGTATGAGGGGACTGGGGCGGCTGGGGCGCCTGGGATGACTGTGAGATCTGGGAATCCATCGTCGCAGCGCCGGTGGGGGGACTCGCGACGGCGCGGGGTCGGGCGGTCCCGGTGAGGCGGTGACCGCGAGGGATGGCCGGAGCGCGTCATCCTAGGGCCCGAAGGAGCCGTCCGACCAGGGGTTTCCCCAGACGTGTGCGCCGTCTTCCGCCCGGCCGGCCACGGCGTTGTCAGTGCCGTGGTGTGCAATGGATCTCGTGCCCGCACTGCGAGAACCACTGGAACAACCCCTGAAGTCGGTGCTCGGCCCCGCCACCGCGAAGGTGATGGCCGAGCACCTCGGCCTGCGCACCGTCGGCGACCTCCTCCACCACTACCCGCGCAGATACGAGGAGCGCGGCCAGCTCACCCACCTCGCCGACCTCCCCATGGACGAGCACGTCACGGTGGTCGCCCAGGTCGCCGACGCCCGCCTGCACACCTTCGCCTCCGCCAAGGCCCCGCGCGGCAAGGGCCAGCGCCTGGAGGTGACCATCACGGACGGCAGCGGCCGGCTCCAGCTCGTCTTCTTCGGCGCCGGCGTCCACAAGCCCCACAAGGAGCTCCTGCCGGGCACCCGCGCGATGTTCGCCGGCAAGGTCTCCGTCTTCAACCGCCGCCTCCAACTCGCCCATCCGGCCTACGAGTTGCTGCGCGGCGACGGTGACGGGGGGGAGGAGACCGTCGAGACCTGGGCGGGCGCCCTGATCCCCCTCTACCCCGCCACCGCCAAGCTGGAGTCCTGGAAGATCGGCAAGGCCGTCCAGACGGTCCTGCCCAGCGCCCGCGAGGCCCTCGACCCGCTGCCGCCCGCCCTGCGCGAGGGCCGGGGCCTGATCCCCCTGCCCGAGGCCCTGCTCAAGATCCACCGCCCGCACACCAAGGCGGACATCGCCGACGCCCGCGCCCGCCTCAAATGGGACGAGGCCTTCGTCCTCCAGGTCGCCCTGGCCCGCCGCCGGCACGCCGACGCCCAGCTCCCGGCCGTCCCCCGCCGGCCCCGCCCCGACGGCCTCCTCACCGCCTTCGACGCCCGCCTCCCCTTCACCCTGACCGAGGGCCAGCAGAAGGTCTCCCGGGAGATCTTCGACGACCTGGCCACCGAGCACCCGATGCACCGGCTGCTCCAGGGAGAGGTGGGCTCGGGCAAGACGCTGGTCGCCCTGCGCGCCATGCTCGCCGTCGTCGACTCGGGCGGCCAGGCCGCGATGCTCGCGCCCACCGAGGTGCTCGCCCAGCAGCACCACCGGTCGGTCGTCGAGATGATGGGGGAGCTGGCCGAGGGCGGGATGCTCGGCGGGGCCGAGCAGGCCACGAAGGTCGTCCTGCTGACCGGCTCGATGGGCGCCGCCGCCCGCCGCCAGGCCCTGCTCGATCTGGCCACCGGCGAGGCGGGCATCGTCATCGGCACGCACGCGCTGATCGAGGACAAGGTGCAGTTCCACGACCTGGGCCTGGTCGTGGTGGACGAGCAGCACCGGTTCGGCGTCGAGCAGCGCGACGCCCTGCGCGGCAAGGGCAAGCAGCCGCCGCACCTGCTGGTCATGACCGCCACGCCCATTCCGCGCACGGTCGCCATGACCGTCTTCGGCGACCTGGAGACCTCCGTCCTGGACCAGCTCCCGGCCGGGCGTTCGCCCATCGCCAGCCATGTCGTCCCCGCCGCCGACAAGCCCCACTTCCTGTCCCGGGCCTGGGAGCGGGTCCGGGAGGAGGTGGCCGGCGGGCACCAGGCGTACGTCGTCTGCCCCCGCATCGGCGACGAGGAGGACGAGCCCGGGAAGGCGGGCCGGAAGAAGCCCCCCGCCTCCCCGGAGGACACGGCCGACAAGCGCCCGCCGCTCGCCGTCCTGGACGTGGCCGACCAGCTCGCGAAGGGGCCGCTGAAGGGACTGAGGGTCGAGGTCCTGCACGGCCGGATGCAGCCCGACGACAAGGACGCGGTGATGCGCCGCTTCGCCGCCGGCGAGACCGACGTCCTGGTCGCCACGACCGTCATCGAGGTCGGCGTCAACGTCCCCAACGCCACCGTCATGGTGATCATGGACGCCGACCGCTTCGGCGTCTCCCAGCTGCACCAGCTGCGCGGCCGGGTCGGCCGCGGTTCGGCCCCCGGCCTGTGCCTGCTGGTCACCGAGATGCCGGAGGCGAGCCCCGCCCGTCAGCGCCTGAACGCGGTCGCCGCCACCCTCGACGGCTTCGAGCTCTCCCGCATCGACCTCGAGCAGCGCCGCGAGGGCGACGTCCTCGGCCAGGCCCAGTCCGGCACCCGCTCCTCCCTGCGCATGCTCGCCGTCATCGAGGACGAGGAGATCATCGGCGAGGCCCGCGAGGAGGCCACCCGGCTCGTCGCGGCCGACCCGGACCTGGAGCACCTGCCCGGCCTGCGCACCGCGCTGGACGCCCTGCTGGACGAGGAGAGGGAGCGGTACCTGGAGAAGGGCTGACAGACTGGGAACGGCCACCACCCGCGCACACCGACAAGGACCAACAGGACATGACCCGCGTGATCGCCGGCCGGGCCGGCGGACGCCGCCTGGCCGTCCCGCCGGGGCACGGCACCCGCCCCACCTCCGACCGCGCGCGCGAGGGCCTGTTCTCCACCTGGCAGTCCCTGCTGGGCGGCCCCCTGGACGGCGAGCGCGTCCTCGACCTGTACGCCGGGTCCGGCGCCGTCGGCCTGGAGGCCCTGTCCCGCGGCGCGGGCCACACCCTGCTCGTGGAGGCCGACGCCCGGGCCGTGCGCACGGTCCGGGAGAACGTGAAGGCCCTCGGCCTGCCCGGCGCCGAGGTCAGGTCGGGCAAAGCGGAACAGATCATCCGTACGTCGTCGCCGCCCCGGCCGTACGACATCGTCTTCCTCGACCCCCCGTACGCCGTGTCCGACGGCGATCTTCGCGAGATTCTGCTCACACTCCGCTCGCAGGGGTGGCTCGCGGAGGAAGCCCTCGTCACCGTGGAGCGCAGCACCAGAGGCGGCGAATTCCGGTGGCCGGAGGGTTTCGAGGCGCTCAGGGCCCGTCGCTACGGCGAGGGAACGTTTTGGTACGGTCGCGCCGCCTCTACGTGCGAAGACGCACGATGACCGGACCGGAGAGCGAGGGATCACAAGTGCGCCGCGCCGTCTGTCCCGGGTCGTTCGACCCGATCACCAACGGACATCTCGACATCATCGCCCGCGCCTCCAGGCTCTACGACGAGGTCTACGTCGCGGTGATGATCAACCAGGCCAAGAAGGGCCTGTTCGGGATCGACGAGCGGATCGACCTGATCCGCCGGGTCACCGCCGAGTACGCCAACGTGCGGGTCGAGGCCTTCCACGGCCTGCTGGTCGACTTCTGCAAGCAGCGCGACATCCCCGCCATCGTCAAGGGCCTGCGCGCGGTCAGCGACTTCGACTACGAGCTGCAGATGGCCCAGATGAACAACGGCCTCTCCGGCGTCGAGACCCTCTTCATACCCACCAACCCCACCTACAGCTTCCTGTCCTCCTCCCTGGTCAAGGAGGTCGCCACCTGGGGCGGCGACGTCTCCCACCTGGTGCCGGAGGAGGTCCTCCAGGCCCTCGGCGCCAAGCTGCGCAAGGGCTGACGCGGCGCCGCCGGACCCCCGCGGTCCGACGGACCCTCACCCGCTGTCCCGCGGACGCCCCAGGGCCGTACAGTCGTCCCGTCCGTCTCCATCACAGCTGTAGAGAGTGGCGAGCACACGGTGGACGTGCAGAAGAAGCTCGACGAGATCGTCACCCTGGTCTCCGGGGCCCGGTCGATGCCCATGTCGGCCTCGTGCGTGGTCAACCGCGCGGAACTGCTCTCGATGCTTCAGGAGCTGCGGGCGGCGCTGCCCGACTCCCTCGCCCGGGCCCAGGAGCTGATCGGCGACCGCGAGCAACTGGTCGAGCAGGCCCGCCAGGAGGCCGAGCGGATCATCAAGGACGCGCACGCCGAGCGGGGCTCCCTGATCTCCGACACCGAGATCGCCCGCCGCTCCCAGGCCGAGGCCGACCGGATCCTCGCCGAGGCCCGCCAGGAGGCCGAGGAGATCCGCGCCGAGGCGGACGACTACGTCGACTCCAAGCTCGCCAACTTCGAGGTCGTCCTCACCAAGACCCTCGGCTCGGTCGGCCGGGGCCGCGAGAAGCTGCTCGGCACGGGCCCCGGCCTGGACGAGAACGGCTACGAGGACGAGGACGCCCCCGAGCGCAGCCACGACCCGCAGACCCTGCGCCGCACCGCCGACGAGTACGTCGACGCCAAGCTCGGCGCCTTCGAGGCGGTCCTCGCCAAGACCCTGGAGGCGGTCGGCCGCGGCCGGCAGAAGCTGCACGGCCGGATCGCCACCGACGACCTCGGCGCGCTGGCCGCCGACACCAGCACCCTCCAGCACTCCAGCGACGCGGACTACCTGGCCGGCCTGGCCGCCGTCGCGGACACCCCGGCCCAGCAGCCCCCGCAGCCCGCCCAGCAGCCCGCCGCGGCCTACGGCTACCAGCAGCAGGACCCGTACGGCGGCTACCAGCAGCAGGCCTACGGCCAGCAGGACCCGTACGCCTACCAGCAGGCCGACCCCTACGCCTACCACGGTTACGACGCCCAGCAGGCCGCGTACGACCCGAACCAGGCCCAGCAGGCGCCACAGGGCGACCAGGGGAACCAGGGGCACCAAGGACACCAGAACCACGCCCTCGACGAGACCAGCCTCTTCGACACCAGCATGATCAGCGCCGAGCAGCTGCGGGCCTACGAACAGGGACGCGGCCAGTAGACCGGCGCCGGATTGGGCCGTGAGCGAAAGGTCCAGTATCCTGGCTCTTCGGTCGCGCGTACGTCCGCGATCAACGCTGCCCCGGAACACCGGAGGGCGGCGTCCCCCGTGAGCTCGGAAGATCGAAAGCAGGAATGGCCCTGAACGCCCGCCTCGACCACCGCAACCCCCTCGTGTTCGACACGCACGAGCTGGGCCGGCGGCCTGGTGCGCTGCAGCGCCTGACCCGCACGGTCGACGCCCCCCGGGACCTCGGTATCCAGGGAGTCATCGGAGTGCCGGAAGGCGCCCCGGTGGAGCTCGAACTCCGCCTCGAGTCGGTCATGGAGGGGGTGCTCGTCACAGGCACCGCCCGTGCACGGGCCGAGGGGGAGTGCGTAAGGTGTCTGGAGCCGCTGGAGCTGGAGCTCGAAGCGGACTTCCAGGAGATGTTCTCGTACCCTGACGCCGACGACCGGGGCCGCCCCAAGGCGGAGCCGGCCGACGACGCCGAGGAAGACGAGGACAGGCTCTTCATCGAGGACGGCCTGTTCGACCTCGAACCCGTGCTGCGTGATGCGGTGGTGCTCGCACTGCCGATGCAGCCGGTGTGCCGGGAAGACTGCCCCGGCCTGTGCGCCGAGTGCGGAGCACGGCTGGCGGACGACCCGGACCACCACCATGACGCCGTCGACATCCGTTGGGCGGCTTTGCAGGGACTCGCCGACACCATGTCGGACGGCGAGAAGGACGAGATGAGCGGCGCCGAAGCGGGCGTCGACGAGAAGCAGGAGAAGTAGCCGTGGCTGTTCCGAAGCGGAAGATGTCGCGCAGCAACACGCGCCACCGCCGGTCGCAGTGGAAGGCTGCGGTCCCCACCCTGGTTGCGTGCGAGCGCTGCCACGAGCCCAAGCAGCAGCACATCGCGTGCCCGTCGTGCGGCACCTACAACAAGCGCCAGGTCCTCGAGGTCTGAGCGGCTGGTGAGAGGCACTGTGTCCACGCCGAAGAAAAACTCTGCGGACAACCAGGCCTCGTCCCACACGCTTCTGGAAGGGCGGCTCGGCTACAAGGTCGAGTCCGCCCTTCTGGTGCGAGCACTCACCCACCGTTCGTACGCGTACGAGAACGGCGGTCTGCCCACCAACGAACGGCTGGAGTTCCTCGGGGACTCCGTGCTCGGCCTGGTGGTCACGGACACGCTGTACCGCACCCACCCCGACCTGCCCGAGGGCCAGCTGGCCAAGCTGCGGGCCGCGGTGGTCAACTCGCGTGCGCTCGCGGAGGTGGGCCGCAGCCTCGACCTGGGCTCCTTCATCCGGCTGGGCCGCGGTGAAGAGGGCACGGGCGGGCGGGACAAGGCGTCCATCCTCGCCGACACCCTGGAAGCGGTGATCGGCGCGGTCTATCTCGACCAGGGCCTGGACTCGGCGGCGGAGCTGGTGCACCGCCTGTTCGACCCCCTGATCGAGAAGTCCTCCAACCTCGGTGCCGGCCTGGACTGGAAGACGTCCCTCCAGGAACTCACCGCGACCGAAGGGCTCGGTGTCCCCGAGTACCTGGTCACGGAGACCGGCCCCGACCACGAGAAGACCTTCACTGCTGCCGCCCGCGTCGGAGGCGTCTCGTACGGCACCGGCACCGGCCGCAGCAAGAAGGAGGCGGAGCAGCAGGCCGCCGAGTCCGCGTGGCGGTCCATCCGGGCCGCGGCGGACGAGCGCGCGAAGGCGGCGGCGGTGCAGCTCACCGCGGTCGTCGAACCCGCCGACGGGGAGGCCGGCGCCCCGTCGGCCTCCGCCTGACGAGCACCGGCAGGCGCCGCCCCGCACCGCGGTGAGCGGCGCCGGGGTGCGCGACCGCGCAGCCGTGCGCGGACCCGTGCCGGCGCGCACGGACCAACAGAGCACCCGAGCGCCCGCCCCTGCCCGGGGCCGGGCGCCCGGCTCGCACACCGGTCACCGGTCCCTCACCGTCACCGGTCCGTCTCCGGGGGAGCCCATGCCCGAGTTGCCCGAGGTCGAGGTCGTACGGCGCGGCCTGGAGCGGTGGGTCGCCCACCGGACCGTCGCCGAGGCCGAGGTGCTGCACCCGCGGGCGGTGCGCCGTCACCCGGCCGGTGCCGACGACTTCGCGCAGCGGCTCAAGGGGCATCGCATCGGCACGCCCAGCCGCCGCGGCAAGTACCTGTGGCTACCGCTGGAGGACACCGGCCAGGCGGTCCTGGCCCACCTCGGCATGAGCGGCCAGCTGCTCGTCCGGCCGCACGAGGCGCCCGACGAGAAGCACCTGAGGATCCGGGTGCGCTTCGCGGACGACCTGGGGACCGAGCTGCGCTTCGTCGACCAGCGCACCTTCGGCGGCCTGTCGCTGCACGACACCGGCCCCGAGGGCCTGCCCGACGTCATCGCGCACATCGCCCGCGACCCGCTCGACGAGCTCTTCGACGACGATGCCTTCCACCGGGCCCTGCGCCGCCGGCGCAGCACCGTCAAGCGGGCCCTGCTGGACCAGTCGCTGATCAGCGGCGTCGGCAACATCTACGCGGACGAGGCGCTGTGGCGCGCCCGCATCCACTACGAACGCCCCACGGCCACTTTCACGCGCCCCCGCACCCTCCAGCTCCTCGGCCACGTACGGGACGTGATGAACGCCGCCCTCACGGCGGGCGGCACCAGCTTCGACAGCCTCTACGTCAACGTCAACGGCGAGTCGGGCTACTTCGACCGCTCGCTCGACGCCTACGGCCGGGAGGGCCTGCCCTGCCGGCGCTGCGGCACGCCGATGCGGCGGCGGCCCTGGATGAACCGGTCCAGCTACTTCTGCCCGAAGTGCCAGCGGCCGCCCCGCCTCACGCCCTGAGGCCCTCGGCCCGGCCGGCGTCGTAGCGCTCCCGCGCCGCCAGGACGTCGTCCATGCTGCCCTCCAGGAAGTGGATGAGGGACAGCAGGCGCCGCGCGACCTCGTGGCCGAGCGGGGTCAGTTCGTAGTCCACGCGGGGCGGGTTGGTCGGCTGCGCCTCGCGGTGCACCAGGCCGTCGCGCTCCAGCGCGTGCAGCGTCTGGGACAGCATCTTCTCGCTCACGCCGTCCACCCGGCGGCGCAGTTCGTTGAACCGGAGCGAGCCCTCGTGCAGGGCGCCGAGCGTGAGCGCGCCCCAGCGGCCCGTGACGTGCTCCAGCGTGCCGCGCGAGGGACAGCTCTTGGCGAACACGTTGTACGGGAGGTTCTGCTCCTCGGTGCGCTCCTGCGTGACGCTCATGTCCCCAGCGTACGCGAGCACAGCACTAACCGACAGGTTGCACTAACCAAAAGTTAGTGCTTTCCTTTCGTTGGTTCCGGTGGAGGGCTGCCCCACCGAGCCGTCCCGTGCCGTTTTGCCCCGTCAAGCCTGCTGAGGAGCGTCCATCGTGACCACCCCCGTCGTCTCCATCGCCTACCACTCCGGCTTCGGACACACCGCCGTCCTCGCCGAGGCCGTCCGCTCCGGCGCCGCCGACGCCGGTGCCGAGGTGCATCTGATCGAGGTCGACGAGATCACCGAGGAGCAGTGGGCGATCCTCGACGGCTCGGACGCCGTCGTGTTCGGCTCGCCGACCTACATGGGCACGGCGTCCGGCGCCTTCCACGTCTTCGCGGAGGCGACCTCCAAGCGCTGGGCCGCGCAGGCGTGGCAGGACAAGCTGGCCGCCGGCTTCACCAACTCCGCGTCCAAGAGCGGCGACAAGCTGCACACCCTGCAGTTCTTCCAGATCCTCGCCGCGCAGCTCGGCATGCACTGGATCAACCTCGGCCTGCTGCCCGGCTGGAACAGCAGCACCGGATCCGAGCACGACCTCAACCGCCTCGGCGTCTTCGCCGGCGCCGCCGCCCAGACCAACGCCGACGAGGGCCCGGAGGCCGTCCACAAGGCCGACATCGCCACGGCCGAGCACCTGGGGCGCCGGGTGGCGCAGACGGCCCGGGTCTTCCTCCGCGGCCGGACCGCCGCCTGAGGACCACCGGGGTCCGTCCGGCGCCCCCCGGCCCACCTCACGGGCGGACCGGGGGCTTGCCGGGCGGCCCTAGTAGCCGAAGTTCTGGGTCCACCACGGGCCGCCCGACCCGAAGTGGACGCCCACGCCCAGCGTCTTGAAGTCGCAGTTGAGGATGTTGGCCCGGTGCCCCGGGCTGTTCATCCAGGCATCCATCACGGCCTGGGCGTCCGCCTGGCCCCGGGCTATGTTCTCGCCGCCGAGGCCGGTTATCCCCGCCTTCTCCGCCCGGTCCCAGGGCGTCGCGCCGTCGGGGTCGGTGTGGTCGAAGAAGCCGCGCGCGGCCATGTCCTCGCTGAAGTCCTGCGCCAGCCCGGTGAGCGCGCTGCTCGCGGCCACCGGGCTGCAGCCCACCTTGGCCCGCTCCTCGTTCACCAGCCTGAGCACCTCGGCGCCGGCGACGGCCTCCGCGGAGGTGAGCTCCGGGGAGCCGGGCGTCCGCGGCTTCTTCGAGGCCTCGCGCGTCGGCGAGGACGTCCGCGGCTGCTCCGGCGTCGCCTTCGGCTTCCTGCTCGCGGTGGCCGCCGGCTTCTTCCTCTCCTTCTCCTTCTCCGGCGTCGCGGTCGGCGCGGCCGGCGAGGACGAGGACGAGGGGGAGGACGGGGAGGAGGGCGCGGGCGAGGTGGAGCGCTCGGTGCCGGGGCCGGCCGGAGCGCTGCCGTACTGGTCCTCGGCGCTGCCCGACGTGCCGCCCAGCTCGGCCGGCGCGTTCGTCGGCAGGGTCCCGGCCTGCACGTTGTCGCTGCCGCTGCTGCCGCCGAGCTTGTAGTTGTCGAGGCCGGGCACGGCGCCCGTGGCGACCGCGACCGTCCCCAGGGCGACCGCGGCGGAGACGCCCAGCAGCCCGGTGCGCACCGGCGTCGCGGCCTTCTTCTTCCGGCGCCGGTGCGCACCCGCGCGCCGGGCCCCGCCGTCGGGCGCGAAGCCGTCAGCGGTGAAGTCGGTGGAGGTGAAGTCGGTGGCGGTGAAGTCGGTGGAGGTGAAGCCCTCGACGACGAAGTCGTCGGTGGTGAAGCCCTCGGTCCTGAAGCTGTCGCCCGGCAGGACGGCGGTGTCGGCGGCCGGGGAGCGGCCCCCGCCCGCGAGGTGGCCACCCGTACCGTCCTCCGGCGCGAAGAGGTAGGCCTCGCTCTTCGCGTAGGTCTCGGCGTACGCCTCGGGGTTCAGATAGGGCGCGATGCCCATCGTGGGGCGGTCACCGGCGTACGAGCCCAGCAGGTCGTGGCTCCCGGGCGAAGAGCTGTCGGCTTGGGTGACCCCCGTGGCGCGGCCCGTGGCGGCGCGGCCGGCGTCGGAGCGTCGGTGGCGTCCCATGTCCTGGCCTTCCTCGTTCTCGCGGTCGACTCGTTCTGGCGATCAACACAGAACTCACACGAACGAGTGAGTTTCATATGAGATTCATTGGGTCCGGACGGTACCGCATGTCGTGAGGGGAGGATGGGCCCGAGGGGACATTGACCGGTTAGGTTGCCCCCATGAGCGAGGAAGTGCGACTGGTCGCCTGGGTGCGAGGACGTGTCCAAGGTGTGGGTTTCCGCTGGTTCACGCGGGCCAAGGCCCTGGAGATCGGCGGCCTGAGTGGTTTTGCTCTCAATTTGGGCGACGGGCGGGTCCAGGTGGTCGCGGAGGGCCCGCGCGAGGACTGCGAAGCCCTTCTGAAATGGCTCCAGGGCGGCGACACGCCCGGACACGTGGACGGCGTCACCGAGATCTGGGACACACCGCGCGGCGGCTACGACGGCTTCTCGATCCGCTGACGGCGCTCCCCGGGCGGCCCCCGGATCCGCCGCGGACGGCCGCCCGGAACGGAAACGTCCTGGTGATTGCCGAGAACCGCTTGCCCTGACGGGCTCCGCGCGCAAGGATGATCGCCACGCCCCGAGGCCCCGCAGGAGTCGCACCGCCGCCCTTTCCGGCCGCGTGCCCCCGGCTCGCCCACCCGTACGGGGTGTGATCGTGTTGACCGTCAAACTTTTTGGTGAGACGCTGAAAACCCGCGCACCTTAGCTGTTTGGCATGGCTGAACGGCAGCACAACTCCAGGCCTGCCAAGCAACCGCGGGTGCACATCCCTCACGACCCACACCGCTTCGGTCGGTCACTCATTGTGGAGGACCATCCATCATGGCAAAGGCGCTTCTCGGTTACGTCGGCGGCTCCGACCCTCGACTCCTCGCCGAGATGCGACGGCTCCAGCAGCGCGTCCAGGACCTGGAATCCGAGCTCGTACGGATCCAGGCGGAGAAGGACGCCCTGCAGGCTGCCGCTTCTCACGACAGGATCATGGAGAGCGTTGACGCACACGAGGCGGAGCCTGCGCTCACCTGATCACTGCACCGCTCCACAACAGCACAGCAGTGGTCGGGTTGCCCGTCACAACCGCCACGTTGAAGTGCAAGGGACGCCTCGGCGTCCCTTCTTTCTTTCCCCCGCGCATCTTTTCACCGTCTTCAACGTCTGGTCTGCCCTGGGTGTTCAACGGCGAAACCGCACGTTCATGGAGTGAGACATTCCCGGGAGGTAGAGTCCAGCGGCGTGCACCTCAAGGCCCTGACCCTTCGGGGGTTCAAGTCGTTCGCCTCGGCCACCACGCTCCGGTTCGAGCCCGGGATCACGTGCGTCGTCGGACCGAACGGCTCGGGCAAGTCCAACGTCGTGGACGCGCTCAGCTGGGTCATGGGCGAGCAGGGCGCCAAGTCGCTGCGCGGCGGCAAGATGGAGGACGTCATCTTCGCCGGCACCACCGGCCGCCCGCCGCTGGGCCGCGCCGAGGTGTCGCTGACCATCGACAACTCCGACGGGGCGCTGCCCATCGAGTACTCCGAGGTCACCATCACGCGGATCATGTTCCGCAACGGCGGCAGCGAGTACCAGATCAACGGCGACACCTGCCGCCTGCTCGACATCCAGGAACTGCTCTCCGACTCCGGCATCGGCCGCGAGATGCACGTCATCGTCGGCCAGGGCCAGCTCGACTCCGTCCTGCACGCCGACCCCATGGGCCGCCGCGCCTTCATCGAGGAGGCGGCCGGCGTCCTCAAGCACCGCAAGCGCAAGGAGAAGGCGCTGCGCAAGCTCGACGCGATGCAGGCCAACCTCGCGCGTGTGCAGGACCTGACCGACGAGCTCAGACGGCAGCTCAAGCCCTTGGGACGCCAGGCCGCGGTCGCGCGCCGGGCCGCCGTCATCCAGGCCGACCTGCGCGACGCCCGGCTGCGCCTGCTCGCCGACGACCTGGTACGGCTGCGGGAGGCACTGAAGGCCGAGGTCGCCGACGAGGCCGCCCTCAAGGCCCGCAAGGAGGCCGCCGAGGAGGAGCTGACGAAGGCGCTCCGGCGCGAGGCCCTGCTGGAGGACGAGGTCCGGCGGCTCACACCGCGTCTGAAGCGCGCCCAGCAGACCTGGTACGAGCTCTCCCAGCTCGCCGAGCGGGTGCGCGGCACGATCTCGCTGGCCGACGCGCGCGTGAAGAGCGCCACCTCCGCACCGGTGGAGGAGCGGCGCGGGCGCGACCCCGAGGACCTGGAGCGCGAGGCCGCCCGCGTCCGCGAGCAGGAGGCCGAACTGGAGGCCGCCCTGGAGGCGGCCCGGCGCGCCCTGGACGACACGGTCGCCCACCGCGCCGAACTGGAGCGCGAGCTCGCCCAGGAGGAACGGCGCCTGAGGGACGCGGCCCGCGCCATCGCCGACCGCCGCGAGGGCCTGGCCCGGCTGACGGGCCAGGTCGGGGCGGCCAGGTCCCGTGCCGCCGCCGCCCAGGCCGAGATCGAGCGGCTGGCCGCGGCCCGGGACGAGGCCCGGGAACGGGCCGCGGCCGCCCAGGAGGAGTACGAGGCCCTCGAGGCGGAGGTCGACGGACTCGACGCCGGCGACCGGGAGCTCGCCGAGCGGCACGAGGCGGCCAAGCGGCAGCTCGCCGAGGCCGAGGCCGCCCTCACCGCCGCCCGCGAGGCGGCCACCGCGGCCGAGCGCAGGCGGGCCGCCACCCAGGCCCGGCACGACGCCCTGGCCCTGGGCCTGCGCCGCAAGGACGGCACCGGCGCCCTGCTCGCGGCGCAGGACCGTCTCCCCGGCCTGCTCGGCCCGGCCGCCGAGCTGCTCACCGTGACCCCCGGGTACGAGGCCGCCCTGGCCGCCGCCTTCGGGGCCGCCGCCGACGCCCTCGCCGTGCGCACCCCCTCCGCGGCCGCCGACGCCATCCGCCTGCTGCGCAAGCGGGACGCCGGCCGCGCCGCCCTGCTGGTCACCGGCGCCCCCGGCGACGTACCGCACGAACCGCCCGCCGACGGGCCGCCGTACGCCGCCGACCTGGTGCGCGGCCCCGCCGAGCTCCTGCCCGCCGTGCGGCGGCTGCTGCGCGGGATCGTGGTCGTCGCCACCCTGGAGGACGCCGAGGACCTGGTGCACGCGCGGCCCGACCTGACCGCCGTCACCGTCGAGGGCGATGTGCTCGGGCCGCACTTCGCGCAGGGCGGGTCGGCCGGCGCGCCGAGCCTGCTGGAGGTGCAGGCATCCGTGGACGAGGCCGCCGCCGAGCTGGAGGAGCTGGCCGTGCGGTGCGAGGAGCTGGCCGAGGCCCAGCACCGGGCCGCCGAGCGGCGCGGGGAGTGCGCCGCGCTCGTCGAGGAACTGGGGGAGCGGCGCCGGGCCGCGGACCGGGAGAAGTCGGCCGTCGCCCAGCAGCTCGGCCGGCTCGCCGGGCAGGCGCGTGGTGCAGCCGGGGAGGCCGAGCGGTCCGCGGCCGCCGCCGCGCGGGCGCAGGAGGCCCTGGACAAGGCCCTGGCGGAGGCCGAGGAACTGGCCGAGCGGCTCGCCGTCGCCGAGGAGATGCCGATCGAGGAGGAGCCCGACACCTCGGTGCGCGACCGGCTCGCCGCGGACGGCGCCAACGCCCGGCAGACCGAGATGGAGGCCCGTCTCCAGGTCCGTACGCACGAGGAACGCGTCAAAGGGCTGGCCGGACGGGCCGACTCGCTGGACCGGGCCGCCCGCGCGGAGCGCGAGGCACGCGCGCGTGCCGAGCAGCGGCGCGCCCGGCTGCGGCACGAGGCGGCCGTGGCGGAAGCCGTCGCCTCCGGTGCGCGCCAGCTGCTCGCGCACGTCGAGGTCTCCCTCGCGCGGGCCGACGCGGAGCGCACCGCGGCCGAGGCCGCCAAGGCGCGCCGTGAGCAGGAGCTCGCCCGGGCCCGCGCCGAGGGGCGCGACCTGAAGGCCGAACTCGACAAGCTGACGGACTCGGTGCACCGCGGGGAGGTGCTCGGCGCCGAGAAGCGGCTGCGGATCGAACAGCTGGAGACGAAGGCGCTGGAGGAGCTGGGCGTCGAACCGGCGGGGCTGGTGGCGGAGTACGGTCCGCACCAGCCCGTGCCGCCCTCGCCCCCCGCCGAGGGCGAACAGCTGCCGGAGGACCCGCAGCACCCGCGCAACCGGCCCAGGCCCTTCGTCCGGGCCGAGCAGGAGAAGCGGCTCAAGGCCGCCGAACGCGCCTACCAGCAGCTCGGCAAGGTCAACCCGCTGGCCCTGGAGGAGTTCGCCGCGCTCGAGGAACGCCACCAGTTCCTCAGCGAGCAGCTGGAGGACCTGAGGAAGACCCGTGCCGACCTGCTCCAGGTCGTCAAGGAGGTCGACGAGCGCGTCGAGCAGGTCTTCACCGAGGCCTACCGGGACACGGCCCGGGAGTTCGAGGGCGTGTTCTCGCGCCTGTTCCCGGGCGGCGAGGGGCGGCTGGTCCTGACCGACCCCGACAACATGCTCACCACGGGCGTGGACGTCGAGGCGCGTCCGCCGGGCAAGAAGGTCAAGCGGCTGTCGCTGCTGTCGGGCGGGGAGCGGTCGCTGACCGCCGTCGCGCTGCTCGTGTCGATCTTCAAGGCGCGGCCGAGCCCGTTCTACGTCATGGACGAGGTCGAGGCCGCGCTCGACGACACCAACCTCCAGCGGCTCATCCGGATCATGCAGGAGCTGCGGGAGACCTCGCAGCTGATCGTGATCACCCACCAGAAGCGCACGATGGAGGTCGCCGACGCGCTCTACGGCGTCTCCATGCAGGGCGACGGTGTGTCCAAGGTCATCAGCCAGCGCCTGCGCTGACGGGGTATCCGACAGGCGTGGTCTGCACCTGTCATGAGCTGCGAGGCTCTAGATCACTTCAACTCTTGAACACGGTGTCGACACGCTTCGTTCAAATTTCACAGCAGCCCCCCTATTGACTTCGAAACTTGAAGGCATAGTCTCTGCAACGTTGCTTTTACCTTCAGGTACCTTTCAGGCGCCTGGAAGGGCTGACCCCCATCCGGCAGCGTTGCCGGTGGCCCGAGGAGTACACGTGACCAGCACAGCGCAGGCACCCAAGTCCGGAGCCGGGACGGCTCATCCCGAACATCTCGGGCACGTCATCTTCATCGCGGCCGCGGCCGCGATGGGCGGTTTCCTCTTCGGCTACGACAGCTCCGTGATCAACGGCGCCGTCGAGGCCATCCGCGACCGCTACGACATCGGCTCGGCGGCCCTCGCGCAGGTCATCGCCATCGCCCTGATCGGCTGCGCCGTCGGCGCCGCGACCGCCGGCCGCATAGCCGACCGCATCGGCCGCATCCGGTGCATGCAGATCGCCGCGGTCCTCTTCACCATCAGCGCCGTCGGCTCCGCGCTGCCCTTCTCGCTGTACGACCTCGCCTTCTGGCGCGTCGTCGGCGGCTTCGCCATCGGCATGGCCTCCGTGATCGGCCCGGCCTACATCGCCGAGGTCGCCCCGCCCGCCTACCGCGGCCGGCTCGGCTCCTTCCAGCAGGCCGCGATCGTCGTCGGCATCGCGGTCTCGCAGCTGGTCAACTGGGGCATCCTGAACGCCGCCGACGGCGACCAGCGCGGCGAGCTCATGGGCCTGGAGGCCTGGCAGCTCATGCTCGGCGTGATGGTCGTCCCCGCCGTCCTCTACGGCCTGCTCTCCTTCGCCATCCCCGAGTCCCCGCGCTACCTGATCTCCGTCGGCAAGCACGAGCGCGCCCGCGAGATCCTCGCCGAGGTCGAGGGCAAGGACGTCGAGCTGGACTCCCGCGTCGCCGAGATCGAGCTCGCCATGAGGAGCGAGCACAAGTCGAGCTTCAAGGACCTGCTCGGCGGCTCCTTCTTCTTCAAGCCGATCGTCTGGATCGGTATCGGCCTGTCGGTCTTCCAGCAGTTCGTCGGCATCAACGTCGCGTTCTACTACTCCTCGACGCTGTGGCAGTCGGTCGGCGTCGACCCCACCGACTCGTTCTTCTACTCCTTCACCACGTCGATCATCAACATCGTCGGCACCGTGATCGCGATGATCTTCGTCGACCGCATCGGCCGCCGTCCGCTGGCGATCATCGGCTCGGTCGGCATGGTGGCCGGCCTCGCGCTGGAGGCCTGGGCGTTCTCCTTCGACCTCGTCGACGGCAAGCTCCCGGAGACCCAGGGCTGGATCGCCCTGATCGCCGCCCACGTGTTCGTCCTCTTCTTCGCCCTGTCCTGGGGCGTGGTCGTCTGGGTCATGCTCGGCGAGATGTTCCCGAACCGGATCCGTGCCGCCGCCCTGGGCGTGGCCGCCGCCGCGCAGTGGATCGCCAACTGGGCGATCACCGCGAGCTTCCCGTCGCTGGCCGACTGGAACCTCTCCGTCACCTACGTGATCTACACGGCCTTCGCCGCGCTCTCCATCCCCTTCGTCCTGAAGTTCGTGAAGGAGACGAAGGGCAAGGCCCTGGAGGAGATGGGCTGATCCCGCCCCGCGAACTCGGGGAGGAGGGCCAAGTCCCCGCTGCCCCTCTCCCCGTAACCCCGCCGCCGCCCCGGCTCGGCCACTGCCCGAGCCGGGGCGGCGGCGCGTGCACGCCCGGGCACCGGACGGACGCCGGGCGTGCCGGGAGCGGCGCGGGGCGCGACGGGGCCGGGACGTGCCAGGACGACGGGCCGGGGACGCGGCCCCGTGACCGGGGCGGTGCGCGCGGGCCTCGCCGGCCTGATGTGCCCCGGGCCGTCGGATGACGGTGTGTCAGACCGCCGTAGGGGTGTCGGCGCACCCCATGGCTGATACTGGACGGGTTATGGACATCGTCATCCTTGCTGTAGTCATCGCCGTGGTCGTGATCGGCGCGCTCGGCGGGCTCCTGGTCGGCACTCGGCGCAGGAAGCACCTGCCCCCGCCGCCCCCCGCCGCGCCCGACATCACCGCCCCTCCGACCGAGCCGCACGTCGGCGACGAGGCCGAGACGCCGCGGGACGAACCCCGGCGCACCATCGAGGAGGTGGACCTCCCGGGCGGGGGCACCGCTCCCGTCGTGGTGGAGGAGCCGCCCACCGTCGAGGCTCCCGGGATCGAGATCCCGGAGCCCACCGCGGGGCGCCTGGTACGCCTGCGCGCCCGCCTCTCCCGCTCGCAGAACGCCCTCGGCAAGGGCCTGCTCACCCTGCTGTCGCGCGAGCACCTCGACGAGGACACCTGGGAGGAGGTCGAGGACACGCTGCTCACCGCCGACGTCGGCGTGCAGCCCACCCAGGAGCTGGTCGAGCGGCTGCGCGCGCGCGTGAAGGTGCTCGGCACCCGCAGCCCCGAGGAACTGCGCGGACTGCTGCGCGAGGAACTGGTCGCACTGGTCGATCCCGGGATGGACCGCACCGTCAGGACCGAACCGGAGGGCCGCAAGCCGGGCATCGTGATGGTCGTCGGCGTCAACGGGACCGGCAAGACCACCACCACCGGCAAGCTCGCCCGCGTCCTGGTGGCCGACGGCAACACCGTCGTCCTCGGCGCCGCCGACACCTTCCGCGCCGCCGCGGCCGACCAGCTCCAGACCTGGGGCGAACGCGTCGGCGCCCACACCGTGCGCGGACCGGAGGGGGGCGACCCGGCCTCCGTCGCTTTCGACGCGGTCAAGGAGGGCAAGGAGATGGGCGCGGACGTCGTGCTCATCGACACCGCCGGCCGCCTGCACACCAAGACCGGCCTCATGGACGAGCTCGGCAAGGTCAAGCGCGTGGTGGAGAAGCACGCCCCGCTGGACGAGGTGCTGCTCGTCCTCGACGCCACCACCGGTCAGAACGGCCTGGTCCAGGCCCGGGTCTTCGCCGAGGTCGTCGACATCACCGGCATCGTGCTCACCAAGCTGGACGGCACCGCCAAGGGCGGCATCGTGGTCGCCGTGCAGCGCGAGCTGGGCGTGCCGGTGAAGCTGGTCGGACTCGGCGAGGGGGCGGACGACCTGGCGCCGTTCGAGCCGGAGGCGTTCGTGGACGCGCTGATCGGAGACTGACCCACGGACATGCGTACGCGGTCGCGGGAAGCGCCCGCCCCCAGGCGGAACGGGGCGGGCGCTTCTGCGTGGACGTACGGTCAGGCGCGCGACCGGTGGGCGAGGTACGCCAGCGTCCCGAGGACCAGCCGTGCCTGCGGCGGCCGGGAGGCCGAGTCCAGCGCGGGGGAGCGCAGCCAGCGCACCGGGCCGAGGCCGCCCCGGTCGGACGGCGGTGCCGTGATGTACGTCCCCGGGCCGAGGCCGCGCAGGTCGAGGGAGGCCGGGTCGTCCCAGCCCATGCGGTAGAGCAGCCCGGGCAGGCCGGCGGCGGAGCCGGGGGCGACGAAGAAGTGGGCGCGGCCGTCCGGGGTCGCGGCGACCGGGCCGAGGGGCAGGCCCATGCGCTCCAGGCGGACCAGGGCGAGACGCCCGGCGGGCTCGGCCACCTCGATCACGTCGAACGCCCGGCCGACCGGCAACATCACCGCCGCGCCCGGGAACGCGCCCCAGGCCTCGGTCACCTCGTCCAGGGTCGCCCCGGCGGGGACCTCCGGCGCGAAGCCCAGCGGATGCGCCCCCGGCGACCGGCAGTCGCGGCGGCCGCAGGAGCAGGCGCCGGCCTCGGCCCGCGCGCCCGGCACCACGTCCCAGCCCCACAGCCCGGTGTACTCGGCCACGACGGTGCCGTCCGAGGAGCGGCCGCGACGGCGCGAGCCGGGCCGGATGTCGCGGATGCCCCGACTGATGCCGATCGTGAAGCCCATGCCCCCTCCAACGGGTCCGCCGCACCGGCGGTTACGCAGCGGACGCGGAACGTGACTCTCTGTTCTTGTCTTCCTGTTTCCCGTTCCCCGTACCACCCCACTCGGGCAGCGCCTGGAAGCGTGCGGGGTGGTGCGACTGACGGTGCGCGCCCCCGGGCGCACCGCTGCATCCGCTCCCGGATGTATGTGTCAAGTGAATCGCGAGAAGGCCACTGTGAGTTCATTCGAAGGGGTGGCGAATGGTGGCGATTGTGAAATCGCCATGGCTGGACGGGTGATCGCGGGGTTACTCTGTGTGCACGCACCCTGGGGGGCACATGCGGGCATGGGTATGCCGGAGGCAAGTCGCCTTTCCGTTCGAAGGGTGGCAACCGCCGGACGGGCGGCCGGCGAAACCGGCATTCTGATAGGGCTTGGCGCACTCAGCGACAAGCGGTCTCGGGGATGGGGGCGTTCCAGTGAGCGGCAACAGCGGAAGCGGAACGAGCGCTGGACACGCCGCGCACACCGACAAGCGCCCGAACGAGCTGCTCGGCTCGTGGTTCGTCCGCAGCGGCTGGTCCAAGGGCGAGCTGGCCCGCCAGGTCAACCGCAGGGCGCGCCAGCTGGGCGCCAACCACATCTCCACGGACACCTCGCGCGTGCGCCGCTGGCTGGACGGCGAGAACCCGCGCGAGCCGATCCCCAGGATCCTGTCCGAGCTGTTCTCCGAACGCTTCGGCGTCGTGGTGTCCGTGGAGGACCTGGGACTGCGCACCGCCCGGCAGTCACCCTCCGTGACCGGCGTCGACCTGCCCTGGACGGGCCCGCAGACCGTGGCCCTGCTCAGCGAGTTCTCGCGCAGCGACCTGATGCTGGCGCGGCGCGGCTTCCTCGGGAGCTCGCTGACGCTGGCCGCGGGCCCGGCCCTCATCGAACCCATGCAGCGCTGGCTCGTCCCCTCGCCCCCCGCCCCCCGGCCGGAGCCCGAGCCCGCGCCCTCCGCCTCGGGCCGGATCCGCGGCCGGCTCTCCCAGCCGGAGCTGGAGCTGCTGGAGTCCACCACCGAGATGTTCCGCCAGTGGGACGCCCAGTGCGGCGGCGGCCTGCGCCGCAAGGCGGTCGTCGGCCAGCTGCACGAGGTGACGGACCTCCTCCAGGAATCCCAGCCGGAGGCCACCGCCCGCCGGTTGTACAAGGTCGCCGCCGAGCTCGCCGAACTGGCCGGCTGGATGTCCTACGACGTCGGGCTGCAGCCCACCGCGCAGAAGTACTTCGTCCTCGCGCTGCACGCCGCCAAGGAGGCGGGGGACCGGCCGCTCGGCTCGTACATCCTCTCCAGCATGAGCCGGCAGATGATCCACCTCGGGCGCCCCGACGACGCCCTGGAGCTGATCCACCTCGCGCAGTACGGCAGCCGGGACTGCGCGAGCCCGCGCACTCAGTCGATGCTGTATGCGATGGAGGCCCGCGCCTACGCCAACATGGGGCAGCCCGGCAGGTGCAAGCGGGCGGTCCGGATGGCCGAGGACACCTTCGCCGAGGCCGACGAGTGGGACGAGCCGGACCCCGACTGGATCCGCTTCTTCTCCGAGGCCGAGCTGTACGGGGAGAACTCCCACTCCTTCCGCGACCTCGCCTACGTCGCCGGCCGCAGCCCCACGTACGCCTCCCTGGCCGAGCCCTTGATGCAGCGGGCGGTGGAGCTGTTCGCGCAGGACGACGAGCACCAGCGGTCCTACGCGCTGAACCTGATCGGCATGGCCACCGTGCACCTGCTGCAGCGCGAGCCCCGGCAGGGCACGGCCTTCGTCGCGCAGGCCATGCAGGTCGCCAAGAAGGTCCGCTCCGAACGCGTCAACACCCGTATCCGAAAGACGGTCGACACGGCCGTACGCGACTTCGGCGGGATCGCCGAGGTCGTCGACCTCACCGAGCGGCTCGCCGCCGAGCTGCCCGAGGCCGCCGAAGCGGTCTGACACCCCGCGGGACGCCTCCGAGCCCCGGCCGCGGCCGGCCCTCCCGAACTGCCCGACTCGGCTCCCCCAGCCAGGTCACCGGAGGGCCGGCCGCGGTCGGCCCGTGCGCTCCGCGGCCCCCGGCGCCGAGGGCCGCGCCACGACGGCGATCCGGCTGACGGACATCTCGCAGTTCATCGACCCGTAACACGCACGGCGCCTTCGTCACGGCCGCGAAACAACGAGGGGCTTCCACCGAAACCGCGCTGCGCCAATCTCGTGGCGCATAACCGGCCACCCCTCCATCCCGCCCAGGCTTCGCCCGCACGGGGCCGTACCAACGACGAGGAGACGCCGATGGCACCAGCCATCACGCTTGCCGCGGAGACGGAGCTCTCCGCCGCCAACACAGGCTTCATGCTCATCTGTTCCGCCCTGGTGATGCTCATGACCCCGGGCCTGGCCTTCTTCTACGGAGGCATGGTCCGCGTCAAGAGCACGCTGAACATGCTGATGATGAGTTTCATCAGCCTGGGGATCGTCACCGTCCTGTGGGTGCTGTACGGCTTCTCCCTCGCCTTCGGCACGGACTCCGGCAGCCTCGTCGGATGGAACTCCGACTGGGTGGGCCTCAGCGGCATCGGCCTGACCGAGCTGTGGGACGGCTACACCATCCCGGTCTTCGTCTTCCTGGTCTTCCAGCTCATGTTCGCGGTCATCACGCCCGCCCTGATCAGCGGTGCCCTCGCGGACCGCGTGAAGTTCAGCGCCTGGGCGCTGTTCGTGGCGCTGTGGGCCACGGTCGTCTACTTCCCGGTCGCGCACTGGGTCTGGGGCGAGGGCGGGTGGGCCTTCGAGCTGGGCGTGATCGACTTCGCCGGCGGCACGGCGGTGCACATCAACGCCGGTGCCGCGGCGCTCGGCGTGATCCTGGTCATCGGCAAGCGCGTCGGTTTCAAGAAGGACCCGATGCGTCCGCACAGCCTGCCGCTGGTCATGCTCGGCGCCGGCCTGCTGTGGTTCGGCTGGTTCGGCTTCAACGCCGGCTCCTGGCTCGGCAACGACGACGGCGTCGGCGCGCTGATGTTCGTCAACACGCAGGTCGCCACCGCCGCCGCCGTACTGGGCTGGCTCGCCTACGAGAAGATCCGCCACGGCGCGTTCACCACGCTGGGCGCCGCCTCCGGCGCGGTCGCGGGCCTGGTCGCCATCACCCCGGCCGGCGGCGCGGTCTCCCCGCTCGGCGCGATCGCCGTC
This sequence comes from Streptomyces sp. NPDC052701, assembly GCF_040678355.1. Lineage (NCBI taxonomy): Bacteria > Bacillati > Actinomycetota > Actinomycetes > Kitasatosporales > Streptomycetaceae > Streptomyces > Streptomyces sp. NPDC052701. The sequence continues at coordinate 161,466 of NZ_JBFATO010000005.1, forward strand.
GGCGTCGTCGCCGGCGTGCTGTGCGCCATGGCCGTCGGCCTGAAGTACAGGCTGAACTACGACGACTCCCTCGACGTGGTCGGCGTCCACCTCGTCGGCGGCATCCTCGGCTCCCTGCTCATCGGCTTCTTCGCCACCGGCAAGGGCCAGTCCGACGTGGCGGGCCTGTTCTACGGCGGCGGCCTGGACCAGTTCTGGAAGCAGTGCGCCGGCGTCTTCGGCGTCCTCGCCTACTCCCTGGTCGTCTCCGCGGTCCTCGCCTTCCTCCTCGACCGGACCATCGGCATGCGGGTCTCCGAGGACGACGAGGTCACCGGCATCGACCAGGCCGAGCACGCCGAGACCGCATACGACTTCAGCGGCGCCGGCGGCGGTGCCGCCCGCACGACCGCCGCCCCGGCCCCCGTCGTCGCCGCAGAGAGCAGGAAGGTGGACGCATGAAGCTCATCACCGCCGTCGTGAAGCCGCACCGGCTCGACGAGATCAAGGAGGCCCTGCAGGCCTTCGGAGTACACGGCCTGACGGTCACCGAGGCCAGCGGCTACGGCCGTCAGCGGGGCCACACCGAGGTCTACCGCGGTGCCGAGTACACCGTCGACCTCGTCCCCAAGATCCGCATCGAGGTGCTGGTCGAGGACGACGACGCCGAGCAGCTGATCGACGTCGTCGTCAAGGCGGCCCGCACCGGCAAGATCGGTGACGGCAAGGTCTGGTCGATCCCGGTCGAGACGGCCGTACGGGTCAGGACCGGCGAGCGCGGTCCGGACGCGCTCTGACGACGGCAGGACGAGACGGGAGTCGCCGGGTGGCGGGTACGGACGTGCACGACGGAGCAGAGGAATCGGGACCCGGCGGCTACGCGGCGGCCCGGCTGCGCCTCCTCGGTGAGGGGGCGCGGTCCGGGCCGCCGCGCCGTGCGGCCCTCGCCGGACTGACGGACCAGTGGCTCTCCGGCCTGTTCACCGCGGGCGCCGAAGGGCTGCGCGGGGTCTCCCTGGTCGCCGTCGGCGGCTACGGCCGCGGCGAGCTGTCCCCGCGCAGCGACCTGGACCTGCTCCTGCTGCACGACGGCAGTGACGGCAAGGCGGTCGCCGCGCTGGCCGACCGGCTCTGGTACCCCGTGTGGGACCTCGGCCTCGCCCTCGACCACTCGGTGCGCACGCCCTCGGAGGCGCGCAGGACCGCCGCCGAGGACCTCAAGGTCCAGCTCGGCCTGCTGGACGCCCGGCACCTCGCAGGCGACCTCGGCCTCACGGCCGGCCTGCGGACCGCCGTGCTGGCCGACTGGCGCAACCAGGCGCCCAGACGCCTCCCCGAGCTCCAGCAGCTGTGCGCCGAACGGGCCGAGCGCCAGGGCGAGGTGCAGTACCTGCTGGAGCCGGACCTGAAGGAGGCGCGCGGGGGGCTCCGGGACCTCACCGCCCTGCGCGCCGTCGCCGCCTCCTGGCTGGCCGACGCCCCGCGCGAGGGCCTGGCCGACGCCCGGCGCCGGCTCCTCGACGTGCGCGACGCGCTGCACCTGGCGACCGGGCGGGCCACCGACCGGCTCGCGCTCCAGGAGCAGGACCAGGTGGCCGCCGGGCTCGGCCTGCTGGACGCCGACACGCTGCTGCGACAGGTCTACGAGGCGGCACGGGTCGTCTCGTACGCCAGTGACGTCACCTGGCGCGAGGTGGGGCGCGTGCTGCGGTCGCGCGCGGTGCGGCCACGACTGCGCAGACTGGTGGGGGAGCGAAGCGACTTCCTCAGAAGGGCGGTGGGGGGCGACGGGAGGGCACTGGGCGGCGGGAAGCCGGCCGCCGAGCGCTCCCCGCTGGCCGAGGGGGTGGTGGAGCAGGACGGCGAGGTGGTGCTCGCCCGTACCGCACGCCCCGAACGCGACCCCGTGCTCCCGCTGCGCGCCGCGGCCGCCGCCGCGCAGGCCGGGCTCCCGCTCTCCCCGCACGCCGTACGCCGCATGGCGGCCACCGCGCGCCCCCTGCCCACGCCCTGGCCCGCCGAGGCGCGCGAGCAACTGGTCACCCTGCTCGGCTCCGGCCGCCCGACCGTCGAGGTCTGGGAGGCGCTGGAGGCCGAGGGCCTGATCACCCGGCTCCTGCCCGACTGGGAGCGGGTCCGCTGCCGCCCGCAGCGCAACGCCGTGCACGTCTGGACGGTGGACCGCCACCTGATCGAGACGGCGGTCCGCGCCTCGGAGTTCACCCGCCGCGTCAGCCGCCCCGACCTGCTGCTGGTCGCCGCGCTGCTGCACGACATCGGCAAGGGCTGGCCCGGCGACCACTCGGTCGCGGGCGAGATCATCGCCAAGGACGTGGCCGCCCGCATCGGCTTCGACCACCACGACGTGGCGGTGATCGCCACCGTCGTACGCCACCACCTGCTGCTCGTCGAGACGGCCACCCGGCGCGACCTGGAGGACCCGGCCACCGTGCGCCTGGTCGCCGAGGCCGTCGGCTCCCAGGGCGCCCTGGAGCTGCTGCACGCCCTGACCGAGGCGGACGCCCTGGCCACCGGCCCGGCCGCCTGGTCCTCCTGGCGCGGCTCGCTCGTCGCCGACCTGGTCGGACGGGTCTCGGCGGTGCTCGCCGGCGTCCGGCCGGCGGACCCCGGCTCCGCCGCGCCGACGGCCGGGCAGGAACGGCTCGCCCTCGAGGCCGTCGCCACCGGCGGGCCGGTGCTGGCGCTGCGCGCGCAGCCCGGTTCCGCCCAGGAGCCCGGCGAGACGCCGGGAGACCCCGAGCCGCTCGGTGTGGAGCTGCTGATCGCCGTCCCCGACCAGCCGGGCGTGCTGCCCGCGGTGGCCGGCGTCCTGGCCGTGCACCGGCTGACCGTGCGGACCGCCGAGCTGCGGTCGCTGGACCTGCCGGACGGCGTCGAGGGCTCGGTCCTGCTGCTGGACTGGCGGGTCGCCGCCGAGTACGGCTCCCTGCCGCAGGCCGCCCGGCTGCGCGCGGACCTGGTGCGGGCGCTGGACGGCTCCCTGGACATCGCGGGCCGTCTGGCCGAGCGGGACGCCGCCCACCCGCGCCGCCGGGGCGTGGTCGCGCCGCCGCCGCGCGTGACGGTCGCCTCCGCCGCGTCCCGGCTGGCCACGGTGATCGAGGTGCGCGCCCAGGACGCGCCGGGACTGCTGTTCCGTATCGGCCGGGCGCTGGAGGACGCGGGCGTACGGGTGCGCAGCGCCCACGTCTCGACCCTGGGCGCCAACGCCGTGGACGCCTTCTACGTGACCGGACCGGAGGGCGCGCCCCTGCCGGGCGAGGAGGCCGTGTCGGTGGCGCGGAAACTGGAGGAGGCCCTGCGCGGGTGAGGGGACCCCGGCGACTCGTCCCGCCGGGATACCCTGGAGGGCGATTCCCCAGCAGCCACCGACCCCGAGGACCGCGAGCGCCGTGTTCGACACTCTCTCCGATCGCCTGTCAGCGACTTTCAGGAACCTGCGCGGCAAGGGACGGCTCTCCGAGGCGGACATCGACGCCACGGCGCGCGAGATCCGTATCGCGCTTCTCGAGGCGGACGTGGCCCTGCCGGTCGTCCGCGCGTTCATCAAGAACGTCAAGGAGCGCGCCCTCGGCGCCGAGGTCTCCCGGGCCCTGAACCCCGCCCAGCAGGTCCTCAAGATCGTCAACGAGGAACTGATCACCATCCTCGGCGGCGAGACCCGGCGCCTGCGCTTCGCCAAGCAGCCGCCGACCGTGATCATGCTGGCCGGTCTGCAGGGCGCCGGCAAGACCACCCTGGCGGGCAAGCTCGGCAAGTGGCTCAAGGAGCAGGGCCACTCGCCGCTGCTGGTCGCCTGCGACCTCCAGCGCCCGAACGCCGTGAACCAGCTCAGCGTGGTCGCCGAGCGCGCGGGCGTCGCCGTCTACGCGCCCGAGCCGGGCAACGGCGTGGGCGACCCGGTCAAGGTGGCCGAGGACTCCGTCGAGTTCGCCAAGTCCAAGCTCCACGACATCGTGATCGTGGACACCGCCGGCCGCCTCGGCATCGACGCCGAGCTGATGCGGCAGGCCGCGGACATCCGGGACGCCGTCTCGCCGGACGAGATCCTCTTCGTCGTCGACGCGATGATCGGCCAGGACGCGGTCAACACCGCCGAGGCCTTCCGCGACGGCGTCGGCTTCGACGGCGTGGTGCTCTCCAAGCTCGACGGTGACGCCCGCGGTGGCGCGGCCCTGTCGATCGCCTCGGTGACCGGCAAGCCGATCATGTTCGCGTCGAACGGTGAGAAGCTCGAGGACTTCGACGCCTTCCACCCCGACCGGATGGCCTCCCGCATCCTCGACATGGGCGACCTGCTCACCCTGATCGAGCAGGCGGAGAAGACGTTCAGCCAGGAAGAGGCCGAGAAGATGGCCTCCAAGCTGGCGTCGAAGAAGGGCCAGGACTTCACCCTGGACGACTTCCTGGCCCAGATGGAGCAGGTCAGGAAGATGGGCTCCATCTCCAAGCTGCTCGGCATGCTCCCGGGCATGGGCCAGATCAAGGACCAGATCCAGAACCTCGACGAGCGTGACGTCGACCGCACGGCCGCCATCATCAAGTCGATGACCCCGGCCGAGCGCCAGGACCCGACGATCATCAACGGCTCCCGGCGGGCCCGTATCGCCCGCGGCTCCGGTGTCGAGGTCAGCGCGGTGAAGGGCCTGGTCGAGCGGTTCTTCGAGGCCCGCAAGATGATGTCCCGGATGGCCCAGGGCGGCATGCCGGGGATGCCTGGCATGCCGGGCATGCCGGGCATGGGTGGCGGTCCCGGCCGGGCGAAGAAGAAGCAGAAGCAGGCCAAGGGCAAGCAGCGCTCCGGCAACCCGATGAAGCGCAAGCAGCAGGAGCAGGAGGCCGCGGCGCGCCGCGCCGCCGGCGCGCAGGGCGGGGGCGCCTTCGGCCTGCCGCAGCAGGGCGGCAAGGACTTCGAACTCCCGGACGAGTTCAAGAAGTTCATGGGCTGACGGCCCGTCGCGCACATCACCGGGGGCACCCCTGACGCGTTCGCGCGAGGGGTGCCCTCAACCGTGCGGGCACGTCACGCGGACGACCGCCGGTCCCCTGCTCCGGCGTTTGCCACCGCCCTCACGGGCTCGGTGCCGGCCCCGGCTTCCCGCGCCGGGACGTCCGGGCCGTCACGGTGTCCGGGCGATCAGGTACCGGAACACGTTCGGCATCCACACGGTCCCGTCCCGCCGCTGGTACGGGTGCAGCGCCTCGGCCAGCTCCTTGTCGACCTGCACCTGGTCCGTCGCCGTGATCGCCGCGTCGAACAGCCCCGTCGACCTCAGCCCCCGGACCGCGCTGTCGACGTCGGCGTACCCGAAGGGGCACGCCACCCGCCCGGAGCCGTCCGGACGCAGACCGGCCCGCTGGGCGACCTCCTCCAGGTCGTCGCGCAGGGCGACACGCCAGCCGGCCGTGCCGCGCACCGGCTCCGTCAGCTTGGACGCCACCCGCAGCACGGACGCCGTGGCGCACCGTTCCGGCGGGCCCCACCCGGCCAGCACCACGGGCGCCCCGCGCTCGGCGAGCGGCGTCGCCTCCGTGAGCAGCTCGCCCAGCCCCTCCGCGTCGCCCGCCAGGCACCCGATCGGCTCGAAGGCGGTCACCAGCGTGTACGCGGGCGCGTCCGTGCCGTCCGCCGCCCCGGGCGAGCCGTCCACCAGCCGGGCCCGCGCACGCGCGCGCATGTCCCACGCCTCGGGCTGCAGCCGCTGCCGCGCGAGATCCAGCCGTTCCGCGGAGGTGTCGACACCCGTGACGGCGGCGCCCCGGGAGGTGGCCATCAGCAGGGCCAGTCCGGACCCGCAGCCGAGGCCGAGCAGCCGCGTGGCAGGGCCCACTTCCAGTCGCTCGTAGACGGCCTCGTAGAGCGGTACGAGCATCCGCTCCTGGATCTCGGACCAGTCACGCGCGCGTGCACGCAGGTTCACGCGGGGTGCCGTCCCCGTGTGAGGCCGGTGCTGCCGCACGAGCGTAGGTGTCATAGGTAAGCGCCCCAATCCGACGAGAGTTTGCCGCTGTCCTCGATTCCTGGCCCCCGTACAGTGCGCTCGCACTCCCCGTATGCCAGGAAACTCCGCACTCGACCCGGCGTCCAGTGGAAAGCGGCCTCTGCTCGGTAATCGCATGTGCCGGTGGCGAGATTTCACATTCCGGCAACCCGGCCCCGTGCGATCGCGTCACGGCAAAGGCGTCCGCCCTCGTCCCGCGGGCGCCGATTTCCCCCGCCGCGGTCAAGAGCTGACCGGCGGGGCGGTGGGAAATGCGTCCGTGCCCGTTCCCGCGGACGGCGGAGTTCCTCCGGCAGGAGGGGCACACCGCGCACGCCACCCATGGGGACACCCGGAACCATGGCGCGTACATCCACCCTCCACGAGGAGGAGCGGGCCGGCTCCATGGCCGACGTCCTGGGAATCGGCGTGACGCCGGGGAGTCGGGAAGGGGGGACGGCGAACGAACGCTCCGCCGGCGCCGCCGGCACGCTCACGCTCGAAGCGATGACGAGCGGCGGCGGGCGACGGCGGGGCCCTCGGACGGGCACCGGCCACGAGCGCGGCCGGAACCCCGCCGGGACCTTTCCGACCCGGTACCCGACCCGATACCCGACCCGGTACCCGTCCAGGGACGGCCGCCGGGAGTGCGCCCGGCAGGCCTCCTGGGACTCCTCCACGCGCGTGGCGGATGGCCTGAACGTGCCGCACGGTGGTGACCGTGGGTTGCGCGTCCCGCCGCGCCTCGCGCCGGCCCGGGCGGTGCACCTCGCCGTCAAGGGCGACGACGCGGTTCCGGCCAAGGTCCACGGGCTCGGCGATCACCTGAGGGCGGCTGGCCTCCGCGGCCGCGCCGACGACCGCACCGGCACCCCCTCCGGCCGCCGCGCCGTCGGCCGGGAGCCCGGGGGCGTCCCGCCCGCGCCGGGGCCGGGCCCCGTGACCTGGAGCGCGGCACCGCCCTGCCGGCCCGCCGCGTTCCGGGCGGCAGGGAGCCGGTCCCCCCGGACTCCCTCGTGCCGCCGCTCCCCGCGATCGCGTGGAGGATCGGACGCTGCCGCTGCGCCGGTCCCGCGAGCGCCGCGAGTCCCGCACGTCCGGCGCGCCGACGGCCGAGGGGCCGGTCGAGGCCGCCGCCGGCGGCGGCCGGGCACGCGTCCCGCGGGCGGTGCCCGGCGAGGAGGGCGAGGCCAGGCCGGCCGGGTGCGCGGTGACCGTACGGCGTCCGGCCGCCGAGGGCGGGGCGGTGCCGGACGCCGACGACGCGCCGGGTAACGTCACTGCCGTCGCGCGCGCTCACCGACGTACGAGCCGGGCGCGGGAGAGCGGCCGAAACGCCCCTTGCGCGAGCGCGGGCCGCACGCGCCCCGGAGCACGGACACGGCCTACGCGCCGGGGCGTACGTCAGGCTACGTACCGGCTTGGTACGAGCTGTGCGGCTTCTCCGCAGATCAGCGCACCCGCCCTCGTCGGGAGGCATCAGCGCCAACTGACGGGTACGTGCAAATTATTTGGGATGCCCCGGAATAGGAACACAGCGGCACCCCGGCTCGTTGTCATTACGTGAGCACGACACCACCTGTTCTCGCCGCAGAGCTGGCGCAGGCGTGGGCCGACATTCAGCGGTACCACCCCGAGCTGCCCGATCTTGCCGCGCCCGAGTCACTGATCGGAGAGTCCTCGTCCGCCTGCGGGCACGAGCTCTCCTTCGAACGACTGCTTCACGAGGCAGTCCACGGCATCGCCGCCGCGCGCGGAGTACGCGACACCTCCCGCGCCGGCCGGTACCACAACCGCAGATTCCTCGCGATCGCCGAGGAGCTGGGCCTGGACCACCCCGAGGAACCGCATCCCAGCAGCGGCTTCTCCCTGGTCACGCTCACGCCCGAGGCGAAGCGCCGCTACCGCCCGACCATCGAGCGCCTGCAGCGCGCCCTGAAGGCCCACTCCGCCGCGACCTCGTCGGACACGGCCCGCACCTTCCGCGGCCCCGCCGCCCGGCACGGTTCCTCCGGCGGCGGTGTCCGCGTGAAGGCGGTCTGCGACTGCGGACGCAACGTCCGGGTCGTCCCGTCGGTCCTGGCCCAGGCCCCGATCGTGTGCGGCGGCTGCGGCAAGCCGTTCCGCATCCCGGAGGCCGTGGGAGCGGGGGCCGTGGCGAGCTGACCCTCCCGCGCCTTCGGACACCGGCATCTCGTGGGTGCCGGTCGAACGCGGGCTCCGGGGTGCCGCTCGGCGGGGGGACGGCGGGCAGCCGAAGCCGTCCGTCCGCGAGCGGCGTCCCGCGACGCAGGCGCGCACCCGGCGCGCCGTCACGTCGGCGCCGGGTGCCGGTCAAGCGCGCCCTCACCCTCTCGCCCCACCCCCTCACCGCACCCTCGGCCGAGGCGACCCGCCGGGTATGGCACAATGGCTAGCTGTACTCGACAGCCGCACAGGACCCCTCTCTCCTCCGGCTGACGCGTCCATCGGGCACTCGGGTACCGCAACCCCACGCGGCCGTCTCGCCGTGCCCAACCACGTCAAATCCAGGAGATCCCACTCCCGTGGCAGTCAAGATCAAGCTGAAGCGTCTGGGCAAGATCCGTTCGCCTCACTACCGCATCGTCGTCGCCGACTCCCGTACCCGCCGTGACGGCCGGGCCATCGAGGAGATCGGCAAGTACCACCCGACGTACAACCCGTCGGTCATCGAGGTCGACGCCGAGCGCGTGGCGTACTGGCTCTCCGTCGGCGCTCAGCCGACCGAGCCCGTGCTCGCGATCCTGAAGAAGACCGGCGACTGGCAGAAGTTCAAGGGCGAGCCCGCCCCGGCTCCGCTGCTGACGCAGGCCGAGAAGCCCGCGCGTCCGTCGTTCGAGGCTCTCGCCGGCGAGGACGAGGGCAAGGGTGAGGCGATCACCCCGAAGAAGAAGGCCGAGAAGAAGGACGAGGCCGACGCCGAGTCCGAGTCGACCGAGGCCTGAGCATGCTCGAGGAGGCTCTCGAGCACCTCGTGAAGGGCATCGTCGACAACCCTGACGATGTGCAGGTCGCCTCGCGCGACCTGCGCCGTGGACGTGTGCTCGAGGTCCGGGTCCACCCCGACGATCTCGGCAAGGTGATCGGTCGCAACGGCCGTACCGCACGCGCTCTGCGCACCGTCGTGGGCGCCATCGGCGGCCGCGGCGTCCGTGTCGACCTCGTCGACGTGGACCACGTCCGCTGACGTTCGCAGCACCGGCTCGGGCCGGGGAGGGCCACTGGGCCGTCCCCGGCCCGCAGTCGTATGAGCCGCCCGGCGGCTCGGAGTCGTTCCGACAGGAGAACCAAGCACAGTGCAGCTGGTAGTCGCTCGCATCGGCCGCGCCCACGGCATCAAGGGCGAGGTCACCGTCGAGGTGCGCACCGACGAGCCGGAGCTCCGGCTCGCCCCCGGCGCCGTCCTGGCCACCGACCCGGCCTCGGCCGGACCGCTGACCATCGAGGCGGGCCGGGTCCACAGCGGCCGCCTCCTGCTGCGCTTCGAGGGCGTGCGCGACCGCACCGCCGCCGAGGCCCTGCGCAACACCCTCCTCATCGCCGAGGTCGACCCCGACGAGCTCCCCGAGGGCGAGGACGAGTACTACGACCACCAGCTGATCGACCTCGACGTCGTGACCGGCGACGGGGTCGAGGTCGGCCGGATCACCGAGGTCTCGCACCTGCCCCACCAGGACCTCTTCGTGGTCGAGCGCCCCGACGGCACCGAGGTGCTCGTCCCGTTCGTCCAGGAGATCGTCACCGAGATCGACCTGGAGGAGCAGCGGGCCGTCATCGACCCGCCGCCGGGCCTGATCGACGACCGCGCGGAGATCGCCTCCCCCCGGGACTCCGAGGAAGAGGCGTAATGCGGCTCGACGTCGTCACGATCTTCCCCGAGTACCTCGAACCGCTGAACGTCTCCCTCGTCGGCAAGGCACGCGCGCGCGGACAGCTGCACGTGCACGTGCACGACCTGCGCGCCTGGACGTACGACCGCCACCACACGGTCGACGACACCCCCTACGGCGGTGGCCCCGGCATGGTCATGAAGACCGAGCCCTGGGGGGACGCGCTCGACTCCGTCCTGGCGGACGGGTACGAGACCGGCTCCCACGGACCGGCCCTCATCGTGCCCACCCCCAGCGGACGCCCCTTCACCCAGGAACTCGCCGTCCACCTCTCCGAGCGTCCCTGGCTGATCTTCACGCCCGCCCGCTACGAGGGCATCGACCGGCGCGTCGTCGACGAGTACGCGACCCGCATGCCGGTGTACGAGGTCTCCATCGGCGACTACGTCCTGGCTGGCGGCGAGGCGGCCGTCCTGGTCGTCACGGAGGCCGTGGCGCGGCTGCTGCCCGGCGTCCTCGGCAACGCCGAGTCCCACCGCGACGACTCCTTCGCCCCCGGCGCCATGGCCAACCTCCTGGAGGGCCCCGTCTACACCAAGCCGCCCCTGTGGCGCGGACGGGACATCCCGGAGGTGCTGCTCAGCGGCCACCACGGGCGGATCGCCCGCTGGCGCCGCGACGAGGCCCTGCGGCGCACCACGGCCAACCGGCCCGACCTCATCGAGCGCTGCGACCCCAAGGCCTTCGACAAGAAGGACCGCGAGATGCTGTCCGTCCTGGGCTGGGAACCGGACCCGCAGGGGGAGCCCCACGGCCGATTTTGGCGCAGGGTCGAGGGCGTGGAAGAATAGGCCGCTGTTGTGCGCCGTCCGGCGTGCGCCCCTGCCGCAGGGGGAGAAGACGCCCGCCCCGACGCGCACCGTTGTGATCCGAACCTCTAGTTCCCGTTGATGACCTGCGGCATCAGCGAAGAAAGCAGACGAAATGTCTCACCTGCTCGACTCCGTCGACGCCGCGTCGCTGCGCAGCGACGTCCCGGACTTCCGTCCCGGCGACACCGTCAACGTCCACGTCCGCGTCATCGAGGGCAACCGCTCCCGTGTGCAGCAGTTCAAGGGCGTAGTCATCCGCCGCCAGGGCTCCGGCGTGCGCGAGACCTTCACGGTCCGCAAGGTCTCCTTCTCCGTCGGCGTCGAGCGCACCTTCCCGGTGCACACCCCGATCGTGGAGAAGATCGAGCTCGTCACCCGGGGTGACGTCCGCCGCGCCAAGCTGTACTACCTGCGCGAGCTGCGCGGCAAGGCGGCGAAGATCAAGGAGAAGCGCGAGAACTGAGCGCTTCCCGGGGAACGCCGTCCCCGGGTCCACAGCCGGGCCGGATAGCATCTGGCTCCGATGGACACCGAAGCACAGCCGACGGAGCGCGACCGCTCCTCCCGCCCTTCCGACTCCGGGGAGACCTCCCCGAAGACGCCGGGGCCGGAGGGACGGTCGCGTTTCGCGTTGGTGCCGCGGATCACGCGCTGGCTGCCGGGCGGGCGGATCACCCTCGCCGCGCTGGTCTTCCTGGTCTTCCTGCTGCTGCTCAACACGTTCGTGCTGCGCCCCTTCCAGATTCCCAGCGGATCCATGGAGCAGGGATTGAGGATCGGGGACCGCGTTCTCGTAAACAAGTTGGCGTACCGTTTCGGTGCCGACCCGCGGCGCGGCGACATCGTCGTGTTCGACGGCACCGGGTACTTCGGGCACGCCGACTACATCAAGCGCGTTGTCGGGGTGGGGGGAGACCACGTGGTCTGCTGCGACAAGGAGGGGAGGCTCCAGGTGAACGGCCGGTCGGTCGACGAGTCGGCCTTCCTGTATCCCGGTGACCGCCCGTCCGCGGTGCGCTTCGACGTCGTCGTGCCGGACGGCACCCTGTTCGTCCTCGGCGACCACCGCGGCGACTCCAGCGACTCCCGCGACCACCTCGGCTCCCCCGGCGGCGGCATGATCCCGGTCGGCGAGGTCGTCGGACGCGCCGACTGGATCGTCTGGCCCCTCTCCCACGCCACCCGCCTGCAGCGTCCCGACGCCTACGCGCGCGTGCCCGCCGTGGGGGGCGCCCATGGGTAGCCGCGGCAAACCGCGCGGGATCCCCGCGAGCCCCGCCGAGAACCTGCTGCCCACCGGTGCCCGGCGGGCAGCAGGCTCCGTCAGCGGCCGTACCCGCGCCGAGCGGCGCAAGCTCCAGCGCAAGGTCAAGCGCAGGCGCAGGCGCAGCGTGGTCAAGGAGATACCCCTCCTGATCGGCGTCGCCGTCCTCATCGCGCTCGTGCTGAAGACGTTCCTCGTCCAGGCCTTCGTCATCCCGTCCGGGTCCATGGAGCAGACGATCCGGATCGGCGACCGGGTCCTGGTCGACAAGCTCACCCCGTGGTTCGGCTCCAAGCCGCAGCGCGGGGACGTCGTCGTCTTCAAGGACCCCGGAGGCTGGCTCAAGGACGAGCAGACCACCACCCCGAAGAACGACCCCGTCGTCGTCAAACAGGTCAAGGAAGGGCTCACCTTCATCGGCCTGCTGCCCTCCGACAACGAGAAGGACCTCATCAAGCGGGTCGTCGGCGTCGGCGGCGACCGGGTCAGGTGCTGCGACGCGCAGGGCCGCGTGACCGTCAACGGCATCCCGCTGGACGAGGACTACCTGTACCCCGGCAACGCCCCCTCCAGCACGCAGTTCGACGTCACCGTCCCCCGGGGCCGGCTGTGGGTGATGGGCGACCACCGTTCCAATTCCGCCGACTCCCGTTCCCACCAGGACACCGACTACGGCGGCACGGTCTCCGAGGACGAGGTGGTGGGGCGGGCCATGCTCATCGCCTGGCCGCTGAACCACTGGAGCACCCTGGAGGAGCCGGAAACGTACGCGGCGGTGTCCGACGCGGCCGCCGGGTCGACCGCCGCCCCCCACCCGTCGCATAGGGTTGCCTCCGACGATCCGAACGGAATGATCCAGCTCCCGAGCCCTGCGGAACTCCCGCTCGTTATGGGAGTGGTGGGCCTGCGCCGTGTGTGGGGCGGGCGGCGGCACAGAGTAAGGAGTTGGCGTGGGGGATGTGGCGGTCGGCGCACGGTCCGGACACGACGGGGAGGAACACCGCGGTGGTCCCGCGGAATCCGCCGTCCCGGCCGCGGACAGCGCCGTGACCTCCGGGAGTGACTCCGGGGCAGTCGAGGACGGCACGGTGACGGGCGAGCAGAGCAGGACCGAGGACGGGGGACCGGGCGGCACGCCTCCCCGCCAGAGGAAGCAGCGCTCCTTCTGGAAGGAACTGCCCATCCTGATCGGTATCGCGCTGGTGCTGGCGCTGCTGATCAAGACGTTCCTGGTGCAGGCGTTCTCCATCCCCTCCGACTCGATGCAGAACACCCTCCAGCAGGGCGACCGCGTCCTGGTCGACAAGCTCACCCCCTGGTTCGGCTCCGAGCCCGAGCGCGGCGAGGTCGTCGTCTTCCACGACCCCGACAAGTGGCTGGCGGGCCAGCCCACGGCCGACCCCAACGCGCTGCAGGCGTTCCTCAGCTGGATCGGGCTCATGCCGTCCGTGGAGGAGAAGGACCTCATCAAGCGCGTCGTCGGCGTCGGCGGCGACACCGTCGAGTGCAGGGACACCGGCCCGCTGAGGGTCAACGGCAAGGCGCTCGACGAGCCCTACGTCTACCCGGGCAACACGCCGTGCAGCATGGACGACCAGGGCGGCCAGTTCAAGGTCAAGGTCCCCGAGGGCTACATCTGGGTCATGGGGGACCACCGGCAGAACTCCCGGGACTCGCGCTACAACCGCGCGGACAAGCACAACGGCATGGTCCCGGTGAAGGACGTCGTCGGCCGCGCCATCGTCATCGCCTGGCCGGTCAACCGCTGGGACACCCTGCCGGTGCCGGACACCTTCGACCAGCCGGGACTGGGCGAGCAGTCCGCGGCCGCCGCGCTGCCGGCCGCCCCCGGCGCGCTCGCCCTGGCCGGCGTCGTACCGGTGGCCCTGTGGCGCCGTCGGCGGACCGCGGTCGCCGGGACCCGCTGAGGCCCGCCGGGCGCGGCACGGCCCCGACGAGCCCTCGTGACGCCGCGCCCTCGGCCGCGGTGGAAGGGCTGACCGGGCCGGGTACCGCCGGGTAGGGTGCGGATCCATGGGTGGTGAGAGCACGACGCGTCCGGCTCCGCGCGGCGGCGGTACGCATCAGGGCCCGGTGGGCAGCCGGGCCGGGCAGCGGCTGTCCGGGCTGGCCGTGGCGCTGGGACTGGTGCTGTTCCTCGGCGGATTCGCCTGGGCAGCGGTGGTCTACCGGCCGTACACCGTGCCGACCGGCTCGATGTCCCCGACGATCGACGCCGGCGCCCGGGTGCTGGCGCAGCGCGTCGACGGCGCCGAGGTGCGCCGGGGCGACGTCGTCGTCTTCAAGGACGCCACCTGGGCCGACATGCCGATGATCAAGCGGGTGGTCGCCGTCGGCGGCGACACCGTCTCCTGCTGCCGGGACGGCAGGCTGAAGGTCTCCGGCAAGGAGATCGACGAACCGTACCTGCCCCGGGGCGAGGCCGCCGAGTCCGGCGGCTTCCCGACCGTGACCGTTCCCGAGGGACGGCTGTTCCTGCTGGGTGACGAGCGCGGCAGCTCCGTGGACTCCACCGCCCACCTCACCGACGCCGCCGACGGCACCGTGGCGCGCGGCGCCGTGGAGGCCCGGGTCGACGCCGTCGTGTGGCCCATGAACGGCACGCTGCAGCGCCCCACCGGCTTCGAGAAGCTCGGCGCCCTCTCCCCGTCCGGCCCGCTGCGCACGATCGTCGCCCTGGTGGTCGCCGGCGCCGTGCTCGTGCTCGGCGGAGCCGCGTACGGCCCGATCGCCAAGCGTGCGGGTGCGGGGCGCGGCCGGACGGACGCGGAGCCCGCCGGTGTCCGCTGAGGCCGTGCCGACGGGGCAGGACGCGTACGTGGGCGGGCTGCGCAAGGTCGCCCGGGTCGTCCTGCTCGACCCGCGGGACCGCATCCTGCTGCTGCACGGGCACGAGCCGGACGATCCGTCCGACGACTGGTGGTTCACGCCCGGCGGCGGTGTCGAGGGCGACGAGACCCGTGAACAGGCCGCCCTGCGGGAACTCGCCGAGGAGACCGGCATCACCGAGGTCGAGCTCGGGCCGGTGCTGTGGCGGCGGAGGTGCTCCTTCCCGTTCGCGGGCCGCCGCTGGGACCAGGACGAGTGGTACTACCTGGCCCGTACGGACCGCACGGCGATCCGGGCCACCGCGCTGACCGAGCTGGAGCGGCGCAGTGTCGCCGGAGCGCGCTGGTGGACGTGTCGGGAACTGACCCGGGCACATGAGACGGTGTATCCGACCAGACTCGCCGGGCTGCTGCGCACGCTGCTCGACGAAGGTCCTCCGGCCAGGCCGGTGACCCTCGACCCGGAAATCGTCTAAGGGCTCACGGGACTGGCGCACAATGGTGGGATCGCACGGCTGAAGGGGAACATGCCATGAGCGCCGAGGACCTCGAGAAGTACGAGACCGAGATGGAGCTCAAGCTCTACCGGGAGTACCGCGATGTCGTCGGTCTGTTCAAATACGTGATCGAGACCGAGCGGCGCTTCTACCTGACCAACGACTACGAGATGCAGGTGCACTCGGTCCAGGGCGAGGTGTTCTTCGAGGTGTCGATGGCGGACGCCTGGGTGTGGGACATGTACCGGCCGGCGCGCTTCGTGAAGCAGGTCCGCGTCCTGACGTTCAAGGACGTGAACATCGAGGAGCTCAACAAGAGCGATCTGGAGTTGCCGGGCGGCTGACGCGCCCGGGCGGCCGGTGCTTCCGGCCGGTCGGCACTCCGGGGCGGGCGGTGTCCCGGGCGGAGGTGTCCCGGGTGGGTGGCGCTCCCGCGTCGCCGATCAGTGCGGGCCGCTGACGTTCACGCGCACGGGCGACGGCGTTGTCCACAGGGCCGGAGTTGTCCACCAAGATCCAACAGTTCGCCGGGCCGCCCGCATCGTTGGCGCCGGAGGTGGTGCCGACATGAACGCACGACGTGCACTCGGCAGGTACGGCGAGAGCGTGGCCGCGCGGCGGCTGGCCGCGGACGGCATGGCGGTTCTGGAGCGCAACTGGCGCTGCGGCCGGGCGGGCGAGATCGACATCGTGGCGCGGGACGGCGACGTCCTCGTCGTCTGCGAGGTCAAGACCCGCAGGACGGGTTCCTTCGAGCACCCGATGGCCGCGGTGACCCCGGACAAGGCGCGGCGGCTGCGCGATCTCGCCGAGCGCTGGATCCAGACCCACGGGGGAGCGCCGCCCGGCGGCGTCCGCATCGACCTGGTCGGCGTGCTGCTGCCGGCGCGCGGCGGGCCCGTCGTGGAGCACGTGCGGGGGGTGGCCTGAGATGGGGTTCGCGCGTACCTGCTCGGTGACGCTGGTGGGCGTCGAAGGCGTGGTGGTCGAGGTGCAGGCCGACCTCGAACCGGGCGTCGCGGCCTTCACGCTGGTGGGCCTGCCCGACAAGAGCCTGACGGAGAGCCGGGACCGGGTGCGGGCCGCGGTGGTCAATTCCGGCGCCGCCTGGCCCCAGAAGAAACTGACGGTGGGCCTGAGCCCGGCGTCCGTGCCCAAGAGCGGCAGCGGCTTCGACCTCGCCGTCGCGGCGGCCGTCCTCGGGGCGGCCGAGCGCATCGATCCCCGGGTGCTCGCCGACATCGTGATGATCGGGGAGCTGGGGCTGGACGGGCGGGTCCGGCCGGTGCGCGGAGTCCTGCCGGCGGTGCTGGCGGCGGCGGACGCCGGGTACGAGCAGGTCGTCGTGCCCGAGTGCGCCGCCGCCGAGGCCTGCCTCGTGCCCGGGGTGTCGGTGCTGGGTGTGCGCAGCCTGCGCCAGCTGATCGCCGTCCTCGCGGACGAACCCGTGCCCGAGGAGGACCCGGACGAGCAGGGACGCCCCGATCCGCTCCTCGCCGGCCTGCGGATGCCCGGCGCGGGCACGGCCACCGGCATGCGGAGTGTCGGCGCGGCCCAGCACGACCACGGCCACGACCTGGCGGACGTCGTGGGCCAGGCCTCGGCGCGCACGGCGGTGGAGGTCGCCGCGGCGGGCGGGCACCACCTGTTCCTGGAAGGGCCGCCCGGCGCCGGCAAGACGATGCTCGCGGAGCGGCTGCCCGCCCTCCTGCCCCGGCTCGGCCGGCAGGAGTCGCTGGAGGTCACGGCGGTGCACTCGGTGGCGGGCCTGCTGCCCGCGGGCAAACCCCTGATCGATGTCGCTCCCTACTGCGCCCCGCACCACTCGGCCACGATGCAGGCGCTCGTCGGCGGCGGCCCCGGCACCGCACGCCCCGGAGCCGTGTCACTGTCCCACCGCGGGGTCCTCTTTTTGGACGAGACGCCGGAGTTCAGCGGCCGGGCGCTGGACGCCCTGCGCCAGCCGCTGGAGGCGGGGCACGTCGTGATCGCGCGCAGCGCGGGTGTCGTGCGCTTCCCGGCGAAGTTCCTGATGGTGCTCGCGGCCAACCCCTGCCCGTGCGGACGCTTCTCCCTGAGGGACGCCCTGTGCGAGTGCCCGCCCTCGGCGATCCGCCGTTACCAGGCGAGGCTGTCCGGCCCGCTGCTCGACCGGGTCGACCTCCGCGTCGAGGTGGACCGCGTCACGCGCAGCGAACTGACCGCCTGCGGCGCGCGGGGCGAGTCCACCGCGGTGGTCGCCGACCGGGTGCGGGCGGCTCGCGAACGGGCCGCGGCACGCCTCGCCGGCACCCCGTGGCGCACCAACAGCGAGGTCCCCGGCCGGGAGCTGCGCAGCCGCTGGTCCGCCGCGCCCGGTGCCATGGACGAGGCCGAGCGCAGCCTGGAGCGGGGCGTGCTCACCGCCCGCGGGCTCGACCGCGTCCTGCGCGTCGCCTGGACCGTCGCCGACCTCGCCGGTCACGACCGGCCCGACGCGGCGGACGTCGCCCTGGCCCTGCAACTGCGCACCGGGGTGCCGCGAGGCGTCCCCCTGGCCGTCGGGGCGCCGAGGTGAGCGCCGTGGGCGAACCGGACGGGGAGCTGCTCGCCCGGGTCTTCCTCACCCGGGTCGTCGAGCCCGGTGACCAGGCCGGCGGGCGGTGGGTGCGGGAGTTCGGGGTACGGGAGGTGGTCCGGCGGCTGCGGGAGGGCGACCGGCCCCTGCCGGGGGTGAGCGGCAGACGGTGGGCGGGGCTGCGGGCGAGGGCCGAGCAGGCCGAGCCGGGCAGGGACCTCGCTGCCGCCCGGGAGGCCGGAGTGCGGTTCGTGGTTCCGGGGGACGCCGAGTGGCCGGGGCAGCTCGACGATCTGGGAGACGCCCGGCCCCTGGGGCTGTGGGTGCGCGGCCTGCCCAGTCTGCGGATGTGGGCGCTGCGGTCGGTGGCCGTCGTGGGAGCGCGGGCCTGCACCGAGTACGGGGCGCACATGGCGGCCACCCTCGCCGGCGGACTCGCCGAACAGGGATGGGTCGTCGTCTCCGGCGGTGCCTACGGCGTCGACGGCGCCGCCCACCGCGGCGCCCTGGGCGCGGGCGGGGCCACCGTCGCCGTCCTGGCCTGCGGCGTCGACCGGCCCTATCCGCGCGGCCACACCGAGCTGATCGCCAGGATCGCCGAGCAGGGTCTGGTGATCGGCGAGCTGCCGCCCGGGGAGCACCCGACGCCGAGCCGGTTCATCCTCCGCAACCGGGTCATCGCCGCACTCACCAGAGGCACCGTGGTCGTCGAGGCGGCCCACCGCAGCGGCTCGCTCGTCACGGCGCGCGCGGCGCAGCGACTGGGCCGTCACACGATGGGAGTACCCGGCCCGGCCACCAGCGGCCTGTCCGCGGGCGTGCACGAACTGCTCCGCGCGGAGGCGCACCTGGTCACCGATGCCGCGGACGTCGTCGAACTGGTCGGCGAGATCGGAGAGCTCGCCCCGGAGCGCCGCGGACCGGTGCTGCCGCGGGACCTGCTGGCACCCGCCACCCGGCAGGTGCTCGCCGCTCTGCCGGCCCGCCGGGCGGCCCCGGCGACGGAGATCGCGCGCTGTGCGCAGACCTCGGCGGACGACGCGATCGCCAGACTGTACGAACTCAGGGCACTCGGTTACGTCGAACGACACGGCGACGGCTGGAAGTTGACACGCCAGGCGGTGATCTCGGCCCGAGGCGCTCGCGGCCGGTGCTGACCGAGCGTGTTCGGCCGTACGGGGGAATCCCGACACGCCCTGGCAATTTGCCCAATTGGGGTGTTCATGCGATCACGCTGAGCTACCGGAGCGACCCGGTGGGGCGTGCCACGGAACGTATCTGCGTACGCCCCGACCCTCGTTCCTCGCGCACCGCGACACCTCAGTCACGCTACGCTCACGAGGATCCCGACACGGACAGGCAATCCCGACATCGGACAGACGGCCCACCCGGGCACCCCACTCCACGGCAGAACGGCACAAGGCGACGAATGCCCCAGCACACCTCCGGGTCCGACCGGGCGGCGATCCCCCCAGCCGCCCGCGACGGTGGCAGCGTGCGGCCGCCCGCCCCCTCGACGCTCGACGAGCTGTGGCGGTCGTACAAGGCGACGGGGGACGAGCGGCTGCGGGAGCAGCTGATCCTGCACTACTCGCCGCTCGTGAAGTACGTCGCGGGCCGGGTCAGCGTGGGCCTGCCGCCCAACGTCGAGCAGGCGGACTTCGTCTCCTCCGGGGTGTTCGGGCTGATCGACGCCATCGAGAAGTTCGACCCCGGCCGGGAGATCAAGTTCGAGACGTACGCGATCACCCGGATCCGGGGCGCGATGATCGACGAGCTGCGCGCGCTGGACTGGATCCCGAGGTCGGTGCGGCAGAAGGCGCGGAACGTGGAGCGGGCGTACGCCACTTTGGAGGCGCGGCTGCGGCGGACGCCGACGGAGAGCGAGGTCGCAGCCGAGATGGGCATCGCGATCGACGAACTCCACGCTGTTTTCAGCCAGTTGTCGCTGGCGAACGTCGTGGCCCTGGAGGAGCTGCTGCACGGCGGGGGCGAGGGCGGCGAGGGCCTGAGCTTCATGGACACGCTGGAGGACACCACGGCCGACAACCCGGTCGAGGTGGCCGAGGACCGGGAGCTGCGGCGCTTCCTGGCACGGGCCATCAACACGCTGCCCGAGCGGGAGAAGACCGTCGTCACGCTGTACTACTACGAAGGGCTCACCCTCGCCGAGATCGGGAACGTGCTCGGCGTGACCGAGAGCCGGGTCAGCCAGATCCACACCAAGTCCGTGCTGCAGCTGCGGGCGAAACTGGCGAGCTTCGGCCGCTGACCCGGGGAAGCGCGCAGTGACTCCCGTCGGCGGTGGCGCGTCCGTAAAGTGGTCGGCGTGCCAAGGATTCGAGCGGCCTCCGTGGCCGAGCACCGGTCGATGCAGCGTGCCGCCCTGCTGGACGCGGCACGCTCCCTGCTGTCCGAGGGCGGGACGGAGGCGCTGACCTTTCCGGCTCTCGCCGAGCGGACGGGCCTCGCGCGATCGTCCGTGTACGAGTACTTCCGGTCACGCGCGGCGGTGGTCGAGGAGCTCTGCGAGGTCGACTTCCCCGTCTGGGCCGCGGAGGTGGCGGCGGCGATGGCCGCGGCGGACGGGCCCGAGGCCGAGGTCGAGGCGTACGTGCGCAAGCAGCTGGAGCTCGTCGGGGACCGGCGGCACCGGGCCGTGGTGGCCATTTCGGCCAGTGAGCTCGACGCGGGGGCCCGGGAGAAGATCCGGGCGGCGCACGGCGGGCTCGTCACGATGATCGTCGAGGCGCTGCGCGAGCTGGGGCACGCGGAGCCCCGGCTGGCCGCGATGCTGCTCCAGGGCGTGGTCGACGCGGCGGTGCGGCGCATCGAGCTGGGAGCGGCCGAGGAGCCCTCGGTGATCGCGGAGGCGGCGGTCGGCATGGCCCTGCGGGGTGTGCGGGGCTGACGCCGGCCGGGAGCGGACCGGGTCGGGCGTACGCGCTCCGGCGCTGCGGACGCGGCCCGGACACTGCCCGTGCCCGGCCGTGCCGTGCCGGGCCCGGGATGCCTCCCGGGCCGTTGAGACCCTGAGAAGGCACGGACCGTGGCGGCGGCGGGCAAGGCGCGCCTGCCCGCCGCCGCTCGCACGGAGGCGGCACGCGTGCCCGCGGCTCCGCTCCGGGGAGGCACGCGTGTCCGCACCCCGCGAGCCACGGCTACGAGGGCGGCGGAACACCCAGGACCGGCAGCAGCCTCGACGGACCCCCGCGCAGCAGCCACGGCGGCAGCACCGAGAGGGGGTCCAGGTAGGTCTCGCCCCTGAGGAGGCCCCAGTGCACGCACGGGGCCGTGCAGTGGGAGCCGGCCGGCTGGACCGTGCCGAGCACTTCGCCCGGCCCCACCTCCTCGCCCTCCGCCACCGACGCCGTCACCGGTTCGTACGTGGTACGCAGGGGCGGCTCGCCCGTTCCGGCCAGTTCCACCGAGACGACCCCTCTGCCCGCCACCCGGCCCGCGAAGGAGATCCGGCCCGCCGCCACCGCCCGTACCGGCGCGCCGGGCGGTGCCGCCAGGTCCACGCCCCGGTGGCCCCGGCCGTAGACCGTCGCCGGGGGCTCCCAGCCGCGCAGGACCGGAGGGCGCGTACCGACGGGCCAGGCCCGCCCGACGGCCGGCACCCCCGCGTTCGGCACCCCCGCGCCCGGCGCCCCTGTGCCTGGCACCCCGGAGTCCGCGTCCGGCCCCCCGGAGTCCGCGCCCGGCGTGACCGGGCCGGCCGCGCCGGAGAAGGACAGGGGCGGAGGCGGGGCCAGCAGGGCCGTCACCGTCAGGGCCGACAGCAGCACCAGCCGCGTACACACCCGCGCACATCGCTTCGCTCGCATGCGGACAGCGTCCCCGCGTCCCGCGATCCCGGCCGGTGGCTGTGGACCGGTGTCCGGTTGTGGACAACGGCGTCACCCGGGGCCCCGCGGGTCCCGTACACTTCTGGTGGCGACCCGGGCCACCGGGTCGACTTCGCACGCCCCGATATGGCCACCGGAAACGGTCCGTATCAGCGCCCCTCGGTCCTTCGTGGCAACGGCGCACTGCGGGCGTCAGGCGCGGGAGCCGTCCGGCACCCGCGGCACAACCGAGAAACACGAGGAGAGTACGGCCATGGCCGTCGTCACGATGCGGGAGCTGCTGGAGAGCGGCGTCCACTTCGGTCACCAGACCCGCCGTTGGAACCCGAAGATGAAGCGCTTCATCTTCACCGAGCGCAACGGCATCTACATCATCGACCTGCTCCAGTCGCTGTCGTACATCGACCGCGCCTACGAGTTCGTCAAGGAGACCGTCGCCCACGGCGGCACGGTCATGTTCGTCGGCACGAAGAAGCAGGCGCAGGAGGCCATCGCCGAGCAGGCCACCCGCGTCGGCATGCCCTACGTCAACCAGCGCTGGCTGGGCGGCATGCTCACCAACTTCTCGACCGTCTACAAGCGTCTGCAGCGCCTGAAGGAGCTGGAGCAGATCGACTTCGAGGACGTCGCGTCCTCCGGTCTGACCAAGAAGGAGCTCCTGGTCCTCTCGCGTGAGAAGGCCAAGCTGGAGAAGACCCTCGGCGGTATCCGCGAGATGCAGAAGGTGCCCAGCGCCGTCTGGATCGTGGACACCAAGAAGGAGCACATCGCGGTCGGCGAGGCCCGGAAGCTCAACATCCCGGTCGTCGCCATCCTCGACACCAACTGCGACCCCGACGAGGTCGACTACAAGATCCCGGGCAACGACGACGCGATCCGCTCCGTCACCCTGCTCACCCGCGTGATCGCCGACGCCGTCGCCGAGGGCCTGATGGCCCGCTCCGGTGTCGCCGAGGCCGGCAAGGGCGACAAGGCCGCGGGCGAGCCGCTCGCCGAGTGGGAGCGCGACCTGCTCGAGGGTGAGAAGAAGGCGGACTCCGAGGAAGCCGCTCCGGCTGCCGAGGCTCCGGCCGCCGAGGCCCCGGCTGCCGAGGCCGCCCCCGCCGAGGGCGAGAAGGCCGCCGAGGGCGAGCAGGCCTGACCGTCAGCGTCAGCGTTGACGGCGGGAGCGGATGACATGAAATCCGCTCCCGCCGTTCACCCGTAGGTCGGCGGCAGGACAGCGACCTCCGTCCCCATGGAGGCCGCACCCCGCAGATCTTCGATCCTCCAGACTTCGAGAAAGATTCACAGACTCATGGCGAACTACACCGCCGCCGACGTCAAGAAGCTCCGCGAGCTCACCGGCGCCGGCATGATGGACTGCAAGAAGGCGCTGGACGAGGCCGAGGGCAACGTCGAGAAGGCCGTCGAGGCGCTGCGCATCAAGGGCCAGAAGGGCGTCGCCAAGCGCGAGGGCCGCTCCGCCGAGAACGGCGCCGTGGTCTCGATCATCGCCGACGACAACTCCTCCGGTGTCCTCGTCGAGCTGAAGTGCGAGACGGACTTCGTCGCCAAGGGCGACAAGTTCCAGGCCGTCGCCAAGGCCATCGCCGAGCACGTCGCCAAGACCTCCCCGGCCGACATCGAGGCCCTGCTCGCCTCCGAGATCGAGCCCGGCAAGACCGTCCAGGCGTTCGTGGACGAGGCCAACGCCAACCTCGGCGAGAAGATCGTCCTGGACCGCTTCGCGCAGTTCGCCGACGGCTTCGTGACGGCGTACATGCACCGCACGATGCCCGACCTGCCCCCGCAGATCGGTGTCCTCGTCGAGCTGGACAAGCCGAACGCCGAGGTCGCCAAGGGCGTCGCCCAGCACATCGCCGCCTTCGCGCCGAAGTACCTCTCCAAGGAGGACGTCCCGGCCGAGGTCGTCGAGGCCGAGCGCCGCATCGCCGAGGAGACCACCCGCGCCGAGGGCAAGCCCGAGGCCGCCCTGCCGAAGATCGTCGAGGGCCGCCTCAACGGCTTCTTCAAGGACGCCACGCTGCTGGGCCAGCCGTACGCGCTCGACAACAAGAAGTCCGTCCAGAAGGTGCTGGACGAGGCCGGTGTCACCCTGAAGCGCTTCACGCGCATCAAGGTCGGCATCTGAGTCCGGACCCCGACGGGCGCGCGACCCCGATAGGGTCGACGGCAGTCGTCCGGGTACCCGGTCACGCACACGCGCGTGCCCGACGACAGCAGATCTGACGAGGAGGCCATTGCCGCATGGGATGCGAACCACGCCCCACCGGCAATGGCCTTCTTCGTATGTGCAACACGTGAAAGAGGCGGGAACCCCCATGACCACCAAGGCCCAGAAGAGCGACGACGGCAAAGTACCCGGCCGGTTTCTGCTGAAGCTGTCCGGAGAGGCCTTCTCCGGCGGTGGGGGCCTGGGCGTCGACCCCGACGTGGTGCACGCCATCGCGCGCGAGATCGCGGCCGTGGTCCGCGACGGCGCGCAGATCGCCGTCGTCATCGGCGGCGGCAACTTCTTCCGCGGTGCCGAACTGCAGCTGCGCGGCATGGACCGGGCCCGCTCCGACTACATGGGCATGCTCGGCACCGTGATGAACTGCCTCGCCCTGCAGGACTTCCTGGAGAAGGAGGGCGTGGACTGCCGGGTGCAGACCGCCATCACCATGGGGCAGGTCGCCGAGCCGTACATCCCGCTGCGTGCCGTACGGCACCTGGAGAAGGGCCGCGTGGTCATCTTCGGTGCCGGCATGGGCATGCCGTACTTCTCCACCGACACCACCGCCGCCCAGCGCGCCCTGGAGATCGACGCCGAAGCGCTGCTGATGGGCAAGAACGGTGTCGACGGGGTCTACGACTCCGACCCCAAGACCAACCCCGACGCCGTGAAGTTCGACCACCTCGGCTACGGCGAGGTCATCACGCGCGACCTGAGGGTCGCCGACGCCACGGCCATCACGCTGTGCCGCGACAACAAGCTCCCGATCGTCGTCTTCGAGCTTCTGGCGGAGGGCAATATCGCGCGCGCCGTCAAGGGTGAGAAGATCGGCACGCTGGTGGGTGACCAGGGCAGCCGGGACTGACCGGATGAACCATCCCGTCCCCCGGACACCCCTCCACGGGACGCCCGTCCACCGGACGCCACCTGTCCGGGGGACGGACGGGACGGAGCCGGGCCGGGGGATGGACAATGTCCTGCCGGTCGGGAACCGTGCAGGAAGAAGACGCGACGCAGCCGGCCGCCGCCCCGACGAGGAACCGCAGCCGGGCCTACTCAAGACACGCAGGAGCAAGTGGTGATCGAAGAGACCCTCCTCGAGGCCGAGGAGAAGATGGAGAAGGCCGTCGTGGTCGCCAAGGAGGACTTCGCCGCGATCCGCACCGGCCGTGCGCACCCCGCGATGTTCAACAAGATCGTGGCCGACTACTACGGCGCGCCGACGCCGATCAACCAGCTGGCCTCGTTCTCCGTGCCCGAGCCGCGCATGGCCGTGGTGACCCCCTTCGACAAGAGCGCGCTGCGCAACATCGAGCAGGCGATCCGCGACTCCGACCTGGGCGTCAACCCGAGCAACGACGGCAACATCATCCGGGTGGTGTTCCCCGAGCTGACCGAGGAGCGCCGCCGCGAGTACATCAAGGTCGCCAAGGGCAAGGGCGAGGACGCCAAGGTCTCGATCCGCTCCGTGCGCCGCAAGGCCAAGGACGCCATCGACAAGCTGGTCAAGGACGGCGAGGTCGGCGAGGACGAGGGCCGCCGTGCGGAGAAGGAGCTCGACGACACCACCGCGAAGTACGTCGCCCAGGTGGACGAGCTCCTGAAGCACAAGGAAGCGGAGCTGCTCGAGGTCTGATGAACGACTCTTCCTGGGGCGCGCCGCCATACACCGGGTACTGGGGGCCCACCGGGCAGGGACCTGCCCAGGGGGCCGTCCCCCCGGCGGGTCCCGCCTACGATGCGCGTGACGCGCAGCAGACTCGCCCCATGCCCATCGTGCCCGACGTACCCGATCACGGCGGAGACCAGGATGACGACCGGGGGGCCGCTCGGCTGAGCGGCCCGCTGTTCCGGGACGAGGCGTTCCGCGACCACACGTCACAGGCACACCCTTACGGGGAGGTGCCGCACAAGCAGGATCCGGAGCCCATGCCCGACGCCCCGCAGCCGGCACCCCGGCCGCAGAAGAAGAGCGCGGGACGCGATCTGAGTGCCGCGATAGGGGTCGGGGTCGGGCTGGGCGTGGTGATCGTCGCGTCGCTCTTCGTCGTCAAGGCCGTCTTCGTCGGCGTGGTCGCGGTCGCCGTCGTGGTGGGCCTGTGGGAACTGACCAAGCGGCTGGAGGAGCGCAAGGGCATCCGGGCGCCCCTGGTGCCGCTCGCGCTCGGCGGCGCCGCGATGGTCGTCGCCGGGTACGTGCGGGGTGCCGAGGGCGCGTGGGTCGCCATGGCGCTCACCGCGCTGGCCGTGCTGGTCTGGCGGATGACGCAACCGCCCGAGGACTACCTCAAGGACGTCACGGCGGGTGTCTTCGCGGCGTTCTACGTGCCGTTCCTGGCCACGTTCGTCGCGATGATGCTGGCGGCCGGGGACGGGCCGTGGCGGGTGCTGACGTTCCTGGTGCTCACGGTGGTCAGCGACACCGGTGCGTACGCCGTCGGCTGGCGGTTCGGCAAGCGCAAGCTCGCCCCCCGTATCAGTCCCGGCAAGACCCGCGAGGGCCTGCTCGGCGCGGTGGCGTTCGCGATGGCGGCCGGCGCGCTGTGCATGCACTTCCTGATCGACGGCGGTGCCTGGTGGCAGGGCCTGCTGCTCGGTCTCGCGGTCGCCGCCAGCGCCACGCTGGGCGACCTCGGCGAGTCCATGATCAAGCGGGACCTGGGCATCAAGGACATGGGCTCGCTGCTTCCCGGCCACGGCGGGATCATGGACCGGCTGGACTCGCTGCTGCCCACCGCGCCCGTGGTGTGGCTGCTGTTCGTGCTCTTCGTCGGATCCGGGTGAGCCGGACGCTCCGCTGAGCCCCCGCCCCTTCGCCGGGCGGGGGCTCGCTGCCGTCTTCGGTGCGCTCGCGTTCCCGGCCCCGCTCCCCGCCGACCGCCAGGAGCCGGCCGCCCGGCGGTCCCGGGGAGCGGCGGACCGGCCGGGCACACCGTGACATCGTGGTGCCATGACCCTCGACGTCCGCCCGGCCACGGTCTTCGACGACGTCCGCACCGTGCTCGGCCCCAAATCGCCCGGAGCCAACGTCTGCTGGTGCCTGAGCTACCGGCTCCCCTCCAAGCTCAACAACGAACTGCGGGGACCGGCCCGCGGCGCGTACGTCGCCGGGCTGTGCCGCGCCGACCCGCCTCCGGGCGTGCTCGCCTACGAAGACGGCGAACCGGTGGGCTGGGCCGCGGTGGCACCGCGCTCGGACACCTCCTTCGCCCGCAACCGGAAGATCCCGCACGTCGACGACCTGCCGGTCTGGTCGCTGTGGTGCATCCGGGTACGCCCCGGCCACCGGAAGAAGGGGATCTCGCACGCCCTCATCGCCGGCGCGGTCGAGTTCGCGCGTGCCCACGGCGCACCGGCGGTCGAGGCGTACCCCCTCGACAACGGCGACGCCAGGGTCGACCTGACGATGGCCTACGCCGGGATCCGGAGGAACTTCGAGCGGGCCGGGTTCGTCCACGTCGCGGACACCACCTCGGTGCTGGCCGGCCATCCCCGGGTCCTGATGCGGCTCGACCTGCGCTGACGGGCCCCGGTCCCCGGGCCCCCGGGTCACGGCGTTCGATCTGCGACACTGGTTGAGCCATGCCTAAGCCCGGAGAACTCACTTTCGTCGCCCCGCGCGGAGCCAAGAAGCCGCCGCGGCACCTCGCCGACCTCACGCCCGCCGAACGCAAGGAGGCGGTCGCCGCGATCGGTGAGAAGCCGTTCCGCGCCAGACAGCTCTCGCAGCACTACTTCGCGCGGTACGCGCACGAACCGGAGCAGTGGACCGACATCCCCGCCGGTTCACGCGCCCGGCTCCAGGAGGCGCTGCTGCCGGAGCTCATGACGGTCGTGCGCCACCTGTCGACCGACCAGGGCACCACGCGCAAGACGCTGTGGCGGCTGTTCGACGGGACGCTCGTCGAGTCGGTGCTGATGCGCTACCCGGACCGGGTGACGATGTGCATCAGCTCGCAGGCGGGATGCGGGATGAACTGCCCGTTCTGCGCCACCGGGCAGGCGGGTCTGGACCGGAACCTGTCCACCGCCGAGATCGTGCACCAGATCGTGGACGGCATGCGGGCCCTCAGGGACGGCGAGGTGCCGGGCGGGCCGGCGCGGCTGTCCAACATCGTCTTCATGGGCATGGGCGAGCCGCTCGCCAACTACAACCGGGTGGTGGGCGCGATCCGGCGCCTGACCGACCCCGAGCCCGACGGGCTGGGCCTGTCCCAGCGCGGGATCACCGTGTCGACCGTCGGTCTCGTCCCGGCCGTCCACCGGTTCGCCGACGAGGGCTTCAAGTGCCGCCTCGCCATCTCGCTGCACGCCCCCGACGACGAGCTGCGCGACACCCTCGTCCCGGTGAACACGCGGTGGAAGGTGCGCGAGGTGCTCGACGCCGGGTTCGAGTACGCCGCCAAGTCCGGGCGGCGGCTGTCCATCGAGTACGCGCTGATCCGGGACATCAACGACCAGGCCTGGCGCGGTGACCGGCTCGGGCGGCTGCTCAAGGGCAGGCCGGTGCACGTCAACCTCATTCCGCTGAACCCGACGCCCGGGTCGAAGTGGACCGCGTCCCGGCCCGAGGACGAGAAGGCGTTCGTGGAGGCCATCGCCGCCCACGGTGTGCCGGTGACGATCCGGGACACCCGTGGTCAGGAGATCGACGGGGCCTGCGGTCAGCTCGCCGCGAGCGAGCGGTAACCTGACCACCGTAAAACCCGCGTAAGAACATCTGCATATTCCGACAGGGGAGCGCCACAGCGCTGAGAGTGCGGCACCGGCCGCAGACCCTCCGAACCTCGCCCAGGTCATTCTGGGTAGGGAGATCGGTCATCACTCGAGCTGTTGCGCCCTGCCCGGGACTCCTGCCAGGGGTCCCGGGCAGGGCCGCGTCTCTTCCTGGTCACTCCAGGAGGAATGAAGTGGGCATCACCAAGAAGCGGTTCACGGCCGTGGTCGTCGCGCTGGGCATGACCGGCGCCCTGGCCGCGTGCGGGTCGTCGGAGGGGGACCGGGAGTCGTCCGGCGACTCCCGGACCGTGACCCTCGTCAGCCACGACTCGTGGGCCGCCTCCAAGGACGTCGTCGCCGCGTTCGAGAAGCAGTCCGGCTACCGGGTCAGGGTCCTTGAGACCGGCGACGCCGGACAGACCGTGAACAAGGCGATCCTGACCAAGGACAACCCGCAGGGCGACGTCCTCTTCGGCGTCGACAACACCCTGCTGTCCCGTGCGCTCGACAACGGGCTGTTCCAGCCGTACGAGGCGAAGGGCTCCGAGAGGATCGAGCCCCGGTACCGGGTCGGCGGGGACGAGCACCGGGTCACACCCGTCGACACCGGCGACATCTGCGTCAACTACGACAAGAAGTACTTCGCCGACCGCGAGCTGGACCCGCCGCGGACCTTCGACGACCTGGTCGAGCCCGAGTACAGGAACCTCCTGGTCACCGAGAACGCCGCCGCCTCCTCACCCGGCCTCGGCTTCCTGCTCGGCACGGCCGCGGAGTACGGCGACGACGGCTGGCCGGACTACTGGAAGAAGCTCAAGGCCAACGGCCTGAAGGTCGTCGACAGCTGGGAGCAGGCCTACAACGAGGAGTTCTCCGGCTCCAGCGGAGGCAGGAAGGCCAAGGGCGACCGGCCGCTCGTCGTGTCGTACGCCTCCTCGCCGCCGGCCGAGGTCGTCTTCGCCGACCCCAGGCCGGGCGAGGCCCCGACCGGGGTGGCCGAGGGCACCTGCTTCCGCCAGGTCGAGTACGCCGGACTGCTCGCCAACGCCAGGAACGCCGAGGGCGGCAAGGCGCTCCTCGACTTCCTGATCAGCAGGCGGTTCCAGGAGGACATGCCGCTCAACATGTTCGTCTACCCGGTCACCGGGGACGCCCGGGTGCCGGCGGAGTTCACCGAGTACGGACCGCAGGCCGAGGACCCCGAGACGCTGGACCCGGACAAGATCGCCGACAAGCGTGACGAGTGGGTCAAGTCGTGGACGTCGCTCGTACTGAAGTAGCCGTCCGCAAGGACCGGCGCGGGAACGCGGCGCGGCTCGGGCTGATGGCCGTGCCCGTCGCGTTCTTCGCGGTCTTCTTCGCCTACCCCGTCGCCGCCATCGTCGCGCGCGGCCTGAGCACCGACGGGGCCTGGCACCCCGGCCGGATCGCGCAGGTGCTGGCGCAGTCCGACGTCCGGCAGGTGCTGTGGTTCACCACCTGGCAGGCGCTCGTGTCCACCGCGCTCACGCTGCTGGTCGCGCTCCCCGGCGCGTACGTCTTCGCGCGCTTCGACTTCCCGGGGAAGCAGGCCCTGCGGGCGGTCGTGACCGTGCCGTTCGTGCTGCCGACGGTCGTGGTCGGGACGGCGTTCCTGGCGCTCGTCGGGCGCGGCGGCCTCCTGGACGAACTGTGGGGGGTCCGGCTCGACACCACCGTGTGGGCGATCCTGCTCGCGCACGTCTTCTTCAACTACGCGGTCGTCGTACGGACGGTCGGCGGGCTGTGGGCGCAGCTCGACCCGCGGCAGGAGGAGGCCGCGCGGGTGCTCGGCGCGTCGCGGTTCACGGCGTGGCGCACGGTCACCCTGCCCGCGCTCACGCCCGCCGTGGCCGCCGCCGCGCTCATGGTCTTCCTGTTCACCTTCACCTCCTTCGGCGTGGTGCAGATCCTGGGCGGTCCCGTCTTCTCGACCCTGGAGGTCGAGATCTACCGGCAGACCACCGACGTCTTCGACCTGTCCACGGCGGCCGTGCTGACGATGATCCAGTTCGTGGCGGTGAGCGCGATCCTCGCCCTGCACGCCTGGACCGTACGGCGCCGGGAGACCGCGCTGCGGCTGGTGGACGCGTCCGTGACCGCGCGCCGGCCGCGCGGGGCCGGGCAGTGGGCGCTGCTGGCCGGGGTGCTCCTCACCGTCGCCGTGCTGCTCCTGCTGCCGCTGGCGGTCCTGGTCCAGCGATCGCTGGACGCGCCCGGCTTCGGGTACTACCGGGCGCTGACCCGGGAGGAGGGCGGGATGTTCCTCGTCCCGCCGATCGACGCGATCGGCACCTCGCTCCGGTACGCCGTCGCCGCCACCGCCCTCGCCGTGCTGATCGGCGGGCTCGCCGCGGCCGCGCTCACCCGGCGGGACGCGGGGCGCATCGTGCGCGGCTTCGACGCGCTGCTGATGCTGCCGCTCGGGGTGTCCGCGGTGACCGTCGGCTTCGGCTTCCTGATCGCGCTGGACGAACCCCCGCTGGACCTGCGCGGTTCCTGGATCCTGGTGCCGCTCGCGCAGGCGCTGGTCGGTGTCCCCTTCGTGGTGCGGACCCTGCTGCCGGTGCTGAGGGCGGTGGACGTACGGCTGCGGGAGGCGGCGGCCGTGCTCGGGGCGTCGCCCTGGCGGGTGTGGCGCGAGGTGGACCTGCCCCTGGTGCGGCGGGCGCTGCTGGTCGCGGCCGGGTTCGCCTTCGCGGTGTCGCTCGGGGAGTTCGGGGCGACGGTGTTCATCGCCCGGTCCGAGGACCCGACGCTGCCGGTCGCCGTGGCGCGGCTGCTCGGGCGGCCCGGTGAGCTCAACTACGGGCAGGCGATGGCCCTGTCGACGATTCTGATGATCGTGTGCGCGGTGGCGCTGCTGGTGCTGGAGCGGCTGCGGACCGACCGGACCGGGGAGTTCTGATGCTGCTGAGCCTGCAGGCCGCGACCGTCCGCTTCGGGGGGCGGGCCGTTCTCGACGCCGTCGACCTCCAGGTCGCCGAACACGAGGTCGTGTGCGTGCTCGGGCCCAGCGGCAGCGGCAAGTCGACGCTGCTGCGGGCGGTCGCCGGGCTGCAGCCCCTGGACTCCGGGCGGGTGCTGCTCGGCGGACGCGACCAGGCGGGGGTGCCCGCGCACCGGCGCGGGGTCGGCCTGATGTTCCAGGACCACCAGCTCTTCCCGCAGCGGGACGTGGGCGGCAACGTCGCCTTCGGGCTGCGCATGCACGGGGCGTCCCGGGCCGAACAGGACGTCCGGGTGAGGGAGCTGCTGGAGCTCGTCGGACTGCCGGGGGCGGCCGGCAGGGCCGTGGCGTCGCTGTCCGGCGGGGAGCAGCAGCGGGTGGCGCTGGCCCGGGCGCTGGCCCCAGGCCCCCGGCTGCTGATGCTCGACGAGCCGCTCGGCCAGCTCGACCGGTCGCTCAGGGAGCGGCTGGTGGTCGAGCTGCGGGAGCTGTTCGGCCGGCTGGGCACCACCGTGCTCGCCGTGACCCACGACCAGGGCGAGGCCTTCGCGCTCGCCGACCGGGTGGTGGTGATGCGGGACGGGCGGATCGCGCAGTCCGGCACGCCGCTCGACGTCTGGCAGCGGCCGGCCGACGCGTTCGTGGCCCGGTTCCTCGGCTTCGGCAACGTCGTCGAGGCCGTGGTCGGGGACGGAGCCGCGGTGACGCCGTGGGGCAAGGTCCCCGTGCCGCAGGACGCCCCGCAGGGCACGCGGACGCTGCTCGTACGGCCCGCCGGGGTCCGCCTGGTGCCCGCCGACGCGGGCCTGCGCTGCAGGGTGACGGCACGCACCTTCCGGGGCACCCACGTCGCCGTCCACCTCCAGCCCGAGGACGCCCCGCGCCTGGAGGCGGCGTGCGCGCTGCGGTCGGCGCCGGAGGTCGGGGACGAGGTCGGGGTGGAGTTCGACGCGGCCGACGTCGTGGTGCTCGGCGGATCCGCGCGGCCCTGAGCGTCCTGTGCGTCCTGTGCGGCCGGCCCGGGCCGTGGAAAAGGGCGGGCGCGGCCGGAACGCCCGCTCGTAGGGTGACCGCATGACGCTGCTCGAACATGACCGCTACTGCGACGAGATCGCCCACCAGGTGGGGCAGTTGAGGGCCGTGGTGACCTCCGGCGCCGACCTGTCCGCCACGGTGCCGACCTGCCCCGACTGGTCCCTGGAGGACCTCGTGCGGCACACCGGCGGCGCCCTGCGCTGGGTGGAGCTGCTGGTGCGCACGCGGGCCGGGGAGGAGATTCCCGTGGAGCGGGTGCCGGGACGCGCGGGTCCAAAGGCCCGGGGCGACGCCGCCGCGCTGGACGCGTGGCTGGCGGAGTCCGGCGTGGCGGTCGTCGCCGCGCTCAAGGAGGCCGGGCCCGACGCGAAGGTGTGGAGCTGGGCCGGGATCCCCACCGCCGGGTTCTGGGCCCGCCGGATGACGCACGAGATCACCGTGCACCGCGCGGACGCCGCGCTCGCCGCCGGGCTGCCCTACGGGGTCGCGCCCGAGGTCGCCGCCGACGCGCTCGACGAGTGGCTGCAGATCGTGGAGTTCGTCCAGCGCACGGTGCCCGGCCACGCGGCGCGGGAGCTGCGCGGTGCCGGCCGCAGCATCCACCTGCACGCCACCGACACCGCGGCCGGCCTGAACGCCGAGTGGCTGATCGAGCTCACCGAGGACGGTGTCGCCTGGCGCCGCGGGCACGAGAGGGCGACGGTCGCGCTGCGCGGCCCGCTCACCTCCGTCCTGCTCGCCTTCTACCGCCGGCTGCCGCTGGACGCGCCGGAGCTGCAGGTGCTCGGCGAGCGGGAGTTGCTGGAGTTCTGGCTGGAGCGGGCGACGTTCGGGTGAACGGCGCGGTGGCCCGCCTCCGTGGACGGAGGCGGGCCACCGGGGTGGTGTCCGAGGGGGTCAGCGGTCGCTGCTCGCCCCGCGGCGGCGCATGCCGAAGAAGACAGCACCTCCGCCGACCAGGACCAGGACGGCCGCGATGCCGGCGATGACGCCGGTGTTGGAGTCGGCGCCGGTCTCGGCGAGGTGGGAGTCGCCGACCGCGGGCGAGGGGGCGTTGCTGGAGGTGCCCGCGGGAGCGGTGCTCTCGCTCCGCGAGGGCTCCGAGGGCTCCGAGGGCTCCGAGGGCTCAGAGGGCTCCGACGACGGGGCCGGGACGCCGGGGGTTTCCCCGGCGGGGGCCGAGGCGGAGTCCGACGGGGCCGGCGTGGCCGGGGGCTCCTCCTGCTTCTTCCCGCAGGCCGTGGCCGGGGTGACCAGGTTCGGCTTGATGTCCTCGTTGACGTAGCCCGCGGCCTTGACGTGGATGCGGTACTCGGCGTTCGGCTTCCAGTCCTCCTCGAAGGTGATGGTGGTGCCTTCGCGCGAGCCCTTGACCACCTGCTCGCCGACCTTCTTCACGTCGGCGCCGTTGTTCTCGAGGAACACCGAGACGGTGGCCGGGATGCCGGACGGGTCCACGTCGGTGACGGTGATGACGCCCTTGCCGCCGTCGCACTTCGCCTCGGCCGAGAACTCGCTGATGTCGCAGGCCAGTGCGGTGCCGGCGGCACCGAACGCGAGCGCGGCCGAGGCGGAGACGACGCCGAGGACGCGCACGGCACGGGCGACGGTACGGTGCGATGCCGTACGGCGGGATATGGACAGAACTGCCACGTTTGTCCTTTACAGAATGCGCAAATGCGGGGGGTGGAGGGAGCGCCGGCATGGCATTGGCGCTCCCGAGAGCTCACAGGTCTATAAGCGCAGCATAAGCAGTGTCAACGCGAGGGCGGACAGCGGGCGTTGGCTTTACCGGTTTATTAACCGCCCAGATGTTTCAACGCCTCCGGGACCTCCTCGATCCGGTCCACCAGCGCGATGCGCGCCTGCATCGACCGCCCCCGCGCGAGCGACTGCAGCAGCGGCCAGGCCGGCAGCCTCCGCGTCCAGTGCGCGCGGTCCACGAGCACCATGGGCGTGGGCTCGCCCCGGGACTCGTAGTAGTTCGGCGTCGCGTTGTCGAAGACCTCCTGGACGGTGCCGGCCGCGCCCGGCAGGAAGACCACGCCCGCGTTGCAGCGGGCCAGCAGGCCGTCCTCGCGGGTGGCGTTGGCGAAGTACTTGGCGATGTGCGAGGCGAAGGGGTTCGGCGGCTCGTGGCCGTAGAACCAGGTCGGGATGCCCACGGAGGGGCCGCCCTTCGGCCAGCGGGCGCGCACCTCGAACGCGGCGCCCGCCCAGTCGGTGACCGACGGGACGAACGAGGGGGCCTTGGCGAGGAGCGGCAGGGCCTCCGCCAGCATCCCGTCGGCGAACGGCGCCGCGTACGCACCGAGGTTCGCCGCCTCCATCGCGCCCGGGCCGCCGCCGGTGGCGACCGTGAGACCGGCGCGGGCCAGTTCCCGGCCGAGCCGCGCCGCACCGGCGTACTCCGGCGTGCCGCGCTCCATCGCGTGGCCGCCCATCACGCCCACCACCCGCGCGCCCGCGAGGAGTTCGTCGAGCGCGTCCGACATGGAGTCGTCGTGGACCGCGCGCAGCATCGAGGCGTAGACGTCCCCGTCCGCCCTGGTCCGCCGGAACCAGGCGTAGGCACGGGCGTCGGGCGTGGCCTCGTAGCCGTCCGCCAGCGAGGCGAAGAGCTCGTCGGGGGAGTAGAGCAGGCCCCGGTACGGGTCGAACGGCAGGTCCGGGACCGGGGGGAAGACCAGGGCGCCGTCCGCGCGGATCTTCGCGGCGGCCTCCTCGCGCATCCGGCAGCCGAGGAAGACGGCACCCGCCGTGTCCGTGCCGAGCAGCTCGCGCGTACGGTCCGTCAGGTCGACGGCCTGCACACGGAATCCGGCGAGGGTGCCGCGCGCCGCGACGGTCGCGTCGAACTCCTCGAGCGTCTCGATCTCACGGTCGTCGCGGTGGGCCGCATGGGCGGGCATCGTCTGCACCCGCCCATGCTAGGCACAGCGGCCCTCAGCCCTCGACGGCCGCCGGGTCCATCCACACGACCTCCCAGGTGTGGCCGTCGAGGTCGTCGAAGGCGCGGCCGTACATGAAGTCCATCTCCTGGACCCTGTCCGAGGCGGTGCCGCCGGCGGCGACCGCCTTCTCGACCAGCTCGTCCACCTTCTCGCGGCTCTTGGCGCTCAGACACAGCAGCACCTCGCTGGTCCTCGTGGCGTCCGCGATCTCCTTGTTCGTGAAGGTCGAGTAGAACGGCTTGGTCAGCAGCATGGCGACGATGGTGTCGCTGATCACGACGGAGGCGGCGTTGTCGTCGCTGAACTGCGGGTTGATCGTGTAGCCGAGCTCCGTGAAGAACTTCTTCGACGCGTCGAGGTCGTTCACGGGCAGGTTCACGAAGATCATCTGCTGGTACGTCGAGGTCATCGGCGTCTCTCCCATCGTGTGCGTGGTGTTCGATGGGGTAGACCGGGCGCCGCGGCCGGACTCATCGGCCGCCGCGGACTTTTTTCCCACGGCTCCTCAGCGGGTCAGCGGCAGGGCCGCCAGCTCGGCGACGGCCAGGGTGAGCGGGCCGAACAGGGCGAGCAGCGCGCCCGCGCGCACGGCGGCGACCCCGCGCAGCATCCCGGCGGGCGCCCCGAGGCGCAGCAGGGCGGCCGTGGTGTCGGCACGGGTCTGCCTGGCCTCCACGGCGGCGGTGAGCAGCGTGGCCAGGGTGCAGCCGGCGACGAGGAGCACGCCGAGGACGGTGAGCGGACCGAGGGACAGGCGGCCCGCGTCGTTCAGCGAGGCCATGGCGTACACGGCCGAGGCCACGGCGCAGACGATGCCCAGGGGACGGCCGATGCGGCCGGCCTCCGCCATGAGGACGCGGCCGGCGAGGAGCCGGAGGGCGCCGGGGCGTACGGACTGCAGGAGGAGCCCGCACAGGTGGGTGAGGCCGGGACCGGCCAGGGCCAGGCCGAGGACGGCGAGGGTCCAGCCGACGAGGACGCCGGGCCGGCCGGCGGGCGGGGTGACGCCGGCCCGGCTCGCGTAGGTCTCCACGGCGAGGCCCACGGCCAGTACGGCGACGCCCCAGGGCAGATTGGCGGGGGCGTCGGTGCAGACGCCGTGGCCGGCCGGCGGACCCGGCGCCGCCGACGGGGCGCCGCCCGCGTGACCGAGTGCCGGCGGGGCGCCGCCCTTCTGCGGGGCGGGGGCCGTCCCCGCGTCAGGACCGGCCGCCGCTCCGTGGTCCGGTGCGGGCGCGGCGCCGTGAGGTGCCCGCGTCCCGGCAGCCGTGCGCGCCTCGCCCCGCAGCTGCGCGCCGAAGCGGCCGTACGCCCCGAACGTCTGCCGCGCCACCGCGAAGCGGTACGCCCCGAAGCGGCCGAACCCGCGGACCGGGCCGTGGGCCGGCGAGGGGCCCGTCCCCTTCGGGCGCAGGGCCACCGCCACCGCCCCCGACGCGGTCGCCGGCACCACCGCCAGCAGGGTCAGGGCCGCCGGCAGCGGCAGGGGCTGGTCCGCGGCGAGGAAGTCGGCGGCGCCGCCGAAGGGCGTGCCCGCCAGGCCGCCGCGCAGGTGGACGAAGAACAGCAGGGCCAGCGCCGAGCCCAGGGAGCAGTACAGGGCCGTCGTCGCCGCGGAGAGGGCCATCAGGCGGGCCGGGCCCAGGCCGATGGCGGACAGGCCGGGGCGCGGCCGGGTGCCCGGGTCCGTGCGGGCCACCGCCACCGCGAAGTGGATCGTGGCGGCCAGCGGCACGGTGCACCAGGCCAGCCGCAGGAGGGAGGTGCCGGGGGAGGCGGGGTGGCCCATCGTGTAGCCGAGGGTGCCGAGCAGGAGGAACCCCGTGCCCGCCGAGGCCGCCGCGACCAGGAGGCGGCGCAGCCGGACGGCGGGGTGGGCGCTGCGGGTCAGACGGAGAGCGACCACGCGGTCCGGCCCTCCGTCCCTGCGGTGTCGGGGACCGGCGGCAGGTGCACGGTCTTCACGCACCGTCCGTCCAGCAGCGCCACCGTGCGGTCGGCGAGCGCGGCGGTCCCCGGGTCGTGGGTGGCCAGGACGACCGTGATGCCGTGCGAGCGGGCCGCCGTCGTCAGCGTGCGCAGGACGTGCGCGCGGTCCGCGCGGTGCAGGGGGGCCGTCGGCTCGTCGGCGAACAGGACCGAGGGGGCGGGGGCCAGGGCGCGGGCGATGCAGACCCGCTGCCGCTGCGCCTGGGTCAGCTCGTGCGGGCGCCTGCGGGCCCGGTCGCCGACGTCGAGGCGTTCCAGCCACTCCAGGGCGGCCTTCTTGGCGCGGCGCCGGCCGGTGCCGCGCAGCATCAGGGGGAGGGCGGCGTTCTCCCAGACGTCGAGCTCCGGGACGAGCGCGGGGACCGGGTCGATCCAGCCGAAGCGGTCGCGGCGCAGCCGTTCCCGGGCCAGGGGGCCCATGGTGTGGACGGGGGCGCTGTTGAACCAGACCTCGCCGCGCCGGACGGGCAGCAGGCCGGCCAGGCAGTGCAGCAGCGTCGTCTTGCCGCTGCCGCGCGGGCCGCCGACGGCGAGGATCTCGCCCTCCCGGACGCCGAGCGACACGCCGCTGAGCGCGGGCGTGCCGTCGTCGTGCTGGAAGTGCAGGGCACGTGCCCGGAGCACGTCGTTGTCCGGCGGGGCCACCATGCGTACACCTCGGTTCGGATCGAGAATTGCCGTGCGGAATGCCGTTTGGACTCCGCGCAGTCCCCCGTGCGGGGGAACGAAGGCAGGACCGATCGGTCACTGGCACGCTAGGCAGGCAGGGGCGGGAGGCCGGACAGCACGCGGCCCCGGGCGCCCGTTTCTCACTCGAACGGGCGGCACCGGGGCCGTGGATGATCATTCCTACGGAAGATCACAGCCGTGTGCGGCTCACAGCTTCGTCCACGCCTCCGACAGCGTGGCGCGCAGGATCTGCTCGATCTCGTCGAACGTCCCCTGGTCGGAGATCAGCGGCGGGGCGAGCTGGACGACCGGGTCGCCGCGGTCGTCGGCGCGGCAGTACAGGCCGTTCTCGAACAGCTTCTTGGACAGGAAGCCGTACAGGACGCGCTCGGTCTCGTCCGCGTCGAAGGACTCCTTGGTGTCCTTGTCCTTGACCAGCTCGATGCCGTAGAAGAAGCCGTTGCCGCGGACGTCGCCGACGATCGGCAGGTCGTGCAACTTCTCCAGGGTGGCGCGGAAGGCGCCCTCGTTGTCGAGGACGTGCCGGTTGAGGCCCTCGCGCTCGAACAGGTCGAGGTTGGCCAGGCCCACCGCGGCGGAGACCGGGTGGCCGCCGAAGGTGTAGCCGTGCAGGAAGGTGTTGTCGCCCTGGTAGAAGGGCTCGGCGATGCGGTCGGAGACGACGCACGCGCCGATGGGGGAGTAGCCCGAGGTCATGCCCTTGGCACAGGTGATCATGTCCGGGACGTAGCCGAACTTGTCGCAGCCGAACATGGTGCCCAGGCGGCCGAAGGCGCAGATGACCTCGTCGGAGACGAGCAGCACGTCGTGCCGGTCGCAGATCTCGCGCACGCGCTGGAAGTAGCCGGGCGGGGGCGGGAAGCAGCCGCCCGCGTTCTGCACCGGCTCCAGGAAGACCGCGGCGACCGTGTCCGGGCCCTCGAAGAGGATCTGCTGCTCGATCTGGTCGGCGGCCCAGCGGCCGAAGGCCTCCGGGTCGTCGCCGTGGACCGGGGCGCGGTAGATGTTGGTGTTGGGGACCTTGTGCGCGCCCGGCACGAGCGGCTCGAAGGGGGCCTTCAGGGCGGGCAGGCCGGTGATGGACAGGGCGCCCTGCGGGGTGCCGTGGTAGGCGACCGCGCGGGATATGACCTTGTGCTTGGTGGGCTTGCCGACCAGCTTGAAGTACTGCTTGGCGAGCTTCCAGGCGGTCTCGACGGCCTCGCCGCCGCCGGTGGTGAAGAAGACCTTGTTCAGGTCGCCCGGCGCGTGGTGGGCCAGGCGCTCGGCCAGCTCGACGGCCTTGGGGTGGGCGTAGGACCAGACCGGGAAGAACGCCAGCTCCTGCGCCTGCTTGAAGGCGGTCTCGGCGAGCTCGGTCCGGCCGTGCCCGGCCTGCACCACGAACAGACCGGCCAGACCGTCGAGGTAGCGCTTGCCCCTGTCGTCGTAGATGTGGGTGCCCTCGCCCCGGACGATGGTGGGGACGGGGGAGCTCTCGTACGAGGACATGCGGGTGAAGTGCATCCACAGGTGGTCGTACGCGGTCCGGCTGAGGTCCTTCGGGCTGTCGGTGCTCACGGTTATCGGGTTCCCCACATGTAGGTCTGCTTCTTGAGCTTGAGGTAGACGAAGCTCTCGGTGGAGCGCACTCCGGGGACGGCCCGGATGCGTTTGCTGATGACGTCCAGGAGGTGGTCGTCGTCCTCGCAGACGATCTCCACCATCAGGTCGAAGGAGCCTGCGGTCATCACCACGTACTCGCACTCGGACATGGCGGCCAGCGCGTCGGCGACGGACTCCACGTCGCCCTCGACGTTGACGCCGACCATCGCCTGCCGGCGGAAGCCCACCGTGAGCGGGTCCGTGACGGCGACGATCTGCATGACGCCCTGGTCGAGCAGCTTCTGGACGCGCTGGCGCACGGCGGCCTCGGACAGGCCGACGGCCTTGCCGATGGCGGCGTACGGCCGGCGGCCGTCCTCCTGGAGCTGCTCGATGATGGCGAGGGAGACGGCGTCCAGCTGGGGGGAGCTGCCGTTCCTGGACTCGCGGGAGCCCTTCTGGTCTGCGCTTCGACTGGCCACGAGGTCACTGTGCACGAGGTCTCGACAGTTTCGCAAGCCTTGATCAATGAAATCCGTTGTTTACGGCATCACAGCTTGCGGATTTCGCAGAAGCGGCCGGTCCGGGGGTGTTGAAAACGTCGGGGCACCGATTAGGGTGGGTGTCTCAGAGGTTGGACACCTTGGACACCCCACCAGGAACACCAGGAGGGCCTGCAGTGAGCACCGAGCTGCGTCGTCTGCGCAACTACATCGGCGGTGAGTTCCGTGACGCCGCCGACGGACGGACCACCGAGGTGGTCAACCCCGCGACCGGCGAGGCGTACGCGACCGCTCCGCTGTCCGGGCAGGCGGACGTGGACGCCGCCATGGCGGCCGCCGCCGAGGCCTTCCCCGGCTGGCGCGACACCACCCCCGCCGAGCGGCAGAAGGCCCTGCTGAAGATCGCCGACGCGTTCGAGGAGCGCGCCGAGGAGCTCATCGCGGCCGAGGTGGAGAACACGGGCAAGCCCGTCGGGCTGACCCGCTCCGAGGAGATCCCGCCGATGATCGACCAGATCCGCTTCTTCGCGGGCGCGGCGCGGATGCTGGAGGGCCGTTCGGCCGGTGAGTACATGGAGGGGATGACCTCCATCGTCCGCCGCGAGCCGGTCGGCGTCTGCGCCCAGGTCGCGCCGTGGAACTACCCGATGATGATGGCCGTGTGGAAGTTCGCCCCGGCGATCGCCGCGGGCAACACGGTCGTGCTGAAGCCGTCGGACACCACCCCGGCCTCCACCGTCCTGATCGCCGAGATCCTCGGCTCGATCCTGCCCAAGGGCGTCTTCAACGTCATCTGCGGCGACCGCGAGACCGGTCGCATGATGGTCGAGCACCCCGTCCCGGCGATGGCCTCCATCACCGGCTCCGTGCGCGCCGGCATCCAGGTCGCCGAGGCCGCCTCCAAGGACGTCAAGCGCGTCCACCTGGAGCTGGGCGGCAAGGCGCCGGTCGTCGTCTTCGAGGACACCGACATCGCCAAGGCCGTCGAGGACATCTCGGTCGCCGGCTTCTTCAACGCCGGCCAGGACTGCACGGCCGCCTGCCGCGTCCTCGTCCACGAGGCCATCCACGACGAGTTCGTCTCCGCCCTGGCCAAGGCCGCGGCCGACACCAAGACCGGCATGCCCGACGACGAGGACGTGCTCTTCGGCCCGCTGAACAACCCCAACCAGCTCAAGCAGGTCGAGGGCTTCATCGAGCGGCTGCCCGCGCACGCGCGCGTGGAGGCCGGCGGCAAGCGCGTCGGCGACCGGGGCTACTTCTACGCGCCGACCGTCGTCTCCGGTGTCAGGCAGGACGACGAGATCATCCAGCAGGAGGTCTTCGGCCCGGTCATCACCGTGCAGTCCTTCTCGGACGAGGACCAGGCGGTGGAGTGGGCCAACGGCGTCGAGTACGCCCTCGCCTCCTCGGTGTGGACCAAGGACCACTCCCGCGCCATGCGGATGTCCAAGAAGCTCGACTTCGGCTGCGTGTGGATCAACACCCACATCCCGCTGGTCGCCGAGATGCCCCACGGCGGCTTCAAGAAGTCCGGCTACGGCAAGGACCTGTCCGGCTACGGCTTCGAGGACTACACGCGGATCAAGCACGTCATGACGTCGCTGGACGGGTGAGCGCGCCGCACGCGGAGCCGGACGCCCCGGGCGCCGTTCGCCCGTGAGCCGTCCGGGCCGAGCGCGGGCCCCGACGGCCCGTCACCGCCCCCGCACCCACCGGTGGGTGCGGGGGCGGCGTGCGTCCGGCCCGTGATTCCTTTCCGCGAAGGCCGGTTGACGCATGGCTGCCGGAGCGCCGTCGCTCCTACCATGGAGGCCGCCGTCGGGGAGGGGGGGACGTGACGCGCAGCACACCGCAGCCGCCGGGGCGTCGGCTGGAGGACCGGCTCGCGTGGGCGGTCAGGAACGCGGACGGCGTCGTCGCCATCGCCGTCGCCCTGGTCATCGGCCTCCTGGACGTCTTCGACGAGGACTTCAAGCCGAACATCGTCTCCGGTGCCACCCTGCTGGTCCTGGCCGCGCTGGTCTACGGATCGCTGACCGAGCGCCGGCGGCGGATGGCCGACATCCGCTCCGCGACCGAGGGGACGAGCCGGGCGATCGAGGACCTGGCCATGGTGCGCACGCTGTCCGGCGCGGAGGTGGGCCTCGCGCACGAGCAGGCGCGACGGACCACCGCCCGCTGGGTGTTCAAGGGCGGCACCGGCACCTACCTGCGCGCCGTCACCCTGCCCGAGTGCGTCCTGGAGGCGCAGCGGCAGCGCCGCTCCCTCAGCATGAAGATCGACATCATCAACCCGGCCGACGAGCGGGTCTGCGAGGCCTACGCGCGCTTCCGGCGCACCTTCGGCGACCGCCCCGGGGGCGGCGGGTTCCCGGAGTGGACCACCGAGCGCACCCGCAAGGAGTCGTACGCCACCGTGGTGGCCGCCGTCTGGCACCGGCAGCGGCTGGACACCCTGGAGATCGACGTGCACCTGTCCTCCGTGGCACCGGCCCTGCGCTTCGACCTGTCCGACAGCTGCCTGATCATCACCCAGGACGATCCCCGCCGGGTGGCCCTGTACGTGGAGCGGGGCCGTCCGCTGTACGACTACTACGTGACCGAGCTGCACCAGAGCCGGGAACAGGCCGTCAGACTCGTTCTGCGGGAGGCCACCCCGCTGAGCGACGAGCCGACCGTGGACGAGGTCAGACGTCTGCTCGACCGGCTCGGCCTGCCGCTGCCGGCGAGTTTCACCGACCGCGATGTCGGCGACATCATCGACAAGGCGCTGCGCGCGGAGGATCCCTACCGCAGGTGAGCGCGGAGGGTTCCCGCCGCGGGTGAGCGGCGCACCGTCAGCCGAGGGGGAGCGATGGACTACCCGGCCCTGGAACGGGCCGCCCGGCGGGGAGCCGCCGCCGAGCTGATGCGCCACGCCGCATCCGAGCTGGAGCACGTCGTCTCGGGCCGCCGCGCCCTGCGCGCGGTGCGCCATCCACTGGGATTCGTCTGCCTGCCGCTCCTGCGCGACGGCGCGCGGGGAGTCTGCGTCCATGTGTTCGGGGGACT
Source organism: Streptomyces sp. NPDC052701 (assembly GCF_040678355.1). Classification (NCBI taxonomy): domain Bacteria; kingdom Bacillati; phylum Actinomycetota; class Actinomycetes; order Kitasatosporales; family Streptomycetaceae; genus Streptomyces; species Streptomyces sp. NPDC052701. The sequence goes on from NZ_JBFATO010000005.1 coordinate 204,902, forward strand.
CGGGGAGGCCGGGGGACCGGCGGACGCCGGGCCGCCCGGCACGCCGGATCCCTCACCGGACGCGTCCCAGGTGCATGCGCACAGCTGGGAGCTGACCAGCACGGTGCTCTACGGGCGGCTGGACAACCGGCGCATGCGGGTCCACGAGGAGCGCGACGAACCCACCCACCGCGTCTTCGAGGTGCACAGCGACCCGTCGGGCGTGGACGAACTGCGGCCCACCGAACGGCTGGTGCGCTGCCGGCCGGGCGCCGAGCAGACGAGCGCCCGGGGCCAGACGTACGCCCTGCCGGCGGGCGAGTTCCACACCACCGTGGTGCCCGGCGGCCGCCCGACGGCCACCCTCGTGCTGGGACGGACCCTGCCCGGCCGGGCAGACCTCTCGCTGGGGCCGCTGCAGGCCCCGGGCCGCCGGGTCGTGCGCAGGACGTGCGACCCGGCCCGGACCGCCCGGATCGCGCGGGCCGCCCTCAGGAGGATCCATGAGCCCGAACCCGAACCACCTGCCTGACCCGTCGGACGGCTTCGCCCGCGAGCACCGCACGGCGGTGGCCGCCGCCGAGGAGGCCGGGGCGCTGCTGCGCTCCCGCATCCCGGACGGCTTCGCCGTCCGGCCCAAGGGCGGACTCGGCGACGTCGTCACCGACCTGGACCTGACGGCCGAACACCTCGTGGTGACCCGGATCCGGGAGCGCTTCCCGCACGACCGGATCCTCGCCGAGGAGTCCGGGGAACACCCCGGCGACGGCGGCGGCCGCACCTGGCTGGTGGACCCGCTCGACGGCAGCAACAACGTCGTGATCGGACTGCCCATCTACGGGGTGGGTGTCGCCCTGTGCGTCGACGACGCGCCCGTGGTCGGCGTGGTGCACGACCCGGTGACCGACCGCACCTGGTCGGCGCTGCTCGGCGGCGGCGCGCACGGGCCGGGCGGACGGCTCACCGGGGCCGCCGCCGGCCGTCCGCTCCCACCGGCGGGACCGCTGCTGGCCTGGACCCAGGGACACGCAGTGCGCCGCGACGACCCCGCGGCCCGCGCGCTCAGGCACACCCTGGAGATCCGCTCCCGGCGGCTGCTCCAGCTGTGGGCGCCGCTGCTGGCCTGGGCCATGCTGGCCCGCGGGGACATCGACGGCTTCGTCGGCTACCGCGCCGAGGCCATCGACCTGCCGGCCGGGGCGCTGCTGGCCCGCGAGGCCGGGGCGGCCGTGCGGCACCTGGACGGCCGTGAGTTCGGCGGCGGTTTCACCGGGCCCGACACCGAGCGCTCCTTCGTCGCGGGGCGGCCGGAGATCCTGCCGTACCTGCTGGACCTGGTGGCGGAGACCGCCGCCGCGCCGGTTCGGCCGTAGGGTCCGCCCACCCGCGGGAGCGGGCGGCCGGGCGGCTACCGGGTCAGCGCCAGCGCCGCCACCGACGCCGCCACGGCGGCCAGGGCCAGCACCGCGCCCGTCCCCATCAGCCGCCCCACCGGCACCCGCACCCCGTACGCGTGGCACCGCTCGTACCACAGCAGGGTCGCCAGCGAGGCCCACGGCGTCACCACCGGTCCCACGTTGGTGCCGATGAGCAGCGCGAGCAGCTGGTCGTGGTTGCCGGCCGGGACGGCCGCCTCGCCGGCCAGGTAGACGGGCAGGTTGTTCAGGACGTTCGACAGGCCCCCGCCGACCGCCGCCGCCCGGACCAGGCCCCAGACACCGCCGTCGGAGCCGACCGCGCCGGCCAGGACGTCGTGCAGGCCGTGGGCGTTGACCGTCTCCACGACCAGGAACATCCCGGGCACCATCACCAGCAGCCGCCACGGGACCAGGGACGGCCGCAGCTCCTCGCGGCGGCGCACCGCGAAGGCCGCCACGGCGACGGCCGCGGCGGCCGCGGACGCCATCCACAGCTCCACGTCGGCGACCAGGATCGCGAGCAGGAAGCCGCCGCAGGCGAACCCGCAGGCCCGGAAGAGCACCGGATCGACGGGCCGGTGCACCCCGGGCGGCCGGTAGCGGCCGGCGTTCCCGTCCCGGCGGGCCCGCGCCCCGGCGTCCCCCGCCCGCACGTCCTCGGCGCGGGCCGCCCCGGGCCCGCCGACGGGGACGCGGGCACGGCCCGGGGCGCCGGCGCCGGTACGGCCGGACCCGTCCGTGCCGGCGGGACCGGACCGGCCCGAACCGTCCGCTTCCGCGTCCCCCGCTTCCGTGTCCCCCGCCCCGGCGTCCCCCGCCCGCTTCCCGCGCCGCCAGTAGAACGCCCACAGGCAGGCCATGGTCACCGCGACGGCGGCGAGCTGCGGTGCCCACATGCGCCCGGCCAGTCCCAGGGGGGACAGCGCGACCCGGCCCGCGGCCAGCAGGTTCGTCAGGTTGGACACCGGCAGCAGCAGGCTCGCCGTGTTGGCCAGCCACACGGTGGTCATCGCCAGCGGCACGGCCGCGATGCCGACGCGGGAGGCGAGCGCCAGCATCACCGGGGTCAGCAGGACGGCGGTGGTGTCCAGGTTCAGGGCGATCGTGGTGACGGAGGCGAAGGCCACGCACAGCAGGAACAGGGCCGGATAGCTGCCCCGCCCGGCCCGTGCCACACGGGCCGCCACCACGTCGAACACCTCGGCCCTGCTGGTCAGTTCGGCCAGCACGATCACCGTGCCCAGGAAGGCCAGCAGCGGGGCGATCCGGGTCATCGCGTCGGCCGCCGGCTCCGTGGGCAGCAGCCCCGAGGCCAGGCACAGCAGCCCGGTCGCCGACAGGCCGATCGCCACCCGGTCCAGCACATGCAGACGCAGAAAGAGACGCACGGATGGAAGGGTCGCACATCCGTGCCCCACCGGGACCGGGCACGACCGGCGACGGCCGTTTCCGGCAGCCGGTTCACGCCACAGGGGTGACCGGAAAACAGCCCGTATCGGGCGGCTTCCACGGCATCATGGAGGGATGGTGGCTCGTCAGGTCCCGGGGGAGACCGGGCCATTGGACTTCTTCGTCAGTTACTCGCCGGCGGACGAACGCTGGGCGTCGTGGATCGCCTGGACCCTGGAGGAGGCCGGGTACCGCACGGTCCTGCAGGCCTGGGACTTCGTGCCGGGCACCAACTTCGTGGACTTCATGGACCGCGGGGTCAGCGAGTCCGCCGCCGTCATCGCCGTCCTGTCCCGCAACTACGAGCGCTCCCGGTACGGCCGGATGGAGTGGCAGGCCGCCCTGCGCGCCGACCCCGACGCCCCGGAGCGCCGGCTGCTCACCGTACGCGTCGAGGACATCCCCGTCGAAGGCCTGCTGGCCACCATCACCTACGTCGACCTCGTGCCGGTCACCGACCCGGGGGCCGCCCGCGACCTGCTCCTCACCCGGGTCCGCCAAGCCCTGGACGGCCGCGCCCGGCCCAGCCTGCGCCCCGACTACCCGGGCGGGGACGGCCACCCGGGGCACCCGGCCCCGGCGGTGCCGGCCACGCCGCCCTCCCCGAGACCCCTCGGCCGCCCCGGCTGGGCCGGGCGTCGCAGGCCCGCCACGGCGCCGGTCTACCCGCGCGTCTCCCCGGACGCCCGGACGCGCGAGGCGGTCACCGTGCTCCACCTGGCCGGGCCCGCCTTCGGCCGCGGCCAGGACCCCGCCGACGCGCAGGCCGCGCTCTGGGGCGACCTGCTCGAACTCACCGACGCCGGGGCGCCCGCCCCCGACCTGCTGGTGGTCACCGGCGACCTGACCGCCTCCGGCGGCCCCCGGGAGTTCGAACAGGCCCTGGCCTTCCTCACCGGGCTGCGGGCGCTGCTCGGCCTCGAACCGCACCGGGTCGCCGTCGTCCCCGGCGGCCGGGACGTCAACCAGGCCGCCTGCCGGGCCTACTTCAGCACCTGCGAGGCCGACGAGATGCCGCCCCGGCCGCCGTACTGGCCGAAGTGGCGGCACTTCGCCCGGCTCTTCCAGGAGCTCTACCAGGGCCTCGACGCGGTCTTCGACAGCGACCAGCCGTGGACCCTCTTCCCCGTGCCCGAACTGCACACCGTGGTGGCGGGCCTGAACTCCTCGATGGCCCACAGCCACCGCCTCGACGACCAGTACGGCATGGTCGGCCCCGAGCAGGCCGCCTGGTTCGCCCAGGCGCTGCGCCCGTACGAGGAGGAGGGGTGGCTGCGCATCGGCGCCCTGCGCCACGCGCCCGGGGCGGGCCGGGCCGGTGCGCCGCGCGGCGGTGCGCCGGACCCGGCCGGCCCGCTGCGCGACGGCGAGGTGCTGGCCCGGCTGACCGCGCCCCGGCTCCATCTGCTGCTGCACGGCCCGGCCGGCCCCGGCGCGCCGCCGGCCCTGGACACCGCGTCCGGTGAGGTGCCGCTCCTGGGCGCCGCCGGACCGGGCCGGCACCAGCTGCTCCGCGTCGGCCGCGACGGCCTGACGGCCTGGCAGGCCCCGGGCGAGCCGCGGCGGCGCCGGGCCGAGTGGCGGCGCGCCCACCGGGCGTTCGGACCGGCCCCCTCCGCGGACGGCCCGCCGCCGGACGGCACGGGACCGGACGGTGCGGCCGGACCCGAGCCGGAGCCGCGCGCGGTGCGCTCCCCGGCCGAGGTCCTGCTCGACCGGGTCGCGGAGGTCTGCCGCACCCGCCACGAGGGCGCCCAGATCCGTCCGGTGACCGGCCCGGTGCCGCAACTGCTGGTCACCTGGACCGAGTCGGGCTTCGTCCGGCAGCAGCGGGTGGCCGTGCACACCGGCACCCCGACCGCGCAGGACGTCGAGCGGTTCGTGGCCCTCGTGCACGCCGCGGACGCCGAGACCGAGGCCGAACTCGTCCACGACGGCCCGCCGCCCGCCCGCGAGCTGCGCGACCAGGCCCGCCGCCGGGGCGTGAGGGTGCGCAGCTTCACCGAGTTCCAGGGCCTGCTCGACCTGCGCGGGTACGTCGCCGCGCAGAGCGAGCGGCTGCGCACCGACCCCCGCTACCCGCCCGGCATGTACCTGCCGCAGCGGTACCGGGAGGTGGAGCGCCTCGGCGCCGAGGACCGCGACGGCCTGGTCGACGACATGCTCCGGCTCCTCGACTCCGACCAGGGCCGGTTCCTGCTGCTGCTCGGCGACTTCGGGCACGGCAAGACCTTCGCGCTGCACGAGCTGGCCCGCCGCATCCCGGCCGAACTGCCGCACCTGGTGCCGCTGCTGGTGGAACTGCACGCCCTGGACCGGGCCTACTCCTTCGAAGGCCTGGTCGCCGCCCACCTGGCCGCCCACGGCGTCGACAACATCGACCTGCGCGCCTTCCGGTACATGCTCCACCAGGGCCGGATCGTGCTGCTCTTCGACGGCTTCGACGAGCTGGTCAACCAGGTCAGCTACGACCGCGCCGCCGAACGCCTCCAGGTGCTGCTGGACTCCGCGGTGGACAGCGCCAAGATCGTGGTCAGCAGCCGCACCCAGCACTTCCGCTCCCAGGACCAGGTGCTGACGGCCCTCGGCGAACGCGTCGGCCTGCTCCCGCAGCGCCGGGTGCTGGCCCTCCAGGAGTTCACCCCCCGCCAGATCCGCGCCTACCTGGTCAACCGCTACGACGGCGACGAACGCGCCGCCGACCGCCGCCTGCGGCTGCTGGACGCCATCCCCGACCTGCTCGCCCTGTGCCGCAACCCCCGGCTGCTGGGCTTCGTCGCCGACCTCGACGACGACCAGCTGCGCGCGGTCGCCGGAGCCGGCCGGGCGCTCAGCCCCGCCGGGCTCTACCAGGAGGTGCTCACCGCCTGGCTGTGCTTCGAGGAGCAGCGCGGCGCCGGCGGCCCCGGCCGCGCCCCCGGACTCGACCTGGACCAGTTGTGGAACGCGGTCACCGTGCTCGCCCTGCGGCTGTGGGAGAGCGGCCAGGACGCGCTGCGGCTCGACGAGCTCACCGACATCGCCGAGACCCTGACCGGGCTCGCGGACAGCCGGCTGTCGGTGCCGCAGACCGCGCACGCCATCGGCTCGGGCAGCCTGCTGGTGCGCAGCGAGGAGGGCGTCTTCCGGTTCATCCACGGCTCGGTGGTGGAGTGGCTGATCGCCCGCGAGTGCGCCCTGCGGCTGGCCCGGGGGGACGCGGCGCTGCTGACGAGACGCCAGCTGAGCCAGCTCGCGGTGGAGTTCCTCTGCGACCTCGCCGACCACCGGCTCTGCCAGGAGTGGGCCGAGCGGGCGCTGGGCGACACCGCCGCCGACGCCCCGGAGCCGGTCCTGCGGGGCGAGGAGGTCGCCCGCGCCAACGCCGTGAGGATCCTCACCCGGCTGCGGGTGCCCGCCCACACCGACCTGCGCGGCGCCTCCCTGGCCGGGGAGGACCTGTCCTACCGCGACTTCTCCGGCGTCGACCTCACCCGCGCCGACCTCACCGACGCCCGCCTGGTCGGCGCCAACCTCTCCGGCGCCGTGCTGCGCCACGCCCGGCTGACCGGCGCCCGGCTCGACGGCGCCGACCTGACCGGCGCCGACCTGCGCGGCGCCGACTTCAGGCGGGCCCGGCTGATCCGCGCCGACCTCACCGGGGCCCGGGTCGAGGGCAGCGCGTGGCGGCGGGCGGCGCTCGTCGGCGCCACCACCGGGCCCGGCCTGCCGGACGCCCCCGAACTGGCCACGGCCGCGATCGCCCCGGGCATGGCGGTCGACTCCGGTTTCCGGCCCTCCGCGGTCGGGGTGCCGTACGGCTACGACATGCGCACCAGTCGGCTCCCCGAGCCCATCTCCTACAGCCCGGACGGCGAACTCCTCGCCGTGGGCAGCGAGGACGGCGGCGTACTGGTCTGCGACGCCGCCTCCGGCACACCTCTGCGCACCCTGCAGGGCCACACCGGCCGGGTCTACGCGGTCAAGTTCCGCGACCGGGTCCTGGCCACCGGCAGCGCCGACGGCACCGTACGGCTGTGGGACCCGGTCTCCGGGCGCTGCCGGCACCGGCTGGAGATCCACCCGGCCGGGGTCTGGCCGGTCGTCCTGAACGCCGCCGGCACGCTGCTGGCCACCGGCGACGCCGACGGCGTGGTCACCGTGTGGGACACGGCCTCCGGCACCCCGCTGCACCGGCTGCCCGGTCACGCGGCGCCCGTCTACACGGTGGCCTTCGCGCCGGACGACACCGTCCTCGTCACCGGTGACGCCTCCGCCGCCGTACGGCTGTGGGACCTCGCCGACGGGCGGCGGCCGGACGACCTGCCGGGCCACCGCGGCGCGGTGTTCCGGGCCCGGTTCAGTCCCGACGGGACGCTGCTGGCCACCGGCGACATGGGCGACGGACGGGCCGGCACGGTCCGGGTGTGGGACCTCGCCGGCCGCCGGGTGCTGCACACGTTCACCGGTCACGCCGGCCGCGTCTACACCCTGGACTTCCACCCCGGCGGCCGGTTCCTGGTCAGCGGCGACACCGAGGGGGAGGTGCGGCTGTGGGACCTGGCCGCAGGCAGCCCCGCCGGACTGCTCGGCGGCTGCCGCGGTGCCGTGTACCAGGTGCTGTTCGACCCCGACGGGATGCTGCTCGCCGCCGGGGACAGCTCGGGGGTCGTCCGGCTGTGGCGCATGGCCCCGGAGGGCGATCCGGTCGCCGTGCCGCTGAACCGGCAGCCCCCGGAGCACCGCGGCTCGGTGTGGGTGTGCAAGTTCCGCCCGCACGGCGACGGCGGCGTCCCGGACACCGGCGCGCTGCTGGTGACCGGCGGCAACGACGGTGTCGTACGGCTGTGGGACCCGGCCGGCGGCCAGGGCCGGCGCATCCTGCGCGGTCACGGCCGGCGGATCGGCACCCTGTCGTTCAGCGCCGACGGCTCGATGCTGGCGGCCGGCGGCAACGACGGGGTCGTCCGCCTGTGGGACCCCGCCTCAGGGCGCCGGCTGCGGGAACTGGCCGGCCGCAGCGACCGCCTGGTCTCGGCGGTGTTCAGCCCCGTGGGCCCGCTGCTGGCCACGGCGAGCAGCGACGGCGACATGTACCTGTGGAACGCCGTCACCGGCGAGTACCAGCGCGAGATGGACGCCGAGACCGAGCACGTGTGGGCCGAGGCGTTCAGCCCCGACGGCGAACTGCTGGCCACCGCCAACGACGACGACACCGTACGGCTGTGGTACCGGGACACCGGGGCCCACGTCGCCACCGTCGCCGAGCACTACGGCCGGGTCCGCTCGATCGCCTTCCGGGCCGACGGCGCGGTCCTGGCCACCGGCTGCGACGACCGCAGGGTGCGGATCTGGGACGTGGCCGCCCGGCGCGTCACCGCCGTCCTCGACGGGCACACCGACCGGGTGTACGCGGTGGCCTTCGGGTCGGACGGCTCCTGGCTGGCCAGCGCCTCGTGGGACGGCCGGGCCGTCATCTGGCGGGACGGGGCGGCCCTGCACCGGCTGACCGGCCACACCGGCCGGCTGTGGACCGCCGCGGCGCACCCGCTGCGCCCCCTGCTCGCGACCGCCGGCGACGACCGCACGATCCGCCTGTGGGATCCGCACACCGGCCGTGAGACCGCCGCCCTGACCGGCCACACCGGCCGTGTCCTGGCGGTCGCCTTCAGCCCCGACGGCTCCCTGCTGGCCAGCGGCGGCGAGGACGGCACGGTACGGCTGTGGAACGTCCCCGCCGACGCCCCGGCCACGCTGCGCGCCACCCTGATCGGGATGCCGGGCGGCTGGGCCGCGCTGTCCCCGGCCGGCGGCTACAAGTACGAGGGCGACGTCACGGGCGAGTTCTGGCACGCGATCGGCATGTGCCGCTTCGAACCCGGCGAGCTCGACGGCCACCTGCCGGGGGTGCGGCAGGTGGCCGCGGACGAGCCGCTGGAGTGAACACGGGGGGGCGGCGGCGCCCGTCCGGCGACCGGCCCCCCGCTTTCGGGCGCGTTCGAACGCGGGCGTGCGCCGCCGCCGTGGGCGACGGAGCCGCCCTGCCGAGGGGCGCCCGCGCACGGCCGGTCCTCTTCGCCGTCGGCCCGGTGACCGGCGGCGCCGCGGCCTTCCCCCTCGGCCACGGCGTGATCCCCTTCCGGCGGAGGGCGGCCGACACGTCCTTCGGGGTGTGCGGCGTGGTCCCGCTGTACGTCGCAGGGCACGGACCGTCCGGCACCGGTGGTCCGAGGACCGTCGCGCGGTACGCCGGCCGCGCCGCCGACCGGACTGCGGATGGGCGAGGGGGCGGACGCACAGGTGATCGCGCCCCCACGCGCGTACTTCCGGGGCCTAGCCGGCGCGGGTCCCGCCGGCGGCGGCGTCCCGCAGGGCGCACAGCGTGTCGATGCGGTTGGTGGTGATCGAGTCCACGCCCAGGGCCAGCAGGCGGCGCATCGAGCGGCGGGTGTCCGGGGTCCAGACCGACAGCAGGTGGCCGCCGGCGTGGACGCGGTCCGCCAGCGGCCGGCTCACCAGGCCGAAGCGGTAGTTGAGCCAGCGCGGGCGGACCGCCTCCAGCAGGACGGGCCGGGGCGGTGCCTGCGTCGTCCAGGTCAGGGCGATCTCGGCGGCCGGGTCGGCGGCGCGCACGGCGAGCATGGCGGGGGCGCCCGCGCAGTAGTACACGCGGTCCCGCGCCCCGCACTCCCGTACGGTGTCCACGACCCGGCGGGCCGCCCGCACGTCGGGCGCACCCGGCAGGTCCAGCATCACCCGGTGGCCGTCGGTCGCGGCCAGCGCCTCCGCCAGGGCCGGCACCCGGCCGCCGGTCAGCCGGCGCACCTCCTCCCACGACAGCGACGACAGCGGACGGTCGTGCTCCCACAGCCGCTTCAGCGTCTCGTCGTGCAGCAGCACCGGCACGCCGTCCCGGGTGAGCCGCACGTCGACCTCGACGGCGTCCGCGCCCCGGGCGAGCGCGGAACGCAGCGAGGCGACCGTGTTCTCGCGGACGCGGTAGGGGTCGCCGCGGTGGGCCACGGCGGTCACGTTCTGCGGGGCGTTCACGGCGGGCGGGTCAGGAGGCGAGCCGGGACGCGGTGTAGGCGTCGATCTCGGCGGCCAGCCGCGCCTTGCCGGGCGCGTCGAGGAAGGACGCCTCGACGGCGTTCTTCGCGAGGTCGGCCAGGCCCCGCTCGTCGAGGCCGAGGAGGCGGGCGGCGACCGCGTACTCGTTGTTCAGGTCGGTGCCGAACATCGGCGGGTCGTCGGAGTTGACGGTCACCAGGACCCCGGCCCGCACGAACTCCGCGATCGGGTGCTCCTCGAGCGTGCGGACCGCGCGGGTGGCGATGTTGGAGGTCGGGCACACCTCCAGCGGGATGCGGTGCTCGGCGAGGTGCGCCAGCAGCTTCGGGTCCTGCGCGGAGCTGGTGCCGTGGCCGATGCGCTCGGCGCGCAGGTGGGTGAGGGCGTCCCACACCGTCTCCGGACCCGTCGTCTCGCCGGCGTGCGGCACGGAGCGCAGGCCGGCGTCGATCGCCCGGTCGAAGTACGGCTTGAACTGCGGTCGCGGCACGCCGATCTCGGGCCCGCCGAGCCCGAAGGAGACCAGGCCCTCGGGCCGCAGCCGGTCGTCGGTGGCCAGCCGGGTGGTCTCCTCGGCGGCCTCGAGACCGGCCTCGCCGGGGATGTCGAAGCACCAGCGCAGGACGGTCCCGAACTCGGCCTCGGCCGCCTTGCGGGCGTCCTCGATGGCGTCCATGAAGGCGCGCTCGTCGATGCCGCGGTGGGTCGAGGAGAACGGGGTGACGGTCAGCTCGGCGTAGCGCACCTGCTGCCGGGCCAGGTCGCGGGCCACCTCGTACGTCAGCAGCCGCACGTCCTCCGGGGTGCGGATGAGGTCGACGACGGACAGGTACACCTCGACGAAGTGGGCGAAGTCGGTGAAGGTGAAGTAGTCGGCCAGCGCCTCGGGGTCCGTGGGGACCCTGGAGTCGGGGTGGCGGGCGGCGAGTTCGGCGACGATGCGGGGGGAGGCGGAGCCGACGTGGTGCACGTGCAGTTCGGCCTTGGGCAGTCCGGCGATGAAGGCGCGCAGGTCGCGGGCGGTTCCGGCGGCGTGCGTGGTGGGACGGTCGGTCAAGGTTCCTCCCCGGGAACGGCGTCCTGGGCCGGGGCGCGGCGGGACGCGGATGATCGGCTGATCGGTGACTCGGGGATCATCGTAGGCCGGGGGCGCACCGGCGTGGGGAGGGCCGTAGCATGACGGAACGTTCGACGGAGGGGGACCCGCGTATGTCCGACGACGCGCAGACGCCGGACGCGCCGGGAGACGGCGCGCAGCGGCCGACCGGAGCGCGGGGCGACGCTCCTGGTGCGGGCGGTTCCGGGGCCCCCGGTGTCCCGGGCACCTCCGGTGCTCCTGGCGCTTCTGGTGCCTTTGGGGTCTCCGGTGCTTCCGAGGGTTCCGGCGCTCCTGGTGTTTCCCCCGCCCCCGGCCGGCCCGCCGCCGGGCCCGGCCCGTGGGCGCCGCCGGCGCACGACGCCCGGGCCGGCCGCGCCGGAGCCGACGGCCCCGGGCACACCCTGGCGTCGGGCGAGCTCCCGGCCTGGCCGTCCCCGCCGTCGGTGCACGACCAGCAGACGGTCACCTCGATGCCGGCGATGGGCGACGCGGGCACCCCGCCCCCGGCACCGGCCTCCAGGCCGCCGGCCGCCCCGCCGCCGGCGCGGCCGTGGGCCGGCCCGTCCGCCCCGCCCGCCCCCGCGAACGGCCCGGCCGACCCCTTCGCCGCCCCGGCCGGGCCCCCGCCCGCCCCGTGGGGCGAGCCGGTCCCACCGCCGCCCGTCGCCCCCGACGGACCCGGCCGGCTGCCCTACGGCCCCCCGGGCGGCTACGGCCACCCGCCGGCGGCCCGGCCGGGCCACGGCGGGCAGGGCCCCTACGGCTGGCCCGGCGCGCCGGTGCCGAGCAACGGGCCGGGCACCGCCGCACTCGTGCTCGGCATCATCGCGGCCGCCGGCTTCTGCCTGTGGCCGCTGGCCGTCGTGCTGGGCGTCCTGGCCGTGGTCCTCGGCGTGATCGGCCGGAAGAAGGCCGCGCGCGGCGAGGCCACGAACCCGGGCCACGCCCTGGCCGGGATCATCTGCGGAGCCGTGGGCCTGGTCGTGGCCGCCGGCTTCGGCGTGCTGGTCCTCACCGCCTCCTGAACGCCCGCGGCCCCGGTGGGACCCGGCGGACGGGGAAGGACCCGGCCGCCCCGGCCGCCCCGGCCATCACCGTCACGACGCGCGCCTTCCGCCCCTCAGCGCCCGCGCAACCGCTCCCGCGCCTCCATCAGCGCGAAACCCAGCAGGTTCGAACCCCGCCACCGCCGCGGATCCGCCGCGGCCTCGTCGTGCGCGGCCAGGCCGATGCCCCACACGCGGTCCACCGGGCTCGCCTCGACCAGCACCCGCGTGCCCGTGCCGAGCAGGAACGCCCGCAGGTCCGCGTGCGCGGCGAACTTGTGGACGCTGCCCTCCACGACGATCCGGAAGCGCTCCCGCTCCCACGCCGCCTCGTCGAAGCCGCGCACCAGCCGCCCGGCCTCCTTGGCCGACGAGGGATGGTCCGCCGCCAGCACCCGCCGCTCGGCCTCCGCGTCGCCGAACAGCCGGGCCTTCTCGGCCATCATCCAGTGCTCGGCGGTCGCGTAGGTCAGGCCGTCCACCGTGAACGGCGACGGCCACCACTGGCTGAGGCAGCTCGCCCCGACCCGGCCGTCCGGCCGCGGCCGGTGCCCCCAGAAGTGCAGATACTTGACTGTGGTCCCCGCGCGGACCTCGTCGACCAGCGCCTCACGCGACCTGATCGCCCCCGTGATCTCTGCCATGCGCGCGAGTCTGGCACGTACCCCTGACACTCCGTCCCGCTTTTCGCAGCCCACTCGCCCCCCTGCTCGACAGATTCCGTCGCGTAACCAAAAGGCAACAACGGAATCACTTGTTGGAGTCCGCCTCCTCTGTCAGGATCGGCACTCAAATCGAGCTTGAGCTACGCCGGCCCCCGTCACGGGGACGCGGAGGAGAGCGACATGCACAACCCGGGCAACGCCACCCCGGAACGATTTCCGGCCCAGGACCGCCTCGCGGAGGGCGCGCAGTACATCGCGGGCCGTTCGACGAAGGGCACCTCCGGCCGGACGCACACGGTCGTCGACCCGGCGACCGGCGAGGACGTCTACACGTATGAGCTGGCCGGCACCGCCGACGTCGACGCGGCGGTCGCCGCCGCGCGCGAGGCCTTCCCCGGCTGGGCGGCGGCCACCCCCGGCGAGCGGTCCGACGCCCTGCACCGCTTCGCCGCCGTGCTGGCCGAGCGCGCCGAGGACTTCGCGCGCGCCGAGTCCTTCCAGTGCGGCAAGCCGCTGAAGCTGACCCGGGAGTTCGACGTCCCCGGGACCGTCGACAACACCGCCTTCTTCGCGGGCGCCGCCCGGCACCTGCAGGGGCAGTCCGCCGGCGAGTACTCCGGCGACCACACGTCGTACGTGCGCCGCGAGCCGATCGGCGTCGTCGGCTCCGTCGCGCCCTGGAACTACCCCTTGCAGATGGCGGCCTGGAAGATCCTCCCGGCGATCGCCGCGGGCAACACCGTCGTGCTCAAGCCCGCCGAGCTCACACCGCTGACCTCCCTCCTCTTCGCCCGGGCCGCCACCGACGCCGGGATACCGGACGGGGTGGTCAACATCGTCACCGGCACCGGGAAGGAGGCCGGCGAGCACCTCGTCGGCCACCCCGACGTGGCCATGACGTCCTTCACCGGCTCCACCGCCGTCGGCAGGCGCGTCGCCGCGATCGCCACCGCCACCGTCAAGCGCCTCCACCTGGAGCTCGGCGGCAAGGCACCCTTCGTGGTCTTCGACGACGCCGACCTGGAGGCGGCCGTGCACGGCGCGGTCGCGGGCGCGCTCGTCAACACCGGCCAGGACTGCACGGCGGCCACGCGCGCCTACGTGCAGCGGCCGCTGTACGAGGCGTTCGTCGAGCGGACGGCCGCGCTCATGGAGACCGTCCGGCTCGGCGACCCCTTCGCGCCGGGCACCGACCTCGGCCCGCTGGTCTCGCACGCCCAGCGCGACCGGGTGGCCGGCTTCGTCGACCGGGCGCGTGCGTACGCGCGCGTGGTGACCGGCGGCGAGGCGCCGGGGGGAGAGCTCGCCAAGGGCGCCTACTACCGGCCCACCCTCATCGCCGGCGCGCCCCAGGACAGCGAGGTCGTGCAGTGCGAGATCTTCGGGCCGGTCCTGGCCGTGCTGCCCTTCGGCACCGACGACGAGGGGATCGCGCTGGCCAACGACACGCCCTACGGCCTGGCCGCCTCCGCCTGGAGCCGGGACGTCTACCGGGCGAACCGCGCCACCCGTGAGATCCGGGCCGGGTGCGTGTGGATCAACGACCACATCCCGATCATCAGCGAGATGCCGCACGGCGGCTACCGGGCGTCCGGCTTCGGCAAGGACATGTCCTCCTACTCCTTCGAGGAGTACACGCAGGTCAAGCACGTCATGTTCGACAATACGGCGGTCGCCGCGAAGGACTGGCACCGCACGATCTTCGGGGACCGATAGTCAGACAGGAGCACGGTCGCCCGACCCGCGGCCGACCACCTCCGAAACCTCCCGAAAGGGCACCACGAGCATGGAGCAGTACGAGCCCGACCGCCTGTCACCGGCCCAGGTGGCCGCCATGCGGCGCAGTTTCCGCAACGGCCGGGCCGCCCTCACCCGCCGTTCCCTGCTGCGCGCCTCCGCCGGCGGCGCGCTCGCGGCCGGCGGGCTCGGGACGCTGAGCGCCTGCGGCATCCCCCCGGCGGGCAGGACGCAGGGCGGCACGACGAGCGAGGACCACTCGGCGAAGGAGAAGACCGTCAGCTTCTCCAACTGGACCGAGTACATGGACGTCGACGACAGCGGCAAGCACCACCCGACGCTGGAGGCGTTCACCGAGCGGACCGGCATCGAGGTCAGGTACACCGAGGACATCAACGACAACAACGAGTTCTTCGGCAAGATCAAGCCGCAGCTCGCCGCGGGCCAGGACACCGGCCGCGACCTGATCGTCCTCACCGACTGGCTGGCCGGACGGCTCATCCGGCTGGGCTGGGTGCAGAAACTGGACCCCTCGAACCTGCCGCACGCCTTCACCAACCTGTCGCCGCAGTTCCGCAACCCCGACTGGGACCCGGGCCGCGCCTACTCCTACCCCTGGCAGGGCATCTCCACCGTCATCGCCTACAACAAGAAGGCCCTGGACGGCGTCGAGGTGACATCGGTCTCCGACCTGCTCGACAACCCCAGGCTGAAGGGACGCGTCGGCTTCCTGACCGAGATGCGCGACACGGTCGGCATGACCCTGCTCGACATGGGCAAGGACCCGGCGGACTTCACCGACGACGACTACGACGCGGCGATCGCCCGGCTGCAAAGGGCCGTCGACAAGGGCCAGATCCGCCGCTTCACCGGCAACGACTACACCTCCGACCTCACCAAGGGCGACTTCGCGGCCTGCCTGGCCTGGGCCGGCGACGTCGTCCAGCTCAAGGCGGACAGCCCCGACGTGGACTTCCTCGTCCCGGACAGCGGCTACCTGACGTCCAGCGACAACCTGCTGATCCCCAACAAGGCCCGTCACAAGACGAACGCCGAGCGGCTCATCGACTACTACTTCGAGCCGAGGGCCGCCGCCGAGCTCGCCGCCTACATCAACTACGTCTGTCCCGTCGACGGCGTGAAGGAGGAACTGGCGAAGATCGACGAGGAGGCGGCGGACAACCCGCTGATCCTCCCCGACCGGGCCATGCAGGCCAAGTCCCGTGCCTTCCGCTCCCTGAGCTCGAAGGAAGAGACGGCCTATGAAGAGAAGTTCGCGAAGCTCACCGGGGCGTGACGACGATGAAGACGACGACAGACCACGGCGGCGCCGTCCGCCTCGCCGGGATCAGCAAGACCTACGGCTCCTTCACCGCCGTGCATCCCCTCGACCTGACCGTGCCCGAGGGCTCCTTCTTCGCCCTGCTCGGCGCCTCGGGCTGCGGCAAGACCACCACCCTGCGCATGATCGCCGGCCTGGAGGAACCCACCACCGGCACCGTGTCGCTGGGCGAGCAGGACGTGACGGCCCTGCCGCCCTACAAGCGCCCGGTGAACACGGTCTTCCAGTCCTACGCCCTCTTCCCGCACCTCGACATCTTCGAGAACGTCGCCTTCGGCCTGCGCCGGCGCGGCATCAGGAGCGTGAAGAAGCAGGTCGAGGAGATGCTGGAGCTCGTCCAGCTCGGCGAGCAGGCCCGCAAGAAGCCGCACCAGCTCTCCGGCGGCCAGCAGCAGCGCGTCGCCGTGGCCCGCGCGCTGATCAACCACCCCAGGGTGCTCCTGCTCGACGAGCCGCTCGGCGCCCTGGACCTGAAACTGCGCCGCCGGATGCAGCTGGAGCTCAAACGCATCCAGACCGAGGTCGGCATCACGTTCGTGCACGTCACGCACGACCAGGAGGAGGCCATGACCATGGCCGACACGGTCGCCGTGATGAACGCGGGCCGCGTCGAACAGCTCGGCTCGCCCAGCGACCTGTACGAGAACCCGCGCACCACCTTCGTCGCCAACTTCCTCGGCACCTCCAACTTCATCGAGGCCGAGGTCGACTCCGGGAGCGGCGACGAGATCGTGCTGAAGGCGGGCGGCGGCAAACTGGTCCTTCCCCGGGCCCGGTGCTCCGTGCCCACGACGGCCGGCGGCAGGGTGCTGGCCGGCGTCCGCCCGGAGAAGATCTCCCTCACCCACGCCGACGACGCGGGCGGGATCCCGGCCGGCCGCAACCGCATCACCGGCCGGATCGCCGACTCCAGCTTCACCGGCGTCTCCACGCAGTACGTCGTCGACAGCCCGGTCTGCGCGGACTTCGAGGTCTACGCCCAGAACATCGACCGCGACCCGCGGCTGGTGCCCGGCGCCGAGGTGGTCCTGCACTGGAACCCGGCGCACACCTTCGGTCTCGACGCGGCGCAGTCCCCGCTCGCCGGGACGGCCGGCGCCGCGGGCACCGAGGAAGAGGTCGCCTGATGGCCACGCTCACCGAGGCGCCCCCGCCCCTGACACCCGTCGCGCCGAAGGCCGGCAAACCGCGCGGGCGGGGCCGCCGGACGCCGTACTGGCTGCTGCTGCCCGGCATCCTGTGGCTGCTGGTCTTCTTCGCGCTGCCGATGGTCTACCAGGCCTCCACGTCCGTGCAGACGGGCTCCCTGGAGGAGGGCTACGAGGTCACCTGGCACGTCGCCACGTACTGGAACGCGCTGAGCGGGTACTGGCCGCAGTTCGTCCGCTCGGTGCTCTACGCGGGCACCGCGACCGCGCTGTGCCTGCTGCTCGGCTACCCGCTGGCGTACCTGATCGCCTTCCGCGCCGGCCGCTGGCGCAACCTGATCATGATCCTGGTGATCGCGCCGTTCTTCACCAGCTTCCTGATCCGCACCCTGGCCTGGAAGACGATCCTCGCCGACGGCGGCCCGGTCGTCGGCGCCCTGAACACGCTGCACGTCCTGGACGTCACCAGCTGGCTGGGCCTGACCGCCGGCGACCGGGTGCTGGCCACCCCGCTGGCGGTCATCTGCGGCCTGACGTACAACTTCCTGCCGTTCATGATCCTGCCGCTGTACACCTCGCTGGAGCGGATCGACCCGCGCCTGCACGAGGCGGCGGGCGACCTGTACGCGCGGCCCTGGACCACCTTCCGCAAGGTCACCTTCCCGCTGTCGACGCCGGGCGTGGTCTCCGGCACGCTGCTGACCTTCATCCCGGCCGCGGGCGACTACGTCAACGCCGACCTGCTCGGCTCCGCCGACACCCGCATGGTCGGCAACGTCATCCAGACCCAGTTCCTGCGGGTCCTGGACTACCCGACGGCCGCGGCCCTCTCCTTCATCCTGATGGCCGCGATCCTGCTCGTGGTCACCCTCTACATCCGCAGGTCCGGCACGGAGGATCTGGTCTGAATGCCTTTCGTCGACTGGCTCAAGCGCCGGCTCGTGGTCATCGCGGGACTGCTGACGCTCGCCTATCTGCTCCTGCCCAACGTCGTCGTGACGCTGTTCTCCTTCAACCGGCCCGAGGGGCGCTTCAACTACGAGTGGCAGCGGTTCTCCCTGGACGCCTGGAAGGACCCGTGCGGGGTGTCCGGGCTGTGCGGTTCGCTGTCGCTCAGCCTCCGGATCGCGTTCTGGGCGACGCTCGGCGCCACCGTCCTCGGCACGATGATCGCGTTCGCCCTGGCCCGCTACCGCTTCCGGGCGCGCGGCGCCGTCAACTCGCTGATCTTCCTGCCGATGGCGATGCCCGAGGTCGTCATGGCCGCCTCGCTGCTCACCCTGTTCCTCAACATGGGCGCCCGGCTGGGCTTCTGGACGGTCCTGATCGCGCACATCATGTTCTGCCTGAGCTTCGTGGTGACGGCGGTCAAGGCGCGCGTGATGTCGATGGACCCGAGGCTGGAGCAGGCCGCGCAGGACCTGTACGCCGGCCCGTTCCAGACCTTCGTCCGGGTCACGCTGCCGATCGCCGCCCCCGGCATCGCGGCGGGCGCGCTGCTGGCCTTCGCGCTCTCCTTCGACGACTTCATCATCACGAACTTCAACGCGGGCTCGGCCGTCACCTTCCCGATGTTCGTGTGGGGATCGGCGCAGCGCGGCACGCCCGTGCAGATCAACGTCGTCGGGACGGCCATGTTCGTCGTCGCCGTCCTGCTCGTCCTGGCCTCCATGGCCGTCGGCAACCGCAGAAACAAACAGAAGGCGTAAGCCCTTGTAGGGAGTTGAAATCATGGCCCCGAGCGCCATGAGCAGTGCGAACAACTGGACCGAATCCCTTTCCGAGGCCCAGCCGGTCCCGTACTGGCTGGACGACCCCGGCAGGCCCCGCCCCGAACCCGCCCTCACCGCCTCCGAGACCTGCGACCTGCTGGTCGTCGGCGGCGGCTACAGCGGACTGTGGACCGCGCTGATCGCCAAGGAGCGCGACCCGCAGCGGGACGTGGTGCTGGTGGAGGGCCGCGAGGCGGGCTGGGCCGCCTCGGGCCGCAACGGCGGCTTCTGCGCCGCCTCTCTCACCCACGGCCTGCCCAACGGCCTGACCCGCTGGCCGGACGAGATCCACAAGCTCCAGGAGCTGGGCGCCCGCAACCTCGACGAGATCGAGGCGGCGGTCGCCCGCCATTCCATCGACTGCGACTTCGAACGCACCGGCGGGATCGACGTCGCCACCGAGACGTACCAGGCGTGGGAACTGCGCGACCGGTACGAGGAGACGGCCCGCCGGGGCCTGGCCGACGGCGTCGAGTTCCTGGACGCCGACGCGGTACGGGAGCAGGTGGACTCCCCGACCTTCCGGGCGGGCCTGTGGGACCGCCGGGGCGTGGCCATGCTCAACCCCGCCCGGCTCGCCTGGGGCCTGAAACGGGCGTGCCTGGACCTCGGCGTCCGCGTCTACGAGCACACCCCCGCGCTCACCCTGGAGCCGTACGGCGCCGGGATGGCCGTACGCACCCCCTACGGCCGGGTCCGGGCCCGCCGGGTGGCCCTCGGCACGAACGTCTTCCCGAACCTGGTCCGACGGGTCCGCCCGTACACCGTCCCGGTCTACGACTACGCCCTGATGACCGAGCCGCTCACGGCCGGCCGGCTGGCGTCGATCGGCTGGCGGAACCGGCAGGGGCTCGGGGACAGCGCCAACCGGTTCCACTACTTCCGCCTGTCCGCGGACAACCGCATCCTGTGGGGCGGCTACGACGCGGTCTACCCGTACGGCGGCCGGGTGCGCGCCGAGTACGACGACCGCCCGGAGACCTACGCCAAGCTCGCCGGGCACTTCTTCACCTGCTTCCCGCAGCTGGAGGGCGTCCGCTTCACGCACGCCTGGGGCGGGGCGATCGACACCTGCTCGCGCTTCTCGGCGTTCTTCGGCACGGCGCACCGGGGGAGGGTGGCGTACGCGGCCGGGTACACCGGTCTCGGCGTCGGCGCCACCCGCTTCGGCGCCGAGGTGATGCTGGACCTGCTGGCGGGGGAGCGCACGGAGCGCACCTCGCTGGAGATGGTCCGCAGGAAGCCGCTGCCCTTCCCGCCGGAGCCGTTCGCCTGGACGGGCATCGCGCTCACCAAGTGGTCGCTGGCGCGGGCGGACGCGCACGGCGGCCGGCGCAACCTGTGGCTGCGGGCGATGGACCGGCTGGGCCTGGGCTTCGACAGCTGACCCGGCGGAACGCGGGCGGATGCGGCCCGGTTCACCCGGACGGGGTGCCCGGACCCGCGCCGTGCCCGCCCGGAGCCCTCCCTCCCCCCGGCGACGCGGGCGGGTCGGCCGGGACCGGTCCGGGGCCGGGAGTCCCGGCGGACGTCCGACGGCCGCTCGGACCGACGGCCCTGGCGAACAGGGTGAGCAGCACCGCGGACAGGCACCAGCCGGCCACGACGTCCAGCGGCCAGTGGTAGCCGTGGCGGACGAGCCCGAAACCGGTCCCGAGGCTGACGACGACCCAGGCGGCGACGAGGGCGCGGCGGGCGAGGGCGCCGCGCAGCCAGGGAAGGAGGACGAGCGCCGCGGCGCCGTAGGCGACGGCGGCGGTGACCGTGTGCCCGGAGGGGTAGTAACCGGTGCCGGGGGGCACGGCCGGGGTGCCGGGGCGGTCGGTCAGTTCCTTGAGGGGCACCACCAGGGCCGGGACCAGGGCCGTCACCAGCGCCGCCGCGACGGACGGCAGCCACCAGCGGTCCACACCGGTGGCGCGGGCGCGCCGGGCGGCGTACACCAGGGCGGCCGTGAGGACCGGGATTGCGACCGGGACGTTCCCCAGGTCGGAGAGGACCCCGGAGAGGCGGTCGGGGTGGAGCAGGGCGCGGCTGACGCGCGCGTCCGCGCGCAGCAGCGGGCCGCCGGCGACGACCTGCCAGGTCGTCAGGGCGAAGAGCAGGGACGGGATCCCGAGGAGCGGGACGAGGGCGGCCGGTCGCCCCGAAGCTGTCGACATGGCGCACAGCTTCTCAGCGGGAAGCGGGAAGCGGAAAAGAAGGAAGGAGGCCGGCCGCCCCGGAACAAGGGGGGATGGTTCCGGGGCGGCCGGCCGGACCGGAACGTCGCGCGCCCCGGGGGGTCTGGGGCGGGCGACCGTCCGATCGTGAGGAGATTCCAGAGCCTCGGGCTCCGGTTGTGTGCGCGAGGGCACGACCAGGTCGCGGCTGGGGAGGCCCCGGCCCGGCGCCGCCCACAGTCCCCTGTGGGCGGGGTGTATCTCTCATCTGGGTAGAACGTACGACAGGGGATGCGGCCGCGACAGGGCGAAAGGGCTCCTGTCATGCACCTCGCACACGTTCTTCACACGCCCTGCCGCTCGCCGCCCCGGCCGCCCGGCCGGGGCGGCTCACCTGCCCCGATGGCGGCTCAGATGCGCGCGAACGCCTGCTCGATGATGTCCAGGCCCTCGTTCAGCAGGTCCTCGCCGATGACCAGCGGGGGCAGGAAGCGCAGCACGTTGCCGTAGGTGCCACAGGTCAGGACCAGCAGGCCCTCCTGGTGGCAGGCCTTGGCGAGCGCGGCGGTCGCCTCCGGGTTCGGCTCCTTGGTCGCGCGGTCCTTGACCAGCTCGATGGCGATCATGGCGCCACGGCCGCGGACGTCGCCGATGATGTCGAACTTGTCCTGCATCGCGGTCAGGCGGGCCTTCATGGTGGCCTCGATCGCCTTCGCCCGCGCGTTGAGGTCGAGCTCCTTCATCGTCTCGATCGCGCCGAGCGCACCCGCGCAGGCGACCGGGTTGCCGCCGTAGGTGCCGCCCAGGCCGCCCGCGTGCGCGGCGTCCATGATCTCGGCGCGGCCGGTCACGGCGGCCAGCGGCAGACCGCCGGCGATGCCCTTGGCGGTGGTGATCAGGTCCGGGACGATGCCCTCGTCCTCGCAGGCGAACCACTGGCCGGTGCGGCAGAAGCCGGACTGGATCTCGTCCGCGACGAAGACGATGCCGTGGTCGGACGCGAACTGGCGGATGGCCGGGAGGAAGCCCTTGGCCGGCTCGATGAAGCCGCCCTCGCCGAGCACCGGCTCGATGATGATCGCGGCGATGTTCTCCGCGCCGACCTGCTTGGACATCTGGTCGATGGCCTGGGCGGCGGCCTCGGGACCGGCGTTGTGAGGACCGGTCGGCCAGCGGTAGCCGTACGCCACCGGCACGCGGTACACCTCGGGCGCGAACGGGCCGAAGCCGTGCTTGTACGGCATGTTCTTCGCCGTCAGGGCCATGGTGAGGTTCGTGCGGCCGTGGTAGCCGTGGTCGAAGACGACCACCGCCTGGCGCCTGGTGTAGGCGCGGGCGATCTTCACGGCGTTCTCGACGGCCTCGGCACCGCTGTTGAACAGCGCCGACTTCTTGGCGTGGTCGCCCGGGGTCAGCTCGGCCAGCGCCTCGGCGACGGCGACGTACCCCTCGTACGGCGTGACCATGAAACAGGTGTGGGTGAAGTCGGCGAGCTGGGCGGTCGCCCGGCGCACGACGGCCTCCGCGGAGGCGCCGACGCTCGTCACGGCGATGCCGGAGCCGAAGTCGATCAGACGGTTGCCGTCGACGTCCTCGATGATGCCGCCGCCCGCGCGCGCCGTGAAGACGGGCAGCACGGAGCCCACGCCCTGCGCGACCGCGGCGGTGCGGCGGGCCTGCAGCTCCTGCGACTTCGGGCCGGGGATGGCGGTGACGACGCGGCGCTCCTGCGGAAGTGCGGTCATGCGGGGCTCCTGGGGATTGCTGGGTTCTCCGTAGGCGGTCTCACGGACGCTCGCCTTCTTTTCTCGCAGGCTAGGACGGGCGCCGGGGGACGGGCATGCTCCATGTGGGCGTTGTCGGGGAGCCCGGTTGTCCGCGGTGGACATAGCGGCCCCGGCGGGCGGATCGGGGACGAGGTGCCCGCGCCACGGCCGCGCCCGGCCGCGCCACCGGTGAACTCCCCCCGCCCGGGCGTTAGATTGGCCCGGCGATGGTGGACGCGGCGGCCGGTCAGGGGGCAGGGGCGATGGACAGCGACGGGACGCGGGACGCGCGCGGCACGCATGCGGACCCCGTGCCGCGTCCGGCGGGGCCGCCGGACGCGCCGGCGGTACCCCCGCGGCCGAGCCGGGCACCGGGTGCGCCACCTGTTCCCGAGCAGGCTCCCCCGTCCTCGTCCGCCGTCGCCGCCTGGCTCGACGCGGCGAGGTCGGCCGCCCGGCCCGGGATCTGGCGGTACGGCTACCGTCCGCCGAAGGACGCCCCGCAGCGGCTTGCTCCGGTGACGGTCGCCGGCATGCTGGTCCCGCTCGTCCTGGCGGTCGGGGCGTGGTCGTTCTGGAGGCGCGGCTACGTCCCGTACAAGAGCGTCCCGCTGCGGATGTTCACGCCGGACGACTGGTGGTGGGGCGGCACGACGGCCACGCCCAAGCCGGTCGAGGGACGGACCGTGACGCTCCCGGGGTACGACGCCCTGATGGTGTACGACGGCGTCTTCTTCGCCGCGCTCGTCCTCGCGGTGGCCGTGCTCGGCAGCTGGCGGACCATCGTCCGCCACTACGTGAGCCGCCTGCGCCAGCCGGTGCGCGCCCTGGCCGCCGCCGTCCTCGCCCTCGTCGCCCTCGCCCTCGTCTTCCCCGAAGCCTTCCCCGGCGTCGGATGGTCCCCGGTGCCGGTCGTCGATCCGCTGCTCTCCCTGACCGTGCTGGTCACGGACAGCTACGACCTGATGGCCTCCACCCTCTTCACGAACACGCTGTACGCGGCCGTCGCGCTGCTCGTGGTGTGGCCGTTCGCCCGCCTCGGCGCCTGGTGGCCGTACGCGAGGGAACGGCTCGCGCCCCGCCGGGAGGACACCGCCCCCGGCACCCCCGTGCCCGACCGTCCCCGCTCCCAGTGGCCCGCCCTGCGCGACGCCGGCCAGCACGAGGCCGCCGAGCTGCTCACCGCCGAGGTCACCGGCGGCCGTATGAACGACGTCGACTGCGTCCGCATCGAGCACGCCTTCGACGCCGCCCGGCGCAGCGCCACGCTGGACGCCTTCCGCGGCACCGTCCTGCGCCAGGGCGGCGCGGCCTGGACGCACCCCTCCGGCGCCCGGGACCTGCCCCGCCGGACCGCCCGCCACGACCTGCTCGCCGGCCAGGTGCGCATCGGCCGCTGGGTGGCGACCGAGCGCGCCCCGCGGCCGTACCACGACGCCGGGGCGGCCCTCGGCCCGGACGTGCTCGGCACCTCGCTGCTCGCCATCGGCCCCTCCGGGTCCGGCAAGACCCGCACCCTCGTCGAGCCGGTGACCGAGGCGCTCGCGCTGCAGGCGCTCACCGGGCGCTGCGCCGTCGTCGCCGTCTCCGCTGCCGGGAGCCCGCTCGGCGCGGACGACGCCTTCGACGTGATCGTGCGGATCGGTGATCCGTCCTCGGTGCACGACCTCGACCCGTACGCCGAGTCCGGCGATCCGGACGAGGCGGCCGGGATCCTCGCCGAGGCGCTGGTGGGCGATCTCGACACGGTCGGCACGCAGGGTGCCGCCACCGCACTGGCGCAGCTGCTCGGCCCCTTCCGGGCGGTGCACGGGCGGTTCCCCTCGCTGCCGGAGCTGCACGAGCTGCTGGAGGGAGAGGAGCGGACGCTGGTCCCGCTGCGGGAGGCGCTCGCCGCGAGCGGGAACGACCTCATGCGCCGCGAGCTCGAGGCACGCGTCCGGCAGACGGGCACGCCGGGCGACGCGGGCCGGGCCCTGGCCGACCGGCTGGCGCTGCTGAACCGGCCGGTGTTCGCGGACTTCTTCGGCGGGGGCGGCCCGGGCCGGCCGTTCTCCCTGCGGGCGGTCGCCCACCACCCCCTGCGGGTGCGCGTCGACCTGCCCGAGCGCGGCCACGAGGAGGCCTGCCGGCTGATCACCCGGCTGGTCCTCGCGCAGTTCCACGCCGTCGTCCGGGAGGGCCGGCGTGCGCACTTCGCCTGCCTGGTCCTGGACGACGCGACGGGCACGGTCACCGCGGAGTCGGTGCGCCGCATCCAGCGGCTGCGGTCGCAGAACGCGGGCGTGCTGCTCACCCTGCGCACCATCGCCGACGTCCCCGAGGCGCTGCACGGACCGCTCTACGGGGCGGTGGGCTGCCGCATGGCCTACTGCGGCGTCACGACGTGGGACGGCAGCCGGTTCGCGCAGAGCTGGGGCACCGAGTGGGTGGAGACGACGGAGGTCGCCAAGCACACGGTCTTCGCCGACCAGCCGATGACCCGGGCCTTCCACGCGCTGCGCAAGCTGGTGACGGGCAAGGCGGTGACGACGGACGCGGTGACCGTGCGGCAGGTCGAGCGGGAGCGGTGGTCGGCCTCCGAGCTCGCGCACGCGGTGCCGCCGGGGCACGCGGTGCTGTCGCTGACCACGGTGCGGGGCGAGCACGCGCCGCCGCTGCTGGTGGACCTGCGGGGCTGAGGCCTTCCCCCGCGCGAGGGCAGCGGGATCGTACGGTGAGGCAGAATCGACACAGGCCGTTCATACGCCGCGGCCAAAAGATCGCAGTGATCACACAGCCCTGACGCAGACCTGAAGGCCCCATGCCCCCGACGCTCGCCTCGCTCGTCCACCACTCCGCGCTCAAACTCACCGTGCGCGCGGGCGAGGACCGCCTCGACGTGCCCGTGCGCTGGGCGCACGTCAGCGAGCTCGCCGACCCCGTGCCCTACATGGAGGGCGGGGAGCTGCTGCTGATCACCGCGCTCAAACTGGACGCGGAGGACCCCGAGGCGATGCGCCGGTACGTGCGGCGGCTGGTCGGCGCCGGCGTCGTCGGACTCGGCTTCGCGGTCGGCGTCAACTACGAGGAGGTCCCCGAGGCCCTGGTCGACGCGGCCGAGGAGGAGGGGCTGCCGCTGCTGGAGGTGCCGCGCCGCACCCCGTTCCTCGCCATCAGCAAGGCCGTGTCCGCGGCGATCGCCGCGGACCAGTACCGGGCCGTGACGGCCGGGTTCGCGGCGCAGCGCGAGCTGACCAGGCAGGCGCTGACCGACGGGCCGGAGGGGCTGCTCGCCGCCCTCGCCGCGCAGGTCGACGGCTGGGCCGCGCTCTACGACGCCTCCGGCGCCGTCGTCGCCGCCGCACCGGAGTGGGCCGGGCGGCGGGCCGCGCGGCTCACGGCGGACGTGCGGCGGCTGCGGGAGCGGCCCGCGCCCGCCTCGGCGGTGGTGGGCGGGCCGGACCACGAGGACCGGGTCGAGCTGCACTCCCTGGGCACCGGGCGGCGCCCGCGCGCCGCGCTCGCCGTGGGCACGGCCGCCGCCCTCGGCACCGCCGAGCGGTACGCCGTCCACGCGGCCATCGCCCTGCTGACGCTCACCACCGAACGCTCCCGGTCCCTGCAGGCGGCCGAGCAGCGGGTCGGCACGGCGGTGCTGCGCATGCTGCTGGCCGGGGAGCCGGACCACGCCCGCGCGGTCGCCGGTGACCTGTACGGCGACCTGCTGGACGCGCCGTTCCGGATGATCGTCGCGGAGTCGGTGCCGGCGTCGGCCGCGCTGGCCCAGACCGACGCCCAGGCGCGCAGGCCCGCGGCGAAGCCCGCGTCGGCCGCCGCGCTGGCCGCCGCCGACACCCACGGGGACCCCCTGGGGACCCTCGCCGACGTCGTGGAGTCCGCGGCGGCCCGGGCGGGCGAGGCGGTGCTCGTGGTGCCGGAGGGCGAGCGGCTGGTGGTGCTGGCCGCGGACGGGGGCGCGGCCGTCGCCGCCTGCGGGGACTATGCGGCGGCGCGGGAGGCGGCACGGACCGGCACGGTGCCGGAGCAGGCCGCGGGCGAGGGCGAACTCGTCGCCGGACTGTCCGCGCCCGCCGGGCCCACCGCCGCCGCCACCGCGTACAGGCAGGCCGAGCAGGCGCTGTCGGTGGCGCGGCGGCGCGGGCGCGTGCTCGTGGAGCACGAGCAGCTGGCGGCCGGGTCGGTGCTGCCGCTGCTGGCGGACGACGCGGTGCGGGCGTTCGCCGACGGGCTGCTGCGGGCGCTGCGCGAGCACGACGCGACGGGGCGCGGGGATCTGGTCGCCTCGCTGCGGGCGTGGCTGTCCCGGCACGGGCAGTGGGACGCGGCGGCGGCCGACCTCGGAGTGCACCGGCACACGCTCCGCTACCGCATGCGGCGGGTCGAGGAGATCCTCGGGCGGTCGCTGGACGACCCGGACGTGCGCATGGAGCTGTGGCTGGCGCTGAAGGCGACGTCCACGGACCAGTAGGACGGCCGGGCACGCCAATCCGGCGCACGCCCGCCCCCCACTGTGACACCCCGGACAAACACCCCCCGGCCGGTGCCGCCCTACCGTGGACCCAGCAGGCCAAGCAACCATCTCCAACGCGGAAGGGCCGGGACTCGTACATGACTTCCACCTACGCCTTCTGGCTCGCCGGCCGCCAGGCCACCGGCGAGGACAGCTTCGACGTCACCTCCCCGTGGGACGGCCGTGTCGTCGGCAGCGTCAGCGTGCCCACGGACGCACAGGTCGAGGAGGCCGTGGCCGCCGCGTACGCCGTGCGGGACGAGTTCGCCGCCACCCCGGCGCACGTGCGCGCCGCCGCCCTCGACCACGTCAGCAGGCGCCTCGCCGAGCGCACCGAGGAGATCGCCCGGCTGATCTCCGCCGAGAACGGCAAGCCGGTCAAGTGGGCCCGCGGCGAGGTCGGGCGGGCCGTGTCCGTCTTCCGGTTCGCGGCCGAGGAGGCCCGGCGGTTCAACGGCGGCGAGGCCCAGCGCCTCGACACCGACCTCGGCGGCCAGGGGCGGCTCGCCCTCACCCGGCGCTTCCCGAAGGGCGTCGTGCTCGGCATCGCGCCCTTCAACTTCCCGCTCAACCTGTGCGCCCACAAGGTCGCCCCGGCCATCGCCGCCGGCGCGCCCATCATCCTCAAGCCCGCCCCGGCGACCCCGCTGTCCGGACTGGTCATCGGCGAGCTCCTCGCCGAGACCGAGCTTCCGGCCGGTTCCTGGAGCATCCTGCCGGTCCCCAACGACCGCATGCCCGCCCTCGTCCAGGACGAGCGCCTGCCGGTCATCTCCTTCACCGGCTCCGAGAAGGTCGGCTACGCGATCATGGACTCGGTGCCGCGCAAGCACTGCACCCTGGAGCTGGGCGGCAACGGCGCGGCCGTCGTCCTCGCCGACTGGGCGAGCGACGAGGACCTCGACTGGGCGGCGAACCGCATCGCCACCTTCTCCAACTACCAGGGCGGCCAGTCCTGCATCTCGGTGCAGCGCGTGATCGCCGACGCCTCGGTGTACGACCGCCTGCTGCCGCGCATCGTCGCCGCCGTCGAGGCCCAGGTCACCGGCGACCCCACCGACGACGCCACCGACGTCGGCCCGCTGATCAGCGAGGACGCCGCGCAGCGCGTCGAGGCGTGGGTCCAGGAGGCCGTCGGGGCCGGGGCCACCCTGCTCACCGGCGGCAAGCGGGACGGCGCCTCGTACGCGCCGACCGTGCTGACCGACGTGCCGGCCGACGTCACGATCTCCTGCGAGGAGGTCTTCGGTCCCGTCCTGACCGTGCAGAAGGTGGACGGCGAGGCCGAGGCCTTCGCAGCCGTCAACGACTCCAAGTACGGCCTGCAGGCGGGTGTGTTCACCCACGACCTGCAGACCGCCTTCCGCGCCCACCGCGCCCTGGAGGTCGGCGGCGTGGTCATCGGCGACGTGCCGTCCTACCGCGCCGACCAGATGCCGTACGGCGGCGCCAAGCAGTCCGGTGTGGGCCGTGAGGGCGTGCGGTTCGCGATGGAGGACTACACCTACGAGCGGGTGCTGGTCCTGACGGGTCTCGCCCTCTGACGGCACCCGCGGACCAACGGCCGGAGCCCGTCTGTGCGGGGGCTCCGGCCGTTGCCGTGCGCCGGCCCCGTGCGGACCCTCAGCCGGAGAAGCCGACGTGCGCGAGCCGCACCGGACCGCGCAGCCTCAGGTACACGTCGTGCACACCGCCGGCGGCGAACCCGGCGGTGACGGACGTGTAGGCGTACGGGTCCGGCGTGGCGGTGTCGAGCGTCAGCGTCGCCGCCGCCGGGCCGCCGTCCAGGGACACCTCCACGCTGCCCCTGCCCGCGAGTCCGGCCGTGACCCGGGTGACGCCGGGGCCGAAGTCGCAGTCCCGGAAGAGCAGTTCCCCGCTGCCGTCCGCCACGGGCGTCACCGCGTCGCCCGACACCTTCGTGCGGTCCACGATCCGCGTACCGCTCTGCTCGTCGAAGCCGGCCGCCTCCAGGCCGCGTCCGGCCACCGGGCGCGGCGCACCGGGCTCCCCGTCCAGCGTGAGGGTCGTGCGGAGGCGGACGTCCTCGCTGGAGGCGCCCACGAGCAGCTCGTACGGGCCCGGCTCCCGGCGCCACCGGCCCCGCGCGACGTCCCAGAACGCGAAGACGTCCAGGGGGAGTTCGAAGGAGAGCCCGGCCCGCTCGCCGGGGGCGAGGGTGACGCGGCGGTGTCCGGCCAGCTCGCGGCGCGGGCGCGGGACCGACGGGGCGACGGCCCGCGTGTAGAGCTGGGCCACCTCGTCCGCGGTGACGCCACCGGTGTTGGTGACCGTGAAGGAGACCTCCACCGCCGTGTCGCCGGTGCGGGCCGTCAGGCCGCCGTAGGAGAACGACGAGTACGACAGGCCGTGCCCGAAGGGGAACAGCGGGGCGCCCTCGAAGTACAGGTACGTCTGGCGGCCGCCGATGACGTCGTAGTCGAGCAGGCCGGGCAGGTCGGCGTCGTCGGCGTACCAGGTCTGCGGCAGACGCCCGGCGGGGGAGACGTCGCCGGCCAGCACGCGGGCCAGGGCGGTGCCCGCCGCCTGCCCGCCGTGCGCGGTCCACAGCACGGCCGGCAGGCCCGCGGTGTCCACCGCGTACGGGTAGGAGGAGACCAGCGCCAGCACCGTGTCCGGGTTGGCGGCGCGGGCCGCGCGCAGCAGCCGCTCCTGGTGCCCGGGCAGGCGCAGGGTCGTGCGGTCCTGGGTCTCGCGGCCGTTGATGTGCGGGTCGTTGCCCGCGACCACCACGACCACGTCGGCGCGGGCCGCGGCCCGCGCCACCGCGTCCTCGCCGCGCTCGGTCACGACCAGCTCGAAGACCTCCGCGGCCGCCTCGCCGGAGGCGGCAACCTTCACGCCGTCGGCGGCGACCGTGACGTGCCGCCCCGTCCCGGTGTGCCTGAGGAGGTGACCGTTCCCGTGCGGTTCGAGACGGAACGTCTCCTGCACGACCCAGCCGCCGGGCTGGTCGGCGGAGGCGCGCAGGCAGCCGTCCTCGGCGACCGAGAGGTAGCGGCCGTCGGGCGCGCGCAGGGTCAGCACGCCCTCGCCCCAGTCGGCCAGCGCGAGTTCGGTGCCGACGGCGTCGGCGGTGAGCGGGGGCAGGTCGGTGCGGCCCGCGAGCAGGGCCGGGTCCAGGGCGCCCTCGGCGCCGCGCACCGCCTCGGGGGCGTCCCCGGCCTCCGGCACGCGCAGGAACGTCCCCGCGCGGGTCTTGAGCAGGACGCGGTCCACGCCCTCGGCGAAGTCCACCCGCTGCGCGCCGAACCGCTCGTAGAGCCCCTCCAGCGGGGTCGAGCGGCGCAGGAACGCGCCGCTGTACCAGTCGAGCTTGCACTCGTCGGCGAGCAGCCCGACGACGGCGATCCGGGCGCCGTCGGCCAGGGGCAGCACGCCGTCGTTCTTCAGCAGGACGACCGCCTGCTCGGCGGCCCGCTGCGCGAGGGCGCGGTGCCCGGGCGTGTCGAACGCGCCGGGATCGGCGTGGCCGTCGAACTCGCCGAGCCGGAAGCGGACGGAGAGCTGGCGGCGCACGGCCGCGTCGACGTCGGCCTCGGTCAGCAGGCCCCGCTCCAGCGCCCCGGTGACCCGTTCGACGGTCCTCGAGGAGTCGGTGCCGTGGTCGGTGAAGCTGTCGACGCCCGCCCGCAGCGCCGCCGCGATCGCCTCCTCGTGGGTGTCGTAGTAGTGCTCGGAGTCCACCAGGTTGGACGGCGCGCCGGCGTCCGAGCAGACCAGCAGCTCCTGGTCGGTCCAGGTGCGCAGGTGCTCGCGCAGATAGGGCGAGACGTGGTTCGGGCGGCCGTTGACCAGGTTGTACGCCGGCATCACCCCGGCCACCGCGCCCGCCTCCACGGTCGCGCGGAAGGCTCGCAGGTCGTACTCGTGCAGTACGCGCGGGCGGACCGAGCTCGACGTGGTGTCCCGGTCGGTCTCGTTGTTGTGGGCGAGCCAGTGCTTCAGCACCGGCGCCGTGCGCCAGTACACCGGGTGGTCGCCGCGCAGGCCGCGGGTGTAGGCGGTGGCGATGGCCGAGGTGAGTCCCGGGTCCTCCGAGTAGCCCTCCTCGTTGCGGCCCCACAGCGGGTGGCGCAGCAGGTTCACCACCGGCGCCCAGACGTTGAGTCCCACGCGCTCGTCCCGGGCCCGCATCGCGCGGGCCTCCCGGGACACCGCCTCGCCGACGCTCCGGACCAGGTCGGGGTTCCAGGTGGCGCCCAGCCCCACGGCCTGCGGGAACACCGTCGCCGGGCCCATCCAGGCCACCCCGTGCAGGGCCTCCTGGCCGGTGCGGAAGGCGGCGACGCCGAGCCGTTCGACGGCGGGCGCGAACTGGTGGAGGAACCCGGCCTTCTCGTCGAGGGTGAGCCGCGACACGAGGTCGTCGATGCGCTTCGCGAACGGCAGGCGCCGGTCGCGGAAAGGCGGGGCGGGCGGCGTGGATGCGGTCACTGTGGGGTTCCCCTCGCGATGGAACGGCGCGACGCTTTCGAAGCGCTTCGATGCTCATTCGGCCCGCGCCGGGTGTCAAGACACCCCGGCGCGACAACTCCGTCGTCTCGCCCGTGTTTCAAGCAACACAGGAGCCGGTGCGCGATCCGGCGCACCGCGGAGGAATCTTGGGATCGACCCTTGTGCGCCCCTGAGTGTTCACTTAACCTCGCAGCAACATCGAAGCGCTTCGATTACGAGGTCGGCCGCCGGGAGGACGCGCAGTTCTCGGCACGCGTCGACAGGACCGCTTCAGCTCGGCCAGTTCCACTCGAGACACCGCAGCCGACGGCCCACCGCCGGGTGTCCTGGTGCGCCACGAAGGGTTGACGCAATGACGCCGAACGCCGCCTCCGCCTCCTTTGGGCCCAGCCGCAGAAGCTTCCTCGCCTCCACGGCGGTCGTCACCGCAGCGGTGGCCGGAGGGACGCCGCTGCTCGCCGCCTGCGGCGGCTCGGACGGCGGCTCGCGCGAGGGCACCACCGCGGGGAAGAAGGCCGAGAAGCTGCTGCCGGCGTACGTGGCCGGCAACGTGGTGACGCCGGACGTCGCCTCGAAGAACGGCTCCGCCGTCGGCTTCACCCGCGGGGTGGACCTCGCCGAGCTGAAGACCTCGGTGCCGAAGAGGCTCGGCAGGGGCGGCCGGGTCACCGTCATGTCGCCGTTCTGGGGCTCGCCGCCCAAGAGCGGCAACGCCTACTACCGGGCGATGAACGACCTCATCGGCGTGGACGTCCGCTGGCAGAACCAGGACGGCAACACCTACGACCAGAAGCTCGGCGCGGTCCTCGCCTCCAGCGACGTCCCCGACGTGGTGGTGGTCCCCGGCTGGAACATGGGCGGGAGGATCCCCAGCGCCATCATCGGCAAGTTCGCCGACCTCGGGCCCTACCTGTCCGGCGACGAGGTGAAGGAGTACCCGAACCTCGCGGCGATCCCGACGGACGCCTGGCGGCGCTCCCTCTTCGGCGGCAAGCTGCGCGGCCTGCCGATGCCGTCGTCGTACGTGCCCAACATCGTGCCCTTCTACCGCAAGGACGTCTTCGACGAGGAGGGGTACGAAGTCCCGCGGTCGGCGGACGAGTTCATGGCGCTGGCCAAGGAGATCACCAACGCCAGGGCCAAGCGGTGGGCGTGCGGCGACATGAAGTGGACCGCCTTCAACGTCTTCGGGGTGATGTCCGGCAGCGAGAAGGCGCTCGGCTGGAACCTCGTCGACGGCAGGCTCCTCTACCGCGCGGAGACCGAGGAGTACCTCGAGGCGCTGGAGTGGACCCGCAAGCTGTTCGCCGCCGGGGTGGTCCACCCCGACGCCCGGCTCGGCAAGAGCCAGGCCACCGACCCGAGCGCCAAGTTCGCGGCCGGCGAGTTCCTGATCTACAACAACGACATCTCCAGCTGGTGGGGGCAGCAGGCCGCCCAGGCCGCGCACAACCCCGACTTCCGCATCTGGGGCATGGACATCTTCGGCCACGACGGCGGCGACCCGGCGCTCTTCGCCACGAACCCGGCGAACATCTTCGCCTTCGTCAACAAGGACGCCTCCGAGGCCGTCGTCCGCGACGTGCTCGCCGTCGCCAACGTGACCGCGGCCCCGTACGGCACCAAGGAGTACATGCTCACCAACTACGGGGTGGAGGGCACCCACTACACGGTGAAGGACGGCGTGCCCACCAAGAACGACAAGGGCAACATCGAGGTCGTCAACGCCTACGTCATGGTCGCCGGCCCCGCCCCGACCATCGCGCGCCCCGACTTCCCGGAGATCGGCGAGGGCGCCGTGCGGTGGCAGCAGCGGATGGGCGCCTTCACCAGGAAGACCGCCTTCTACGGCATGCAGGTCACCGAACCCGCCCGCCACACCAACCTCTCCAACAACTTCGAGCAGCTGGAGGACGACATCATCCGCGGCCGCAAGAAGGTCGCCGACATGCAGCAGGCCGTGTCCGACTGGAGGAGCAGAGGCGGCGACCGGCTGCGCGACTGGTACAAGAAGCTGCTCGACGAGAACGGCTCCGCGGCCGGCTGACCGCACACCGAGGCAAGGAGACGGCCGTGTCCCACAGCACGGTGCCTCGGAGCGGGGCCGAGGCGAAGACCAAGACGGCGGCGCACGACCCGGAGCCGTCCGGCGGCGCCACCGCACCCGGGCGAGGACGCCCCCCGGGGAAGCCGGGCCTGCGCACCAGGTTCCGGCGCGACCGCGTCCTGCTGCTGATGACGCTCCCGGCACTCGTCCTGGTCCTGCTCTTCCACTACGTACCGATCCTGGGCAACGTCGTCGCCTTCCAGGAGTACGACCCCTACATCAGCTCCAACGGCGTCGTCTCCATGCTGCACAGCCCCTGGGTGGGCGCGGAGAACTTCCGGCGGCTCCTGGAGGACCCGGACTTCTGGAACGCCGTGCGGAACACGCTGGTGCTGTTCTTCCTCCAGCTGGTGCTGTACTTCCCCATCCCGATCCTGCTCGCGCTGCTCATCAACAGCGTGGTCAGGCCCCGGGTGCGGGCGGTGGCGCAGGCCGTCCTGTACCTGCCGCACTTCTTCTCCTGGGTGCTGGTCGTCGCCGTCTTCCAGCAGCTGTTCGGCGGCGCCGGGATCCTCTCCCAGCTGCTGCGGGAGAACGGGTACGACGGACTGGACGTCATGACCGACCCGGACACCTTCGCGTTCCTGGTCACCGCGCAGTCGGTGTGGAAGGACGCCGGGTGGGGGATCATCGTCTTCCTCGCCGCGCTCGCCTCGGTCAGCCCGGACCTGTACGAGGCCGCCGCGATGGACGGCGCCGGGCGCCGGCGCCGCATGTGGCACGTCACCCTGCCCGCGCTGCGGCCGGTGATCGCCCTGCTGCTGGTGCTGCGCGTCGGTGACGCCCTCACCGTCGGCTTCGAGCAGATCCTGCTGCAACGCGACGCCGTGGGGCCGGGCGCCTCGGAGGTGCTGGACACCTTCGTGTGGTGGAACGGCGTGCGCAACCAGGACTTCGGCTACGCGGCCGCCGCCGGACTGGTCAAGGGTGTGGTCAGCCTCGGCCTGGTCCTCGCCGCGAACAAGGTGGCCCATCTCATGGGCGAGCAGGGGGTGTACAAGAAGTGACCGCCGTGACCGACGAACCGGTGAACCGGTCCCGCTGGTGGCAGAGCCCGCCCCGGCCCACGTGGGAGGAGCCGCCCACCCGGGCCGACCTGGCCGGCAAGGGCGTCGTGCTCGCCCTCGCCTGCCTGGCGGTCCTCTTCCCGCTGTGGATCGTGGTGGTCACCAGCCTGTCCAGCCGCAGGACCATCGACGAGGCCGGCGGACTGGTGGTGGTCCCGCAGGACATCACCTTCATCGCCTACCGGGAACTGCTCGGCGGCGGCCAGGTCACCCGCGCGGCGGTCATCAGCGTCCTCGTCACGCTGACCGGCACGCTGTTCTCGATGACCGTGTCCGTCCTGTGCGCCTACGGCCTCTCGCGCTCCGGCTCGCTCGGCCACCGCTGGATCCTGATGACCCTGCTGGCGACCATGTTCTTCAGCGCCGGCCTCATCCCGACCTACCTGCTGGTGCAGACCCTCGGCCTGACGGACACCTACCTCGCGCTGATCCTGCCCAGCGCGGTGAGCGTGTTCAACATCCTGGTGCTGCGCGGGTTCTTCATGGGCATCTCGCCCGAGCTCGTCGACAGCGCCCGCATCGACGGCGCCGGCGACCTGCGCATCCTCTGGCAGATCGTGGTGCCGCTGTCCCGCGCGGTCATCGCGGTGATCACGCTGTTCTACGCCGTCGGGTACTGGAGCGCCTGGTTCAACGCCTCCCTCTACCTGAACGACCAGGACATGATGCCGCTGCAGAACGTCATGATCCAGCTCGTGCAGAAGCAGGAGGCACCGGTGGGACTGGGCCAGGCCATCAAGACGGGCCGGCTGTCCGGACTGGCCGTGCAGATGGCCGTGATGGTGCTGGCCCTGCTGCCCGTCGCCGTGCTGTCGCCCTTCATCCAGAAGCACTTCAGGAAGGGGATGCTGACGGGCGCGGTCAAGGGCTGACGCCCCGGGCAGGTCCCCCGTCCTTCCTCGCGGAACGAGGTATGTCATGCGCACGTCTTATCTTGGTCGCCGTCCCGGCTTCGGCAGGGCCGCCGACGGCGCCGCCCGCCCGGCGCTCCACCAGGCCGGCTCCACGCAGGACGCCACCGCCGTCCACCGCCTCGGCGGCGGGCCGCGGACCTGGGCGCGGACCGGCGACGGCCGCCACCGGCGGGGCCGGACCGGCGGGGCGACCGCCGGCGGCCCGCGCGTGCACGGCCGCGTCCGCCCCGCCACCGGCGGGCGCGGCACCCGGTACGGGGAGCCCGTCTGATGCCGGGCCTCGACGACGCCGCCCGCGGCCGGATCCTCTACGGCGGCGACTACAACCCCGAGCAGTGGCCCGAGGAGACCTGGCACGAGGACGTCCGGCTGATGAAGGACGCCCGGGTCAACTCCGTCACCGTCGGCGTCTTCTCCTGGTCGGAACTGGAACCGGAGCCCGGCGCCCGCGAGTTCGGCTGGCTGGACCGGCTGATGGACCTGCTGCACGACCACGGCATCGGCGTGGTCCTGGCCACCCCCACCGCCGCCCCGCCCCCCTGGATGGGCCGGCTGCACCCCGACACCCTGCCCCGCACCGAGGACGGCCGCACCGAGTGGTGGGGCGGACGCCAGCACTTCTCGCACTCCAGCGCCACCTACCGCCGCTACGCCGCCGCCATCACCGAGGACCTCGCCGCCCGCTACGGCGGCCACCCGGCCCTGACGATGTGGCACATCAACAACGAGTACTGCACCGCCGACCACGGCGACGAGGCCGCCACCGCCTTCCGCCGCTGGCTGCGGCAGCGGTACGGCACCCTCGACGCCCTCAACACCGCCTGGGGCACCGCCTTCTGGAGCCAGGGCTACGACACCTGGGACGGCATCCTGCCGCCGCGCCTGGCCCACTACCTGCGCAACCCCGCCCAGCTCCTGGACTTCCGGCGCTTCACCTCCGACATGCTCCTGGAGTGCTACACCGCCGAACGCGACATCGTGCGCCGGCACACCCCGCACCTGCCGGTCACCACCAACTTCATGCCGCTGTGGTTCGGCCAGGACGCCTGGCGCTGGGCCGAGGAGGAGGACGTCGTCTCCGTCGACCTCTACCCCGACCCGCGCGACCCGCTCGGCGCCCAGAGCGGCGCCCTCGTCCAGGACATGACCCGCTCCCAGGCGCGCGGGCCCTGGATGCTGATGGAGCAGGCCGCCGGCCCGGTCAACTGGCGGGGCGTGAACCACCCCAAGCCGCGCGGCCTGAACCGCCTGTGGTCCCTGCAGGCCGTGGCCCGGGGCGCGGACGCCGTCTGCTACTTCCAGTGGCGCCAGTCCCGCCAGGGCGCGGAGAAGTTCCACTCCGGCATGGTCGGCCACGCGGGGGAGCGGGGCCGCACCTTCCAGGAGGTCAAGGAGCTCGGCGCCGACCTGGCCAGGATCGCCCCGCACGTCACGGGCCGGCACAGCCCGGCGGACATCGCCGTCCTGCACGACTGGCACTCCTGGTGGGCCGGCGCCCAGGACGCCCGCCCGTCCCGCGAGGTCGACTACCCCGACGTCCTGCGCGCCTGGCACCGCGCCCTGTGGCAGGCCCACCTCACCACCGACTTCGCCCACCCCGAGCACGACCTGTCCGCGTACCGGCTGGTCGTCGTGCCGCAGCTCTACCTGCTCACCGACACGGCGATCGAGAACCTCCTCGGTCACGTACGGCGGGGCGGCACGCTCGTCTCCGGCTTCCTGACCGGCGTCGCCGACGCGGACGACCGGGTGCGGTCCGGCGGCATGGACGCCCGGCTGCGCGCGCTGTTCGGCATCCGCACGCTGCACGAGTGGTGGCCGCTGGAGGCGGGGGAGACCGTGGCCTGCGAGGGTTTCGACGGCACCCTGTGGTCGGAGGAGCTGGAGGCCGACGGCACCGCCGACGAGACGGTCCCGTACCGGGGCGGAGAGCTCGACGGGCTGCCCGCCGTCCTGCGCAGCGGCCGGGTCTGGTACCTCTCGACGCTTCCGGAGCCGCGGGCGCTGCGCGACCTGCTGGCCCGGATCGCGGCCGGCGCCGGCATCCGCCCGGTGCTCGACGGCCTCCCGGACCAGGTCGAGGCCGTCCGACGCGGTGACCTGCTGTTCCTGCTCCACCACGGCCGCGAGCCGGTGACCGTCGACGTCCCCGGAAGCCACCGCGACCTGCTGACGGGGACGGCCGTCACCGACCGGATCACCCTCGGCCGCCACGGCGCGGCGGTGCTGCGGCCATGACCGGCGACCCGGCCGACGGCCCCGTGCACGGCACCTGGGAACCGGAGCCGGCCGCCCGCTGGGAGGACGCCTTCCTGAGCGGCAACGGCCACCACGGGGCCCTCGTGTCCGGCGATCCGGACGACGACCGGGTCATCGTCACCCACCACACCCTGGTCCGCCCCAACGGCGGCGAGCACGCCCGCCCACCGCGGCTGGCCGCCGGGCTCCCGGAGATCCAGCGGCGGCTGCTCGGCGGCGACAGCGCCGCCGCCGAGGACTTCACCGACGGCCGCCCGCTGCAGTGGGTGCAGCCCTTCCACCCGGCCTTCCGGATCCGGCTGCGCAGGCCGGCCGGCGGCACGGGCACCTACCGGCGCTCGCTCGACTTCACCACCGGCGTGGCCCAGGCGACCCACGGCGAGTGGGCCAGCCGGGTCTTCGTCTCCCGCGCCGACGACGTGATCGTCCAGCACGTCACCGAACCGGGCCCCGCCCTCGACGTCCGTCTGGACCACCGGCTCCCCGGCGCCCCCGACGGACTGGCCGTCCGGCACGGCGCCGTCCTCACCCCCGAGGGCGCCCTGCTCAGCCTGCGCGCCCGCTACCCGGGCGGCGGCCGCGCGTACACCGGCGTCACCCTGGTCGCCGTCACGGGCGGCACGACCACGCTCGCGCCCCCGGGCCTGCACATCGAGCGGGCGCGGTCCGTGCTGCTCCTGACCCGGGTGCGGCGCCACGAGGGCGAGCCGGACGCGGCCGCACAGGGCCGCGCCCTGCGCGGCCTGCTCGGCGAGGGGCGGTCCGCCTACGACGACCTCCTCGACCGCCACCTGGCCCTGCACCGCACCGCCTACCGGCGCGTCACCCTCGACCTCGCCGCCGCTCCGGCCGACCGCGCCCTGCCCGGCTCCGGACTGCTGCGGCGCCCGGGCAGCACCGCCCTGCTGGAGCGGCTCTTCGCCGCCGGCCGCTACCACCTGCTGTGCGCCGCCGGCCTCAACCCGCCCCGCCTGACCGGCCTGTGGACCGGCGACTGGGACACGGCCTGGTCCGGCGCGTTCACCCACGACGCCAACCTCAACCTCCAGACCGCCTCCGCGGCGGCCGCCGCCCTCCCCGAGGTCACCGAGGCCCTCGCCTCGTACGTCCAGCGCCAGCTGCCGCACTGGCGGGACAACGCCCGCGCGGTCTTCGGCACCCGGGGTGCCGTCGCACCCGCCCACAGCGACGGCGAGTCGGGCCACTCCTACCACTTCAGCCGCGAGTATCCGCTCCACCTGTGGACCGCCGGCGCCGACTGGCTGCTCAAGCCGCTCGTCGACCACGACGAGACGCGCGGCGCCCGCGACCCGCGCACCGCCGCCGCGCTGGCCGAGACCGCCCGCTTCTACGAGGACTTCCTCACCCACACCGACGAGGACGGCCACTGGGTGCTCGTCCCCTCCTACTCGCCCGAGAACCGGCCCGCCAACGCGAGCTGGGGCGCCCTCAACGCGGCCATGGACCTCTCCGCGGCCCGCCACGCCCTGCTGACGGCGGCCGACTACCACCCGGACACCCCGGACGCGGCCCGCTGGCGGGCCCTCGCCGACCGGCTCCCGCCCCACCGGATCAACGAGGACGGCGCGCTCGCCGAGTGGGCCTGGCCGGGC
The DNA here is from genome assembly GCF_040678355.1 of Streptomyces sp. NPDC052701. Taxonomy (NCBI): domain Bacteria; kingdom Bacillati; phylum Actinomycetota; class Actinomycetes; order Kitasatosporales; family Streptomycetaceae; genus Streptomyces; species Streptomyces sp. NPDC052701. The sequence goes on from NZ_JBFATO010000005.1 coordinate 244,487, forward strand.
CTGGCGGACTCCTACCACCACCGGCACCTCAGCCACCTCTACGGCGTCTGGCCGCTGGAGGAGATCACCCCCTACGACACCCCGGACCTCGCGGCCGCCGCCCACCGCGCGCTCGCCCTGCGCGGCACCGAGAACGACTCGGCGCACGGCCACCTCCACCACGCCCTGGTCGCGGCCCGGCTGCGGGACCCCGAACGCGTCGCCCACGCCCTCGGCCGGGTCCTCGGCGGCGGCTTCTTCCACGCCTCCCTGATGAGCACGCACTACCCGCGCCTGGACGTCTACAACGCCGACGCCGCGCACACCCTGCCCGCGGTGCTCGTCGAGATGCTCGTGCAGTCGACCCCCGACCGGCTGGTCCTGCTGCCCGCGCTGCCGCGGACCTGCCCGAACGGCCGGCTGCGCGGCATCCGCACGCGGTTCGGCGCCGAACTCGACCTCACCTGGTCCCCCGACGGCGCACGGGCCGTCCTCAGACCGGGCCGCACCCACCGCATCGAACTCAGGACTTCCTCCGGTGCCGAGCCGCTCGACCTGGTCGCCGGAGAAGACCACGTCCTCCGCCTGGAGGCGTGGTGACTCCCCGCAATCCCCCTACCCATGGAAGGGACACCATGGCAGCACGCACCCTGAGCACGATCGGCAAGGCCCTGCTGGCCCCGGCCCTCGCGCTGGGCGCCACCGTCGGCCTCGCCTCCGCCCCCGCCCACGCGGCCGTCTGGAACTCCTGCGACCAGTGGGGCAACACGTCCCTGAACGGCTACACCCTCTACAACAACATCTGGGGCTCCGGCGCCGGCAGCCAGTGCGTCTGGGCCAACTCCGGCACCAACTGGGGCGTATGGGCCGACCACCCCAACACCGGCGGCATCAAGTCCTACCCCAACGCCAAGAAGGTGGTCAACAAGACGATCACCTCGCTGACCTCGCTCACCAGCAGCTACAACGTCACCGTCCCGTCGTCCGGCGCGTACAACACGTCCTACGACATCTGGGACACCGACTACGACTACGAGATCATGCTCTGGGTCAACCACAACGGAGCGGTGGGCCCGCTCGGCACCTCCCAGGGCTCGGTCGCCCTCGGCGGCCACACCTGGAACGTGTACAAGGGCAACAACGGGGCCAACGAGGTCTTCTCGTTCCTGCGGACCTCCGACTCCAGCTCCGGCAGCGTCGACATCCTGCCGATCCTGAAGTGGATCAAGGACACCAAGGGCTGGATGGGCAACGAGACCATCGGCGACGTGCAGTTCGGCTACGAGATCACCTCGTCGTCCGGCGGCCTGGACTTCACCACCAACAACCTGACCGTCAGCAGCGGCTGAGCCGGGAGAAGGGAGAAGGGAGAGGGGGGGAGGGGGGAGGGGGGAGCTGACGGGTCCGAAGCCTGCGGACCGGGGCCGGTTCGTACGTGCTAACGCAGGCCGCGGATGAGCAGGTCGATCAGCCGCTCGTAGATGTCGTGCGAGCCGGACACCTGTCCGATCCCCCCCAGCTCCAGGTGGACCGCGCCGTGGATGGCGGTCCACACCATCTGCGCGGCCTCTGCCGAGCTGGCGAACCGCTTGAGCGACTCGCGGCCGAGGAGACCCTCGACGAGCTCGATCAGGACCTCGAACACCGCATGGCCGTACACCGACGCTTCGGAGCCCGTCTGGGCGAGGGGCCCGCCGCCCCCGAAGACGAGCGCATAGCGCTGTGGGTGTGCCAGCGCGAACTGCCGGTATGCGAGGCATCCCCGGCGGAAACGCTCCTCCGCATCCAGCGACCGGTCCACCGAGACCGCGCGCCAGAGGTCCTCAAGGGCCCGGACCGCCAGCGCGAGCAGCAGACCTTCCTTGCTGCCGAACCGGTTGTACACGCCCATGGGTGCGACGTCGGCCTCGCGGGCGACCGCGCGAACGGTGACGGCGGCCAGGCCTTCGCGGTCGAGCACGCTCTGGGCCGCTTCCAGCAGGGCCACGTGAACCTGGTCGCTCGCCGTACGGCGCCTGGCCGGCGACCCTGCGCTGGCACCCATCAGTTCCGCGCCTCCTGTCGGCTGCCCGCTGCGCATGCCACGTCACGTCCCGTCCGGGACGCCCGCTCCTGCGTGACCGGCGATCGATTCCTCGTGCGTGTACCGACGCAGCGTAAACCACAGCAGGACGACGGCGAGAGCGGCGATGGCGCCGACCGCCGCGACGATGGTGAACTGCGCGGAGTCCGGTTGCGGCACGATCTCGTCCTCGCTGTCGCTCGAGACGAAGCCGGAGAGTGCGAGCAGCGCGGCGTAGACACCGGCCGCGGCGCTGGAGGCCATCGTCTCCGCGGCGTTGGCGGCGCCCGTCACGATGCCGGCCTGGCGAAGTCCCGAACGGCTGGACTCGTTGGCCACCGCGTCCGCCAGCATGGCCTGGGGCAGCATGGAGGTGCCCGCGAACCCGATGCCCATGACGATCATGGCCACCACGGCGGTGAGCAGCCGGATGTCCTCGGCCACGAAGTACAGCGGGACGAGCCCGAGACTGCCGGCAGCGAACAGCACGCCTGCCGCACGAAGCGCCGCGACCTTCCCCCGGCGGGTGGCCACCCGTGCCCACCAGGGCATGGTGGCCATGAGGGGGGTCACCAGCGCGACGAACAGCACGGCCACCGCCGCCTCCGAGCCGACGACGTGGTCGGCGATGTACGGTGCCGCGGTCAGTCCGATCGCGGCGGCGATCTCGCACAACATGATGAGCAGCAGGGTCGTACGCAGCGGCCGGCTGGCCTTCAGCAGGCCGAACAGTTCTTTCAGGCCGACGGACCTGACGGTCTTCGTGTCGGCCGTGGACCGCCGCGCCCCGAAGAAGACCGAGACCGCGACGGCGACGGTCATGAGCCCGGCCATGCACAGGGCCATGGCGCGGTAGCCGTCGACTCCGTCGCCGAAGGCCTCCACCAGCACCGGGGCGAGACCGCCGGAGATCAGGATGCCGACCGCGACGAACGCGGTGCGCCACGAGATCATCGCCGTCCGCGCGCGGCCGGTGCCGCCCACCTCCGCCGGGAGAGAGGACCAGGGGACGATGTAGGCAGCGAAACAGAGGCTGCCCAGGGCGAAGACGGCGCCGACCCACAGCGCGGCGGCGTCACCGGTCACCGGCGCCCAGAACAACAGCACGAACGCCGTCGGGAAGAGGATCCCTCCCAGGGCCATCCACGGGCGCCGCGGTCCCCAGCGGCTCCGGGTCCGGTCCGACAGCCGGCCGGCGAACGGATTCGTCACGACGTCGAGCAGCCGCGGCACGACCACCACGATGCCCGCCAGGCCCGCTGCGACCCCCAGGGTGTCGGTGAGGTAGTAGAGCAGCATGAGGCCCGGAACGGTGATGAAGATCCCCGTGGCGATCGAGCCCGCCCCGAAGGAGGCCTGTTCCACGGTGGACGGCGGGCCCTTCACGGGGACACGGGCGGCTGGTGCGGAGGTGAACGGGGTGGTCCGGCTGGGCATCACGAGCTCCTTCGTCGTTCGTGTGTCTAGGCGATGTCGTGCTCGATGACGCCGACGCCCTCGATCTCGAGCCGCAGGGTGTCTCCGGGGGCGATCCACTTGCCGATCTCCATGCCGCACCCGTTCACGTACGTGCCCGTCGCGAACAGCTCGCCCGGATAGAGCCGCTCGCCCGCCGAGGAGTGCGCGAGCATCTCGCCCAGCGTCCAGTTCGGGGAAGTGGCGTCCGGTCGTGCGATGACCCGGCCGTTCAGTGACACGCTCGAGGGCAGCGTCGTCCACCGGTCCAGGACGTCGGCGGCCTCGACCGCGGTGCTGGACAGCGAGGACATGAAGTGCTTGCTCTTCTGCGGCCCGAAGTTGCTGCTCATCTCGGGGATCTGCACGTTCCTGACGCTGAAGTCGCAGAGCACCGCGAACGCGCCGATCGCCTTGACCGCTTCCTCCGGCGTCGCGTTGAAGAGCGGCGCACGCAGCACGAAGGCCAGCTCCAGCTCGTAGTCGAACGCGGTGCTGTAGGGCGGCGCGCTCACCGTGGTGCCGCTGGGGACGAAGGTCGAGGCGTTGCTCATGTAGTAGATCGGCTTGCGGTACCACAGCGGCTTGGGCCGAAACGCCGGAAAGGGCTTGCGCGTGACGAACTCGACGCCCTTCGCGAACCGCCCGAGCCCGGGGCGGAACCGGCGAGCCCATCCCCGAGCGGCATTGATGTTGTGCTGCTCGAAGATCATGAAGTCGCGGAACGAGAGAGGCTGGAACGGCAGTACGACCGAGCCCGCGTCCGCGCCGTGCCCGGCGGCCTGTTTCGCCTCCCACGCCTCGGTGAACGGCGACACATAGCCCAGCGCGGCCGCCGTCGACTCCGTCCACTCCTCGTCGGGTCCGCCGCGCACCTCCACCGCGATCCTGCCCGTCTCCGTCATACGCCTGCGGAACTGCACGACTCCTCCTGGATGCGCCGGTACTGCCTATAGAACATCGTTATATAGAACAGCGTGCCATACGGTTGCGTCATGGGCAACCGCCGGTTTCGCCGCTTCCGGAGCCGGTGGAGGGGCGGTCGTCGTACGGGGCGGACGCCGGTCCGGCCGAATGGCCGGACCCGTCTGCCTGGGTCCGGTGGTGCATGGTCCGGCCCGAGTGGTCCGTCCCGTCCCGGTATGCCCGGCAGGTGGTGCCCTCCTTGCCGTGGCGCGCGGCGGCCGGGCCGTGCGCCACGGTCGTCGAGCCCGGACCTGCGTTCGCGTCGCGCCTTCTGTCGGATTCATCGTCCGGGCATGAACACGGAGTGATCACGGTGCGACCGGATCGACGGGCGGCCGGGGGCGTTCTCGCGGTGGTGGTCTCGTTGGCCGTGGGGGAGTGTCCGCGCTCGTCGGCGACCACGTGGGGCGGCGGCAGCGGCGGAGCGTGGAGCAGGCGGCCCGCCACGTCGCGGAGGAACGACCGCGAGGAACTCCCCGGGTTGCTGCCGCACTTGCCGCAGATCAAGGCCGTGTACGACGCCGACCGCCCGGTCCGCGGACGTTCCGCCCTGATCAACGGCGCCCTGCGGACTGCGTACTTCACCGTGGGCGTCCGGGCCGCCGGCCCGGCCGCGGGTCCGATGTCCGGGTTTGGTCCGGCCGACGTCCAGGAGGAGTTCCTCGACGACGACCACCCACCGTTCATGGCTGTCGGCATCGGCAAGGACCAGGGTGACTGAGCGCCGACGGCGCAGGCGGTCCCTGTGGTGATCAGGACACCGGGCCCACAGCCCGGAGACACCGTCGGACTGGACGATCGACGAGTTACGGCGTCCACCGTTCCCCGGGTCACCGGTTCCTCGGGTCACCGGTTCCCGGCCGGACGGTTCCGGCAATGGGCGACGGAGCACTGTGCCGCCTTCCGCCGGGACCGCGTCCTCACCGCTGTGGTGCAGGCCGGGTGAGACGGCCGCCCGTGCCTTGGACGTCGTCTCGTCCGGGAAGAAGGCGACGGGGGGCCGGTCCCCGCGGGACCGGCCCCCGCGCGTCTCATTCCGCGATCGGCAGCCGCGCCCCGTCCCGCAGGAACAGCGGGATGCGGTCCAGCGGCGCGTCCACCGTCACGCCGCGCCCGCCCTCGTACGCCTCACCCGTCCACGCGTCCGTCCAGCGCGCCCCCGCCGGAAGGTAGGCCGTCCGGGCGGTGGCACCGGCCGTCAGCACCGGGGCGACCAGCAGGTCCGGTCCGAACAGGTAGGCGTCGTCGACCGACCAGGCCGCCCGGTCTCGGGGGAACTCCAGGAACAGCGGCCGCATGACGGGCAGCCCCTCCTCGTGGGCCGCGCGCATGACGTCCAGGACGTACGGCCGCAGGCGCTCGCGCAGCCGCAGGTACCGCTCCAGGATCGCGCCGGCCTCCTCGCCGTAGGACCACACCTCGTTGGGGCCGCCGGTCATCTCCGGGCCCAGCGGCATGCCCGGGTCGCGGAAGCCGTGCAGGCGCATCAGCGGGGACAGCGCGCCGAACTGGAACCAGCGGACCATCACCTCGCGGTACGCCGGGTCGTCCGGGTCGCCGCCGTGGAAGCCGCCGATGTCGGTGTTCCACCACGGGATGCCCGACAGGGCCGTGTTGAGGCCGGCGGCGATCTGGCGGCGCAGGGTCGCGAAGTCGGTGCCGATGTCACCGGACCACAGGGCGGCGCCGTAGCGCTGGCTGCCCGCCCACGCCGAGCGGTTCAGCGTGATCACCTCGCTCTCGCCGCAGGCGCGCAGGCCCTCGTGGAAGGTGCGGGAGTTCTCGGCCGGATAGAGGTTGCCGACCTCCAGGCCCGGGCCCGCCCAGTAGCGCAGGTTCTCGGAGAAGCCGGGCTTCAGCTCCGGTTCGCAGGCGTCCAGCCAGAAGGCCGTGATGCCGTACGGGTCGAGGTAGTTCTCCCTCACCTTCGACCACACGAACTCCCGGGCCTCGGGGTTGGTGGCGTCGTAGAACGCCACCTGGACGGTGGACGCCACCTCCTTGTCGGGCCAGTCGGCGTGCGCCGTCGGGCCGTACTGGGTGCCGATGAAGTAGCCGCGCTGCTCCATCACGGAGTGGTTCTCCGACAGCGGGGAGACCGACGGCCAGACGGAGACCACGAGCTTGACGCCGAGCTCGTCCAGCTCGCGCACCATCGCCGCCGGGTCCGGCCACTCCCGGGGGTCGAACCTCCACTCGCCCAGGTGCGTCCAGTGGAAGAAGTCGCAGACGATGGCGGAGATCGGCAGCCCGCGCCGCTTGTACTCCCGGGCCACGGCGAGCAGCTCGTCCTGGGTGCGGTAGCGCAGCTTGCACTGCCAGAAGCCCGCCGCCCACTCGGGCAGCATCGGGCTGCGGCCGGTCACCGCGCTGTAGCGGCGCTGCGCGTCGGCCGGGTCGCCCGCGGTGATCCAGTAGTCGATCTGCCGGGCCGAGTCGGCCACCCACCGGGTGCCGTTGTGGGCCAGCTCCACGCGGCCGATCGCCGGGTTGTTCCACAGCAGGGTGTAGCCGCGGCTGGAGGTGAGCACCGGGATGCCGACCTCGGCGTTGCGCTGGACCAGGTCGACGACCAGGCCCTTCTGGTCGAGCCGGCCGTGCTGGTGCTGGCCGAGGCCGTACAGCCGCTCGTCGTCGTAGGCGGCGAAGCGCTGCTCCAGGCGGTGGTGGCCGTTGCCGACGGCGGTGTACAGGCGCGGGCCGGGCCACCAGAAGTGGGCGCGCTCCTCGGCCAGCAGCTCGCCGCCGTCCTCGGTGCGGGTGAACCGGATCATGCCCTCCGCGTCGACCTCGACGGTGAGCGCGCCGACGGTCAGCCGCCCCCGCCCGTCCCCGGTCCTCACCGCGGCGGGCGTCGGGGGAGCCTCGTCCGGCAGCGCGCCCGGCAGCCCCCGCAGGACCGGGCCGCCGAGCCGGGCCCGCACCCGGACCGCGTCCGGCCCCCACGGTTCGACCCGTACGGTCTCCTGGCGGCCGCTCCACTCCAGCGCCCCGTCCCGCTCGCGGAACGTGCCGACGGTCGGGGACGACTGCGCCAGGCTGACGGTGCCGTGCGGCGGCTGTTTCTCGGCAGGCTGAGTCACGAGGGGTCTCCTGGGGGAGTGCGGACAGGGAGGTGCCGCGGTGGGGCGGACGGCTTGCCGACCCGGGACGGAGGAGACCTACGCCCGGCCGGGCGCGGGTCCCGAGCTCGCCCGCACCGTCAGCTCGGGCGCGATCAGCACGACCTCGTCGCTGCCGCGCCCGCCGAGCTTGGCGACCAGGTGTTCCACGGCGTGCCGGCCCATCTCCTGCGCGGGGATGGCGACCGACGTCAGCCGCACCGAGGCCTGGGTGGCGACCTGGTCGGGGCAGACCGCGACCACCGACACGTCCTCGGGCACGGCCCGGCCCTGCTGCCGCAGCAGGGCGAGCAGCGGCTCGACCGCCGACTCGTTCTGCACGACGAACCCGGTGGTGCCCGGGCGTTCGTCGAAGATCCGGGCGAGCGTCGCGGCCATCGCGTCGTACCCGCCCTCGCACGGCCGGTGCAGCAGCCGCACGCCCAGCTCCCTCGAACGGGACCTGAGCCCGTCCAGGGTGCGCTCGGCGAACCCGGTGTGCCGCTCGTAGACCGCGGGGGCCTCGCCGATGACGGCGACGTCCCGGTGCCCCAGCGTCGCCAGGTGCTCCACGCACAGCGCGCCCGTCGCCCTGAAGTCCAGATCGACGCAGGTCAGGCCGGTGGTGTCGGCGGGCAGCCCGATGAGTACCGACGGCTCGCCCGTCGCCCTCAGCAACGGCAGACGCCCGTCGTCGAGTTCGACGTCCATCAGGATCATCCCGTCGGCGAGCCCGCTGCCGGTGACCCGGCGCACCGCGTCGGGCCCCTCCTCGCCGGTGAGCAGCAGCACGTCGTACCCGTGCGTGCGGGCCGTGGTGGCCACCGCGATGGCGATCTCCATCATCACCGGCACGTACATGTCCGTGCGCAGCGGGACCATCAGCGCGATGATGTTCGACCGGCTGCTCGCCAGGGCCCGGGCCCCGGCGTTGGGGTGGTACCCGAGCTCGCGGATGCTCTGCTCGACCCGCTGCCGGGTCGTCGCCGAGATGGACCGCTTGCCGCTGAGGACATAGCTCACCGTGCTCGCCGAGACTCCGGCGTGCTGGGCGACCTCGGCAAGGGTGACCATCCAGCTCTCCAAGCTTTGTGAAGCGCTTCGACAATGCGCGTCATCGATAACGGTGGGTGAGGGTGGTTCCGACAGTAGCTCCAGCGGGGGTGGGTGTCCATAGGTTGTCGAAGCGCTTCGATAACGAATTCCCGGCGGAGCCCATCGGTCCGGCCGCGCCCACCTTGTCGCATTCCCGACCGCCCTCACCAGGCCCGCCCCGGCGCGAGCCGCCGCGTACCCGGCCGGCATCGGCCGGATGGCCGCACGAGGGGTGGCCGGGCCGCCCGGAATCGGGTACATACGATCGAGTAGCACCGGTCGGTAGCGTACGTCCGCATGACACCCCGAAGGATCATGTGAGGCGTACACCCTCATACATCCCGATTAGCGGCGAGGTGAGCCTCATGTCCGCAGTGCCCGAGTCTCCGTCCCGACCCACCGTCACCGAACGTGAGGCCCGCCAGGTCGCCGAGGCCGCCCGGGAACAGGACTGGCGCAAGCCCAGCTTCGCCAAGGAACTGTTCCTCGGGCGCCTCAGGCTCGACCTCATCCACCCCCACCCGCTGCCGGCCGACGAGGACGCCCAGCGCGGCGAGGAGTTCCTCGCCAAGCTCCGCGACTTCTGCGAGACCAAGGTCGACGGCGCCCTCATCGAACGCGAGGGCCGGATCCCGGACGCCGTGATCGACGGGCTCAAGGAGCTCGGCGCGCTCGGCATGAAGATCGACACCAAGTACGGCGGCCTCGGCCTGAAACAGGTCTACTACAACAAGGCCCTCACCCTGGCCGGCTCGGCCAGCCCGGCGATCGGCGTGCTGCTGTCGGCGCACCAGTCGATCGGGGTGCCGCAGCCGCTGAAGCTGTTCGGCACGCAGGAGCAGAAGGAGCGGTTCCTGCCGCGCTGCGCCCGCACCGACATCAGCGCCTTCCTGCTGACCGAGCCCGACGTCGGCTCCGACCCCGCCCGCCTCGCCATGACCGCCGTACCCGACGGCGACGACTACGTCCTCGACGGGGTGAAGCTGTGGACCACCAACGGCGTGGTCGCCGACCTGCTCGTGGTCATGGCCCGGGTACCGCGGAGCGAGGGCCACCGGGGCGGCATCACCGCCTTCGTCGTGGAGACCAACTCGCCCGGCATCACCGTGGAGAACCGCAACGCCTTCATGGGCCTGCGCGGCATCGAGAACGGTGTCACCCGCTTCCACCGGGTCCGCGTGCCCGCCGCCCACCGCATCGGCGAGGAGGGCCAGGGCCTCAAGATTGCGCTGACCACGCTGAACACCGGGCGGCTGTCCCTGCCCGCGTCCTGCGTCGCGGCCGGCAAGTGGTGCCTGAAGATCGCCCGGGAGTGGTCGGCGGCGCGCGAGCAGTGGGGCAAGCCGATCGCCCACCACGAGGCGGTCGGATCGAAGATCTCCTTCATCGCGGCCACCACCTTCGCCCTGGAGGCCGTCTCCACCCTGTCGTCCCAGATGGCCGACGAGGACCGCAACGACATCCGCATCGAGGGCGCCCTCGCCAAGCTGTACGCCTCCGAGATGGCCTGGAGGATCGCCGACGAGCTGGTCCAGATCCGCGGCGGCCGCGGCTTCGAGACCGCCGAGTCCCTGCGGGCGCGCGGCGAGCGGGCGGTGCCCGCCGAGCAGGTCCTGCGCGACCTGCGCATCAACCGGATCTTCGAGGGCTCCACCGAGATCATGCACCTGCTGATCGCCCGCGAGGCCGTCGACGCCCACCTGTCGGTCGCCGGCGACCTCATCGACCCGGACAAGTCCCTGTCGGACAAGGCGAGGGCGGGCGCGGGCGCGGGCGTCTTCTACGCCAAGTGGCTCCCCCGGCTGATCGCGGGACCGGGCCAGCTCCCCGGCGCGTTCGGCGAGTTCAAGCACGAGGTGGACCTCTCCGGCCACCTGCGCTACGTCGAGCGCACCGCCCGCAGACTGGCCCGCTCCACCTTCTACGGCATGTCGCGCTGGCAGGGCCGCATGGAGACCAAGCAGGGCTTCCTCGGCCGGATCGTCGACATCGGCGCCGAACTGTTCGCGATGAGCGCGTCCTGCGTGCGCGCCGACCTCCTGCGCCGCCAGGGCGATCACGGCCGCGAGGCCTACCAGCTCGCCGACGTCTTCTGCCGCCAGGCCCGCATCCGGATCGAGGAGCTGTTCAACCGCCTGTGGACCAACACCGACGACCTGGACCGCACGGTCGTCAAGGGGGTGCTGTCCGGCACGTACGAGTGGCTGGAGCGGGGCGTCATCGACCCCTCGGGCGACGGCCCGTGGATCGCGGACGCGACGCCCGGACCGTCCCGTCGGGAGAACGTGCACCGGCCGGTCCGGTGACCGGCGCCACAAGGGGCGCGGGTCCGTGCGGCGCGCGCCCCCGTGAGCGGGACGCGCTGTCCTCGCAGGGGCCCGCTCCGGCCACAATGGGGGGATGAGCGACTCTCCAGCCCCCCTCGCCGACCCGCACCTCGTGTACGACCCCGTGGCGGGAGACGGCCCGAAGGACGTGGTGATCCTCGGCTCCACCGGGTCGGTCGGCACCCAGGCCATCGACCTCGTGCTGCGCAACCCGGACCGCTTCCGGGTCACCGGCCTGTCCGCGAACGGCGGCCGGGTCGCCCTCCTCGCCGAGCAGGCCCACCGGCTGCGGGTGCGGACCGTGGCGGTGGCCCGCGAGGACGTCGTACCGGCCCTGCGCGACGCGCTCGGCTCCTGGTACGGGCCCGGGGAGCCGCTGCCCGAGATCCTCGCCGGGCCGGAGGCGGCCACCCAGCTGGCCGCCTCCGACTGCCACACGGTGCTCAACGGCATCACCGGCTCCATCGGCCTCGCCCCCACCCTGGCCGCCCTGGAGGCGGGCCGCACCCTCGCGCTCGCCAACAAGGAGTCGCTCATCGTGGGCGGCCCGCTGGTCAAGGCCCTGGCCAAGCCCGGGCAGATCATCCCGGTCGACTCCGAGCACGCCGCCCTCTTCCAGGCGCTGGCCGCCGGCACCCGCGCGGACGTCCGCAAGCTGATCGTCACCGCCTCCGGCGGCCCCTTCCGCGGCCGCACCCGGGAGGAGCTGGCGCACGTCACCGTCGAGGACGCCCTCGCCCACCCCACCTGGGCGATGGGCCCGGTGATCACGATCAACTCAGCCACCCTCGTCAACAAGGGCCTGGAGGTCATCGAGGCGCACCTGCTGTACGACATTCCCTTCGATCGCATTGAGGTGGTCGTGCACCCGCAGTCGTATGTCCACTCGATGATTGAGTTCACGGATGGATCGACACTGGCCCAGGCGACCCCGCCCGACATGCGCGGGCCCATCGCCATCGGCCTCGGCTGGCCCGAACGCGTCCCCGGCGCCGCCCCCACGTTCGACTGGAGCAAGGCCTCGACCTGGGAGTTCCTCCCGCTCGACAACGAGGCCTTCCCCTCGGTGAACCTCGCCCGGCACGTCGGCGAACTCGCGGGCACGGCCCCGGCGGTGTTCAATGCGGCCAACGAGGAGTGCGTGGAGGCGTTCCGCCGGGGGACGCTGCCGTATCTCGGGATCATCGAGACCGTCACGCGAGTGGTCGAGGAACACGGCACACCGCGTACGGGAACCTCACTGACCGTGTCGGACGTCCTCGAAGCGGAGACCTGGGCGCGCACCCGGGCCCGGGAACTGGCGGCACAGACGGCGGAGGCCCGTGCATGACGACCCTGATGTTCATCCTCGGCATAGTCGTCTTCGCCGTCGGCCTGCTGTTCTCGATCGCCTGGCACGAGCTGGGGCACCTGTCCACCGCCAAGATGTTCGGCATCCGCGTGCCGCAGTACATGGTCGGCTTCGGCCCGACGATCTGGTCGCGCAAGAAGGGCGAGACCGAGTACGGCGTCAAGGCGATCCCGTTCGGCGGCTACATCCGCATGATCGGCATGTTCCCGCCCGGCCCCGACGGCCGGCTGGAGGCACGCTCCACCTCCCCGTGGCGCGGCATGATAGAGGACGCCCGCTCCGCCGCCTTCGAGGAGCTCAGGCCCGGCGACGAGACCCGCCTGTTCTACACGCGCGCCCCGTGGAAGCGGGTCGTCGTGATGTTCGCGGGCCCGTTCATGAACCTGATCCTGGCGGTGGCGCTGTTCCTCACCGTCCTGATGGGCTTCGGCATCGCCCAGCAGACCACCACCGTCGCCTCCGTCTCCCGGTGCGTCATCGCGCAGAGCGAGAACCGCGACGACTGCGAGGCGTCCGACCCGGCCAGCCCGGCCGCCGCGGCGGGCCTCAAGGCGGGCGACCGGATCGTCTCCTTCGACGGCGTCGGCACCGACAGCTGGAACCAGCTCTCCGACCTCATCCGCGCCAACCCCGGCAAGGAGGTGCCGATCGTCGTCGACCGCGAGGGCCGGCAGGTGACCCTGCACGCGAAGATCGCCACCAATCAGGTCGCGAAGAAGGACTCCGGCGGACGGATCGTCGAAGGCGAGTACGTCACCGCCGGCTTCCTCGGCTTCAGCGCCGCCACCGGGGTGGTCAAACAGGACTTCGGGGAGTCCCTGACCTGGATGGGCGACCGGATCGGCGAGGCCGTCGACTCCCTCGCCGCCCTGCCCGGCAAGGTCCCCGCCCTGTGGGACGCGGCCTTCGGCGACGGCCCGCGCGAGCCGGACTCCCCGATGGGCGTGGTCGGCGCGGCCCGGGTCGGCGGCGAGATCGCCACCCTGGACATCCCCGCGACCCAGCAGCTGGCGATGTTCGTCATGCTCGTCGCCGGCTTCAACCTCTCCCTGTTCCTGTTCAACATGCTCCCGCTGCTGCCGCTCGACGGCGGCCACATCGCGGGCGCCCTGTGGGAGTCGCTGCGCCGCAACACGGCGAAGCTGCTGCGCCGGCCGGACCCGGGCCCGTTCGACGTGGCGAAGCTGATGCCCGTCGCGTACGTGGTCGCCGGCATCTTCATCTGCTTCACCCTGCTCGTGCTGGTCGCGGACGTGGTCAATCCGGTGCGCATCTCCTGACGGCCACCCGGCCACCGCCCGTGGTGGCGCGGGAGCGGACCGGCTCCGCCCGGCCCGCTCCCGCGGCATCCGGCCGCCTTCCGGCACGCCGGAGGATCAGCAGGACTCCTCGACGTACAGCAGCGTCCGCCCGTCCGGTGCGCAGAACTCGTGGGCCTGGCAGACCGGCTCGGGGGAGTCGAGCCGGTCCTTGAGGCCGGCCCACTCGGCCGCACGGTCGCCGGCCGGTACGGACCGCAGCACCTCACCGGCCCTCTCACCGACGATCACCGTGTCGGCGGTGCGCATCAGACGCCTGGCCAGCCGGGGGCCGAGCGGGCCACGGCGCCGCGTCCAGCGGCAGCCCTCCCCGTCCACCAGCTCTCCCGAACCGGCCGGGGAGAGCCCGGTGAGGCCGTCGGAGCACTCGCCGCACGCCTCGGCCCCGGAGGCAGTCACCGAGGCCACCACGTCGGCGAAGCCCGTGGCGGGCGGTCGTCGTTTCGGCATGACGGCAGTCTCGCAGGCGCCGTCCGCCGGATCACCGCGGAACGCGCGCACGGTACCGTCGCACCGGATCCGGGTGACTGCGGCGTCCTCCTCGGCGTCGGGGTGCCGGACGCGTCCCGGGTCCTCCCGGCGGATGTGTTCGGAGGAACCACTGGTGCGGAACGACATGACGGGGTTCGTGCGTCCGGGGGCCCTGGGCGTGGCCCTCGCGGTGCTCGACGACGGCAGCGGCGACTGCGACCCCAACGACGAAGTGCTCGTCGCCGCCCCGACCTGGGTGGCCGCCGCGCGGCTGATGCGCGAGCGGGGCTATCGGCGCGTTCCGAGGCGGGCCGGCCGGCTGAAGCCGGCACCGGACGCGGTGGCCCTCGCGACGAGCACACCCGGAGTCGTGTACCGGCGGAAATGGGCTTCCGGGGACGCCTGGCAGCCGGTCCCCGCCGAGTGAGCCGCGGACCCCGGCGGGGGCACGGCCCACCCGCGCCGGACGGGAGGCGCCCGGGAGCGGGAGGAGCGGCGCCCCTGAGCCGCCGCGGGGCCCGCCCGCCGGGCGGACGGCGGGAGTCCGGCGACCGGCCCGGCGGCCTTGAGGGCGTCGTGTGCCGCCGTTCACGTCCGTGCCGTAACCTCAAGGGTCGGAGCCCGCTGCCTACGGGACCGGATCTTGATCCACGACATGGGGTTGCACAGCAGATGACTGCGATTTCTCTCGGCATGCCGTCCGTTCCGACCAAGCTGGCCGAGCGCCGGAGGAGCCGGCAGATCCAGGTCGGGTCCGTGGCGGTCGGCGGAGACGCCCCCGTCTCGGTGCAGTCGATGACCACGACCCGCACGTCCGACATCGGCGCCACGCTCCAGCAGATCGCGGAACTGACCGCCTCGGGCTGCCAGATCGTGCGCGTGGCCTGCCCGACGCAGGACGACGCCGACGCCCTGCCGGTGATCGCGAAGAAGTCGCAGATCCCGGTGATCGCCGACATCCACTTCCAGCCCAAGTACGTCTTCGCCGCGATCGAGGCGGGCTGCGCGGCGGTCCGTGTGAACCCCGGCAACATCAAGCAGTTCGACGACAAGGTCAAGGAGATCGCCAAGGCGGCGCGGGACCACGGCACCCCCATCCGCATCGGCGTCAACGCCGGCTCCCTGGACAGGCGGCTGCTGCAGAAGTACGGCAAGGCCACCCCCGAGGCCCTCGTCGAATCGGCGCTGTGGGAGGCGTCCCTGTTCGAGGAGCACGACTTCCGGGACATCAAGATCTCCGTCAAGCACAACGACCCGGTCGTGATGATCGAGGCCTACCGGCAGCTCGCCGAGCAGTGCGACTACCCGCTGCACCTGGGGGTCACGGAGGCGGGCCCGGCCTTCCAGGGCACCATCAAGTCGGCGGTGGCCTTCGGCGCGCTGCTCTCCCAGGGCATCGGCGACACCATCCGCGTCTCGCTGTCGGCGCCGCCCGCCGAGGAGGTCAAGGTCGGCATCCAGATCCTGGAGTCGCTGAACCTGCGCCAGCGCGGCCTGGAGATCGTCTCCTGCCCCTCCTGCGGGCGGGCCCAGGTCGACGTCTACAAGCTCGCCGAGGAGGTCACCGCCGGCCTGACCGGCATGGAGGTGCCCCTGCGCGTCGCCGTCATGGGCTGCGTCGTCAACGGCCCCGGCGAGGCCCGCGAGGCCGACCTCGGCGTCGCCTCCGGCAACGGCAAGGGCCAGATCTTCGTCAAGGGCGAGGTCATCAAGACCGTCCCCGAGTCCAAGATCGTGGAAACCCTGATCGAGGAGGCCATGAAGCTGGCCGAGCAGATGGAGAAGGACGGCGTGGCCTCCGGCGAGCCCGAGGTGTCGGTCGCGGGCTGACCGTGCCCACCGGCCGCAGCCGTCCCACCTGCCCTGCCGTGCCGCCCGAGGGGCGGCGCGGCACATGGCCGGCAGGTACAGTGCGGAGATCAGCCGACCCCAGTGTGTGAGGCCCCGCACGTGTTGACGCAGACCACCTCACGGGTCCTCGAACCGAGCGACCTGGACGCCGCGCTCGCCGTCCTCGACCGCGAGCCGGTCGCGAACGCCTTCGTCACCTCCCGCGTGCAGGTCGCGGGCCTGGACCCCTGGCGGCTCGGCGGCGAGATGTGGGGCTGGTACGAGGACGGCATGCTGACGTCCCTGTGCTACGCCGGCGCCAACCTGGTCCCCATCTGCGCCACCCCCCGGGCCGTCCGCGCCTTCGCCGACCGCGCCCGCCGCGCCGGCCGCCGCTGCTCCTCCATCGTCGGCCCCGCCGAGGCCACCGCCGAACTGTGGCGCCTGCTGGAACCGCACTGGGGCCCGGCCCGCGAGGTCCGCCGCCACCAGCCGCTGATGGTCGCCGACCGCATGCCCGACGACATCGCCCCCGACCCCTACGTCCGCCGCGTCCGCAAGGACGAGATGGAGACGGTCATGCCGGCGTGCGTGGCGATGTTCACCGAGGAGGTCGGCGTCTCCCCGCTCGCCGGCGACGGCGGCCTGCTGTACCAGGCGAGGGTCGCCGAACTCGTCGGCTCCGGCCGCTCCTTCGCCCGCTTCGGCACCGACGGCACGGTCGTCTTCAAGGCCGAGATCGGCGCCGCGACGGACCGCGTCTGCCAGATCCAGGGCGTGTGGGTGGCCCCCGAGTACCGGGGGAGGGGCCTGGCGGCCCCGGGCATGGCGGCGGTGCTGCGCTACGCGCTCGCGGACGTGGCGCCCGTGGTGAGCCTGTACGTGAACGACTTCAACACGGCGGCGCGCAGGACGTACCGGCGCGTGGGTTTCCAGGAGGCCGGCGCGTTCATGAGCGTCCTGTTCTGACCCGCCCCGGCGGGCCCGGGCCGCGCCCGCCCCGCGCCCGCACGACGAGCTCCGCTCCCCGGCGCTATCCGGCGGAGCGCGCGGGTAAGCTCCCCGCCATGGACCTCGTCATCGGCCCCCTGGACCTCCCCGCACACGTCGACGAGGCCCTGGCGGTCCAGGCGGTGGCCTTCGGCCTCGGTCCCGACGAGGTCGCCGTGCGCCGCCAGATCGTCCTGCGCCACATGACCTACCCGGGCGCCCGCGCACTCGGCGCCACCACCCGGGAGGGACGCCTGGTGGGCTTCGTGTACGGCATGCCCAACGACCGCGCCCACTGGTGGTCCACGGTGGTGGAGCCCTACCTGCGCGCCCAGGGCCACGAGGACTGGCTCGACGGCTCCTTCGTGATCACCGAGCTGCACGTCCACCCCGGCTACCAGCAGCGCGGCATCGGCCGCTCCCTGATCACCACGATCACCGACGACGCCACCGAGCCCCGGTCGATCCTCTCCGCGATCGACGTCGAGAGCCCCGCCCGCGCCCTGTACCGCTCGCTGGGCTACCAGGACCTCGCCCGCCGGGTGCTCTTCCCCAGCGCCACCATGCCGTACGCCGTGATGGGCGCCCCGCTGCCCCTGCGCCGCCGCCCAATCGATTTCCACCGTCCCGTACCGCCCGGCTAACCTCCTGCCATCACCCACACGCAGCAGGAGCAGAGGAACCATGGCGAACGCACCGGTCCAGCGCATGTCCCAGTTGATGGCGAAGACGTTGCGCGACGACCCGGCGGACGCCGAGGTCCTCAGCCACAAGCTCCTCGTCCGCGCCGGCTACGTGCGCCGCACCGCCGCCGGCATCTGGTCCTGGCTGCCGCTCGGCAAGAAGGTCCTCGCCAACGTGGAGCGCATCGTCCGCGAGGAGATGGACGCCATCGGCGCCCAGGAGGTGCTGCTCCCCGCCCTGCTGCCGCGTGAGCCGTACGAGGCGACCGGCCGCTGGGACGAGTACGGCCAGGAGCTGTTCCGCCTGAAGGACCGCAAGGGCGGCGACTACCTCCTCGGCCCCACCCACGAGGAGATCTTCACCCTGCTGGTGAAGGACCAGGCGTCCTCCTACAAGGACCTGCCGGTGATCCTCTACCAGATCCAGACCAAGTTCCGGGACGAGGCCCGGCCCCGCGCGGGCATCCTGCGCGGCCGCGAGTTCCTGATGAAGGACTCCTACTCCTTCGACCTCGCCGACGAGGGCCTCGCCGAGTCGTACGCCCTGCACCGCCAGGCCTACCAGCGCGTCTTCGAGCGCCTCGGCCTGGACTACCGCATCTGCGCCGCGACCGCCGGCGCGATGGGCGGCTCCAAGTCGGAGGAGTTCCTGGCCCCGGCCGAGGCCGGCGAGGACACCTTCGCGGACTGCCCGAACTGCGACTTCGCCGCCAACACCGAGGCCGTCACGTACGAGCTCCAGCCGGTGGACGCCTCCGGCGTCCCGGCCGCGCAGGACATCCCGACCCCCGGCACCCCGACCATCGAGACCCTCGCCGCCTCCCTCGGCGTCCCGGCCTCGGCCACGCTGAAGAACCTCCTCGTCAAGGTGGACGGCGAGATCGTCGCGATCGGCGTCCCCGGCGACCGCGAGGTCGACATGGACAAGGTCGAGGCCCACTTCGCCCCGGCCGCCGTCGAACTCGTCACCGCCGAGGACTTCGAGGGCCGCCCGGACCTGGTCCGCGGCTACGTCGGCCCGCAGGGCCTGGGCAAGGTGAAGTACGTCGCCGACCCGCGCGTGGCCCCGGGCACGGTGTGGATCACGGGCGCCAACAAGCCGGACACGCACACGAAGAACGTCGTCGCCGGGCGCGACTTCGAGGTGGACCGGTACGTCGACGTCGTGGTCGTCCAGGAGGGCGACCCCTGCCCGAAGTGCGGCACCGGCCTGAAGCTGGACCGCGCCATCGAGATCGGCCACATCTTCCAGCTCGGCCGCAAGTACACCGACGCCCTCAAGCTCGACGTCCTCGGCCAGAACGGCAAGCCGGTCCGCGTCACCATGGGCTCCTACGGCATCGGCGTCTCCCGCGCGGTCGCGGCCCTCGCCGAGCAGACCGCCGACGACAAGGGCCTCGTCTGGCCCAAGGAGGTCGCCCCGGCCGACGTCCACGTCGTCGCCGCGGGCAAGGCCCTCCAGACCGAACTGGCCCTGGACGTCTGCGAGAAGCTGTCCGCCGCCGGCCTGCGCGTCCTGGTGGACGACCGGGCCGGGGTCTCGCCGGGCGTGAAGTTCACGGACGCCGAGCTGATCGGCGTACCGCAGATCCTGGTGGCCGGGCGGCGCGCCGGCGAGGGCGTGGTGGAGCTGAAGGACCGCCGCACCGGGGAGCGCGAGGAGCTGACGGTCGAGGAGGCGGTCGCGCGCCTCACGGCGTAGGGCGGCGGGGCCGGGCGCTCCGGCGCGGCCGGGGCGCTCAGAGCCAGCCCGCGAACTCCAGCAGCAGCTCCGCGTCCCGCGCCCGCCCGACCCGCCGGGCCCGCACGCCCGACTCCACGGCCCGGAACAGCGTCCAGCCGCGCAGCCGTTCCTGGTCCACGTCCAGCAACTCCGCGAGCCGCTTGATCCGCCGCCGGGTCGTCGCGGCGCCCGACGGCTGCGCGATCAGGTCCTCCACGCGGTCGCGGACCAGGCGGGCCAGGTCGAAGGCGCACTCGCCGACCACCGGGTCGGGCCCCACGGCCAGCCACGGCATCCGCTCCCCGGCGAGCACCTTGCTCTGCCGGAACGTGCCGTGCAGCAGCCGGTGCTCGGGCGGCGCGGCCAGCAGCTCCTCGCGCGCCGCGAGCGCCTCGTCCACCAGGGCCGCCACCTCGGGGTCGGCGTCGGCGCTCGCCCGCATCGCCTCGGCCTGCCGCCCGGTGCGCTCGGCCACGGACTCGAAGGGATGGGCCGCGTCGCCGGCGGGGGGCTCCACCCACAGCCGGCGCAGCGTCCCCGCCGCCTCCAGCAGCGCCTTCGCCTCCGGCAGCGAGCGCACCGACACGTCCGGACGCAGCCGTTCCAGCAGCAGCGCGCCCTCGGCGGACGGGGGAGACTCCAGCAGCTGCACGGCGCCCCGGCCGCCCCAGTGCTCCAGCGCGGCCCGCTCGCTGCCGGGACGGGCCCGGGGCGGAGCCAGCTTGAGCACGGCCGGCGTGCCGTCGGCCCGCCGCACCAGCACCACCAGACTGCTGCGCCCGCCGGGCACCTGCACCCGCTCGACGGTCAACTCGCGCAGGGCGACGGCCTGCCGGGCCAGGCGGGGCAGCTGCTCCAGCCAGGCGTCACCCTCCGGTGCCGTCTCACCGAGCGACCTGACCAGACGCTGCGGCGGTTCGAAAGCCATGCGCGAGTCGTTCCCTTCGTACTGTCCGCGGTCCGCGCCGTCGGCCGTGCGCCGCCGGCCCGCCCGCCTCACGGGCTCGGCGCCGCCGCTCCCGACGGGGCACCGGCCGCCCGCTCGGCGAGCCCAGGGAAGGCTACGCTCCCGCCGCGCCAGCGCACCGCCCGCACCGCCGCCTCCCGCAGCGCCTCGGCGGCCATGGCCCGCCGGCCGCCCGTGCAGGCGCGCACCAGATCGGAGTACACCCCGGCGACCCGGTCCTCCAGCACGGCGGCCAGCCGGACGGCGGCGGCCGGGTCCGCCACCGGGAAGGGCAGCGCGTACCCGGCGGCCGCGGCGACCGGCTTGCCGCCCAGGTCCCGCACCTCGCGCCCCAGCGCGTCCCGCCGGGCCCGGTGCGCGTCGTACGCCGCCCGGACCTGCGCGCGCCTGCCGTCGTCGATGCGGCCACCGACGACGCCGTACCCGTAGACCGCCGCGTGCTCGGCGGCCAGGACCGCCTGCAGCGCCCTCAGTTCCCGGTCCTTCGCCTTGCTCACCCGTCGCCCTCCGTCAGCAGGTACACGTGTGCCGCCCCGGCCGCGGCCACCGAGGCCAGCAGCCGCGCCAGTTCGCCCGGTGCCTCCAGCAACGCCCCGGCCCGCCGGTCGGCGAGATCCCGCTCGGCGGCGGCCAGGGCGGCCAGGGCACCCTTCTCGTCGCCCGGCACGGCGGCCGGCGGGGAGGCGGAAGGCGCGGCCGGAGCGGAGCCCGGCGCGGACGCCGAGGCGGACGCGGAGGGCGACGCCGCCGCGGTCCCCCCGAAGGCCTCCGCGTGCCGGAGGACCTCCTCGCGCAGCGGCCGCAGCCGCCGCGCCAGCCCCGGATGCGCGGCGATCACCGCGTCGTAGCGCTCGGCCAGCGCCGCGCTCTCGCGCGCCGCACGCGCGCGCGTCCGGTCGGCGGCCGAGGGACGGCCGCCCGTGCCGTCCGGGTCCTCGGGACCGGCGGAGCAGCCCGCCAGGACGGCGGCCGCCGGGGCGGCGGCGAGCAGACTCCTTCTGCGCGGCCCCGGGCGGGTGCGCGGCGATGGGGGGAACGGCACGGCAGGCGTCCTCGGGGGCTCGTACGAAAAGAAGCGGCTGGAAGGGCTGCACGCCCGTGATCACGGTACCCGGGCCCCCGCGCGGCGCCCGTCAGCGGCACCGCGCACGACCGGATGGACGGCATCACCCCTTGTGACCGGATACCCTTTGACCAGACACGCGACCATCCCACAACAGCACACGCGGCCGAGGAGTCACCCGGATGAGCACCACCCAGAGCGAGAGGCTGCGAGAACTGCTCGAACCCCTCGTCAGCTCCCAGGGCCTGGATCTCGAAGAGATCGCCGTGGACTCGGTCGGACGCAAGCGTGTGCTGCGCGTCGTCGTCGACTCCGACTCCGGGGCGGACCTGGACCGGATCGCCGATGTGAGCCGCGCGCTCTCGGCGAAGCTCGACGAGACGGACGCGATGGGCGAGGGCGAGTACACCCTCGAGGTCGGCACCCCGGGCGCGGAGCGCCCCCTCACCGAGCACCGGCACTACGTGCGAGCCGTCGGCCGGCTGGCGAAGTTCCAGCTGACCGAGGGCGGGGAGCTGGTCGCCAGGATCCTGAAGGCCGACGACGACGGCGTCGACCTCGAGGTGCCCGGGGTCAAGGGCCGCAAGGCCACCGCGCGCAGACTCGCCTTCGACGACATCGCCAGGGCACGCGTCCAGGTCGAGTTCAACCGCAAGGACAACGAGAAGCCCGCCGAGTAGGGCCGTCACGAAGGAAGAGGAGGCGTAGCCGTGGACATCGACATGAGTGCCCTGCGGGGCTTGGTACGGGAGAAAGAGATCTCCTTCGACCTGCTGGTCGAGGCGATCGAGTCGGCCCTCCTCATCGCCTACCACCGCACCGAGGGAAGCCGCCGGCACGCGCGCGTGGAGCTCGACCGGAAGACCGGACACGTCACCGTGTGGGCGAAGGAGGACCCCGAGGACGTGGCGGAGGGGCAGGAGCCCCGCGAGTTCGACGACACCCCCTCCGGCTTCGGCCGCATCGCCGCCACCACGGCCAAGCAGGTCATCCTGCAGCGCCTGCGCGACGCCGAGGACGACGCGACGCTCGGCGAGTACGCCGGCCGCGAGGGCGACATCGTCACCGGCGTGGTCCAGCAGGGCCGCGACCCGAAGAACGTGCTCGTCGACATCGGCAGGCTGGAAGCGATCCTGCCGGTGCAGGAGCAGGTGCCGGGCGAGCAGTACCCGCACGGCACGCGCCTGCGGTCGTACGTCGTGCGGGTGGCCAAGGGCGTGCGCGGACCGTCCGTGACGCTGTCGCGCACCCACCCCAACCTGGTGAAGAAGCTCTTCGCCCTGGAGGTGCCGGAGATCGCCGACGGGTCCGTGGAGATCGCCGCGATCGCCCGTGAGGCCGGCCACCGCACGAAGATCGCCGTCCGGTCCACCCGGTCGGGTCTGAACGCCAAGGGCGCCTGCATCGGCCCGATGGGCGGCCGGGTGCGCAACGTGATGGCCGAGCTGAACGGCGAGAAGATCGACATCGTGGACTGGTCGGACGACCCGGCCGAGATGGTCGCGAACGCGCTGTCACCCGCTCGGGTGTCCAAGGTGGAGGTCGTGGACATGGGCGCGCGCTCCGCGCGCGTGACCGTGCCGGACTACCAACTGTCGCTGGCGATCGGCAAGGAGGGGCAGAACGCCCGGCTCGCCGCCCGTCTGACCGGCTGGCGCATCGACATCCGCCCGGACACCGAGCAGAGCGGGGAATAGCCGCCCGGCGGGCTGGGAAGCCGTTCAGGAGTGAGCCCGGGAGCGACCTGCGGGGGATCGGGGAATGGATCCAGGCCGCAGGGCGTTCAGATCACGACAACAGCCGTTCGATTCTTGCCCCACAGGGGCGAGGTCGGTGCGGGGAGGTAGACTTAGCAGTGTCTGACCGGACGCGTGCCCGCGCATGCCCTGAGCGCACCTGTGTGGGGTGCCGGGAGCGAGCGGCCAAGGTCGAACTGCTGCGCATCGTGGCGATCGAGGACGCCTGCGTCCCCGATCCTCGCGGTACGCTGCCCGGCCGGGGTGCGTACGTGCACCCCGCCCCGGTCTGTCTCGACCAGGCGGTACGCCGCCGGGCGTTCCCGCGGGCGCTGCGTGCCCCGGGACCGCTCGACGTAAAGGCGTTGCGCCGGTACGTCGAGCAGGCGGAAGGTTGCCGGACAGCGGCTCGCTGAGCCGGCAACACCGTAAGAACGTGCCGCACGGATCCCCGTGCGGTCTAGGTACCTCGCGAGTCGAAAGCAGGTCGAGATTGCGATGAGCACTCGATGAGTACGCGATGAGTACGCCCATGAACTAGCGACGGTCCGGACGCAACCCGGACCTCAAAGGAGCGAAGTGGCTAAGGTCCGGGTCTACGAACTCGCCAAGGAGTTCGGTGTCGAGAGCAAGGTCGTCATGGCCAAGCTCCAGGAACTCGGTGAATTCGTCCGTTCGGCGTCTTCGACGA
Organism: Streptomyces sp. NPDC052701; assembly: GCF_040678355.1. Classification (NCBI taxonomy): domain Bacteria; kingdom Bacillati; phylum Actinomycetota; class Actinomycetes; order Kitasatosporales; family Streptomycetaceae; genus Streptomyces; species Streptomyces sp. NPDC052701. The sequence continues at coordinate 268,296 of NZ_JBFATO010000005.1, forward strand.
TCGAAGCGCCCGTAGTACGCAAGCTGACCGACGCCTTCCAGCAGGGCGGTGGCAACGGCAGGTCCGCCGCCAAGCCCGCCCCCCGGAAGGCCGCCCCCAAGCCCGCCCCCGCGCCCTCTCCGGCGCAGGCGGCACGTCCGGCGGCCCCGAAGCCGCCGGCCGCACCCAAGCCCCCGACGGCGCAGCAGCCCGCTGCCCCGTCCTCTTCCGCGCCGGCTCCCGGTCCGCGTCCGACGCCGGGTCCCAAGCCCGCGCCGCGCCCGGCCCCGGCCGCGCCCGAGTTCACCGCGCCGCCGTCGGCCCCGGCTCCGGCTCCGTCCGGCCCGAAGCCCGGCGCGCGTCCCGGCGCCCCCAAGCCCGGTGCCCGTCCCGGCGGCGGCCAGGGCCAGCAGGGCCAGCGTCCCGCCGCGCAGGGCGGTCAGCGTCCCGGCGCTCCCGCGCCGCGTCCCGGCGCCCGTCCGGCCGGTCCGCGCCCGGGCAACAACCCCTTCACCTCCGGTGGCTCTACCGGCATGGCGCGCCCGCAGGCGCCCCGTCCGCAGGGCTCGCGTCCGGGCGGTCCCGGTGCCCCCGGCGCCGGTCCCCGTCCGCAGGCCCCCGGCGGCCAGGGCGGCGGTCCGCGTCCGCAGGCTCCGGGCGGTCCGCGCCCGACCCCGGGCTCGATGCCGCGTCCGCAGGGCGGTCCCCGTCCCGGCGGCGGCCCCGCAGGCCCGCGTCCGAACCCCGGCATGATGCCGCAGCGTCCCGCTGCCGGCCCGCGTCCCGGCCCCGGCGGCCGCGGTCCGGGCGGTGCGGGCCGTCCCGGCGGCGCCGGTCGTCCCGGCGGTGGCGGCGGCTTCGCCGGCCGTCCCGGCGGCGGCGCCGGCGCGGGTCGTCCCGGTGGCGGCGGCGGCTTCGCCGGCCGTCCCGGTGGCGGCGGCGGTGGCGGCGGCTTCGGTGGCGGCGGCGGCCGTCCCGGCTTCGGCGGTCGTCCCGGTGGTCCGGGCGGTCGCGGTGGCACGCAGGGCGCCTTCGGCCGTCCCGGCGGTCCCGCGCGTCGCGGTCGCAAGTCGAAGCGGCAGCGCCGTCAGGAGTACGAGGCCATGCAGGCCCCGTCGGTCGGCGGCGTGATGCTGCCCCGCGGCAACGGCGAGACCATTCGCCTGTCGCGCGGTGCGTCGCTCACCGACTTCGCGGAGAAGATCAACGCCAACCCGGCGTCGCTCGTCGCGGTGATGATGAACCTCGGCGAGATGGTCACGGCCACGCAGTCCGTCTCCGACGAGACGCTGCAGCTCCTGGCCGACGAGATGAACTACACGGTTCAGATCGTCAGCCCGGAGGAGGAGGACCGCGAGCTCCTCGAGTCCTTCGACATCGAGTTCGGCGAGGACGAGGGCGGCGAGGAGGACCTGGTGGTCCGTCCGCCGGTCGTCACCGTGATGGGTCACGTCGACCACGGCAAGACCCGCCTGCTCGACGCCATCCGCAAGACGAACGTCATCGCGGGCGAGGCCGGCGGCATCACCCAGCACATCGGTGCCTACCAGGTCACGACCGAGGTCAACGAAGAGGATCGCAAGATCACCTTCATCGACACCCCGGGTCACGAGGCGTTCACCGCCATGCGTGCCCGTGGTGCGAAGTCGACCGACATCGCGATCCTGGTCGTCGCGGCCAACGACGGCGTCATGCCGCAGACGGTCGAGGCGCTGAACCACGCCAAGGCGGCCGACGTGCCGATCGTGGTGGCGGTCAACAAGATCGACGTCGAGGGCGCCGACCCGACCAAGGTGCGCGGTCAGCTGACCGAGTACGGCCTGGTGGCCGAGGAGTACGGCGGCGACACCATGTTCGTCGACATCTCCGCCAAGCAGGGTCTGCACATCGACGAGCTGCTGGAAGCGGTCATCCTGACCGCCGACGCCTCGCTCGACCTGCGTGCCAACCCGAACCAGGACGCGCAGGGCATCGCGATCGAGTCCCGCCTGGACCGCGGCCGCGGTGCCGTGGCCACCGTCCTCGTCCAGCGAGGCACGCTGCGGGTCGGCGACACGATGGTCGTGGGCGACGCCTACGGCCGCGTGCGCGCCATGCTCGACGACAACGGCAACAACGTCGCCGAGGCGGGTCCGTCGACGCCGGTCCAGGTCCTGGGCCTGACCAACGTCCCGGGCGCCGGCGACAACTTCATCGTGGTCGACGAGGACCGTACGGCCCGTCAGATCGCGGAGAAGCGCGCCGCCCGCGAGCGCAACGCGGCCTTCGCCAAGCGCACGCGCCGCGTGTCCCTGGAGGATCTGGACAAGGTGCTGAAGGCCGGCGAGGTCCAGCAGCTGAACCTGATCATCAAGGGCGACGCCTCCGGTTCGGTCGAGGCCCTGGAGTCCTCCCTGCTCCAGCTCGACGTCGGCGAGGAGGTCGACATCCGCGTCCTGCACCGTGGCGTGGGTGCCGTCACCGAGTCGGACATCGACCTGGCGATGGGCTCCGACGCCATCGTGATCGGCTTCAACGTGCGCGCCGCCGGGCGTGCGCAGCAGATGGCCGAGCGCGAGGGTGTGGACGTCCGGTACTACTCGGTCATCTACCAGGCGATCGAGGAGATCGAGGCGGCCCTCAAGGGCATGCTCAAGCCGGAGTACGAGGAGGTCGAGCTCGGTACGGCGGAGATCCGCGAGGTCTTCCGGTCGTCCAAGCTGGGCAACATCGCGGGTGTGCTCATCCGCTCCGGCGAGGTGCGCCGCAACAGCAAGGCCCGCCTCATCCGCGACGGCAAGGTCATCGCGGAGAACCTCAACATCGAGGGTCTGCGTCGCTTCAAGGACGACGTCACCGAGATCCGCGAGGGCTTCGAGGGTGGTATCAACCTCGGAAACTTCAACGACATCAAGGTCGACGACGTCATCGCGACGTACGAGATGCGCGAGAAGCCGCGGGCCTGACGGCCCACGGCGCGTGCCGGCCGGCGGGACTTCGGTCCCGCCGGCCGGCGCGGCGTGTTCCCGCGGGCCGGCGGCCGCGGCGGTGGGCGGCGGGCCGAAACCCGATCGAGTCACCGGCGCGTTCGTTGTACCGTTCTTGATGTCCCCGCCCATCCGGATGACGGGGTCATCGATCCCGTACCGGCGGGTGAACCGGTTGCACACATGTATGTGGGGACGCTGTCCTTCGACCTCCTCCTCGGCGACGTGCGGTCGCTGAAGGAGAAGCGCTCCGTCGTCCGCCCGATCGTCGCCGAGCTCCAGCGGAAGTACGCGGTGAGCGCGGCCGAGGTGGACCACATGGACCTCCACCGGCGGGCCGGCCTCGGCCTCGCCGCGGTGTCCGCCGACGCGGGGCACCTGACCGACGTGCTCGACCGGTGCGAACGGCTGGTCGCCTCACGCCCCGAAGTGGAACTGCTGTCGGTCAGACGGCGCTTCCACGGCGAAGACGACTGACCACAGAACCAAGATCAGGAAAGAACGGGAGACGGACCAGTGGCCGACAACGCGCGGGCTAAGAGGCTGGCGGACCTCATCCGAGAGGTGGTGGCCCAGAAGCTGCAGCGCGGGATCAAGGACCCGCGGCTCGGCTCGCACGTCACCATCACGGACACCCGGGTGACGGGCGATCTGCGGGAGGCGACCGTCTTCTACACCGTGTACGGGGACGAGGAGGAGCGGGCGGCCGCGGCGGCGGGCCTGGAGAGCGCCAAGGGCGTCCTGCGCTCCGAGGTCGGGCGCGCGGCGGGCGTGAAGTTCACGCCGACCCTGACGTTCGTGATGGACGCCCTCCCGGACACCGCGCGCACCATCGAGGACCTCCTCGACAAGGCGCGCCAGTCCGACGCCAAGGTGCGCGAGGCGTCCGCGGGCGCCACGTACGCCGGCGACGCCGACCCGTACCGCAAGCCGGGCGACGACGAGACGGACGACACCGCCGAATGACCCAGAAGCACACCACGCCCGACGGCCTCGTCATCGTCGACAAGCCGTCGGGCTTCACTTCGCACGACGTCGTCGCCAAGATGCGCGGCATCGCGCGGACGCGGCGCGTCGGACACGCCGGGACGCTGGACCCGATGGCGACCGGCGTCCTCGTCCTCGGCGTCGAGAAGGCGACCAAGCTCCTCGGCCACCTCGCGCTGACCGAGAAGGAGTACCTGGGCACCGTCCGGCTCGGGCAGAACACGCTCACCGACGACGCCGAGGGGGAGATCACCTCCTCCACCGACGCCTCCAAGGTGACCCGCGAGGCCATCGACGCGGCCGTCGCCAAGCTGACCGGCGACATCATGCAGGTGCCCTCCAAGGTCAGCGCCATCAAGATCAACGGCGTGCGGTCGTACAAGCGGGCCCGGGAGGGCGAGGAGTTCGACATCCCCGCCCGGCCCGTCACCGTCTCGTCCTTCGGCGTGCACGACGTCCGGGACGCCGTCGCCGAGGACGGCACGGCCGTGCTCGACCTGGTCGTGTCGGTGGTCTGCTCGTCCGGCACGTACATCCGCGCCCTCGCCCGCGACCTGGGCGCCGACCTCGGCGTCGGCGGTCACCTGACCGCCCTGCGCCGCACCCGCGTCGGGCCGTACAGGCTGGAGGCCGCGAAGACGCTGGAGGAGCTCCAGCGGGAGCTGGCCGTGATGCCGATCGCCGAGGCGGCCGCGGCCGCGTTCCCGCGCTGGGACGTCGACGCACGGCGGGCCCGGCTGCTCACCAACGGCGTGCGCCTGGAGATGCCCGACGAGTACGCGGGTTCCGGACCCGTGGCCGTCTTCGGGCCCGAGGGCCGCTTCCTCGCCCTGGTCGAGCACCACCGGGGCAAGGCCAGGAGCGTGGCCGTCTTCACCTGACGGGCGACCGCGGGCGGCCGCCCGGGGAGCGGCGGATCACGGGGTGCTCCACTGCCGCCGCTCCACGGTCCCCCCTCGGTTCCCCCACCCCTGGGGTCTGTCGTCGGACTCCCGTCGTCCGCCCGGAGGGCGGGCCCCGCGGCGTCAGGTGCGTGTTCTCGGCGTGCCGGGCGCCGGCCCGCGTACTGGATATGTACCCGGGTCTGCGCCCGGTGCGGCGAGAGTGCGTGCAGGGCGTCGTGGGGCAGGCGGGAGTTCGACGACAGACCCTGGGGTCTGTCCAGCCGGTTCCGTCCATTCACCCGACCGTGCGGGCGCTCGGAGTGAACCGGGGGAGCGGAAGGGGGCGCGTTCCCGGCTCGGTCTGTCCCGCTGATCATCGGGCCCCTACCGTCGGACGCGAGGGCACGGATGCACGGCGGGGAGGTGCGACGATGGCGTCGCCGAACCGGTCCCGGGAGACACCCGGCAGCGCGCGGGAGTCCCAGGACCCGCCCGACGAGGCGCTGGTGCGCATCCACGACCCCGCGGGCCGCCTCCGCGGCACCGGATTCGTCGCCGACCACCACGGCACGGTGCTCACCGGTCACGAAGCCGTCGACGGCCTGCCCCGGCTGGTGGTGCGCGCCGGGGACCGCGCGTGCGCCGTGACCGCCGACGCGGTCACGGCCCTGCCCGCCCTCGGCCTCGCCCTGATCCGCACCGACGGCCTCGGGGTCCGTCCGCTTCCGGTCACCGTCCGCACCGGGGCCGGGACGGGCACCTACGTGCGGATCGCCGCCGGCTGCTGGCGCGAGGCGCGCGTGCTCGGCGCGACCACCGTGACCTACACGGCCACGGACCGTTCCCACACCGTCGCCGGCGCGCTGGAGCTGGCGATCGGCACGGCGGGGCGCGACGCGCTGCGGCAGGGCGGCGGGGCGGCCGGCGGCCCGGTGCTCGACGCCGCGACCGGCGCCGTCGTCGGCGTCCTCGGCACCGCGCTGCGCTCCGGCCACCGCGACGTCGGCTTCGCCGTACCGCTGCCGCCCCCGGCTCTCGCGCGGGCCGGGGGGAGCCCGGCCGCCGGGGACGACCCGCTCGCCGGACTGCTCGCCGAGAACGCGGCGACGGTTCCCGCGTACGGCGCCGACCTCAACCTCGCCGGCCTTCTGGAGCTCACCGCCGCCTCGGCCGGGCAGGGCGGCCCGCCGGGCCCGCCCGCGGCCGAGCCGGTCGAACGGGCCGCGGTCGCGGCGGAGTTCGCCGCGTTCGCGCACGGGCCCGCGGCCGTCCTCGGGCTCGTCGGGGCGCCCGGCAGCGGCCGTACGACGGAACTGGCGGTGCTCGCCGCCCGCCGCGCCCGGAGCGGGCACCCCACCCTGTGGCTGCGCGGCGCCGATCTGCAAGGCGGCGACGGGTCGGTGGCGGACGCGGCGCGCCGGGCGCTGGAGCGGGCCGCCCGCGTCGTGGCCACCTCCCGCGCCCCGCTGCCCGCCGGCCTGGGCGACACCACCCCCGAACGCCTCGCCGGTCTCGCCCGCCGCCTCGGCCGCCCTTTGCTGATCCTCCTCGACGGCCCCGAGGAGATGCCGCCCGTGCTCGCCCGCCGCCTCGCCGGATGGAGCGGCGGCACGGCGCGCTGGCTGCGGGAGACGGGGACGCGGCTGGTGGTGGCGTGCCGGGCGGAGTACTGGGAGGACGCGGGGGCCCGGTTCCCGGCGGAGCTGCTGCACGCCGGCGACCGGAGCGCGGCCCCCGACGGCCTTCCCCCGTGCGTGCGCCTCGACGACTTCACCGACGCGGAGGCCCGCCGGGCCCGCCACCGCTACGGCGTCCCGGAGGGCGCCCTCACCGGGGACGACGCCCGGCACCCGCTCACCCTGGGGCTGCTCGCCGGCGTCCGGGCCGCCCTGGGCGACGCCCCCGCGGCCCGTGTCGACCGCCACGACGTCCTCGCCGCCCACCTGGACCTGATGTGCCTGCGCGTCGCGGTCCGCCTCGCCGCCGGCAGCGGGCTGCGCGGCACCGCCGTACGCCGGCTGGCCGCGAAGGTGTCCGGGCAGGTCCACGAGGCCGCCCGGCGCAGTCTCGGCCCGGGTCAGGGGGAGCTGGACCGGGAGTCGTTCGAGGCGGTCTTCCCGCCGGGGCCCGCCCCGGCGCGGCTCGGCGGCGGCACCGGCTGGGCGTCCGCCGTCCTCGCCGAGGGCCTGCTCGTCCCCGCCGGGGCCGGCTACCGCTTCGCCCACGAGGAACTCGCCGACTGGATCCAGGGCCTGCACCTCGACCTGGACGAGGCCCTGCGCGCCCTGGTCCACCGCCCACCGGACGCCGCCCACCCCGTCCCGGTCCCGCACCACCGCATCGGCCCCGTCGTCGAGGCCCTGCTGCTCCTGGCCCGGCAGCACGGCACCGGACCGCTCGCCTCCCGCCTGGCGGACCTGGTGCACGCCCTGGACGCAGGCCCGCACTCCTGGTGGGCCGCGCGGCTGCTCGCCCGCACCCTGACACGGGTGCCCGACGGGACGCCGTACCTCGCGGTGCTGGGACTGCTCGCCGACCGGGTCGTGGCCTGGCGGCGGCAGCGGCGGACGGTACCGGGGGAGTTCGGGCCCGCCTTCTGGACCGCCCTGCCGGTGGCCGAGGACGCGCGTCTGGCGCTGCTGCGCCGCCTGGTCCTGGCCGACGGGCCGCCGTGCGAGACCGGCCCGCGCTACCTGGACGCCGTCGCGCGGCTCCTCGCCGCCGGCTCCGGCGCCGTGCAGCGCCACCTCGTCCGCTGGTTCGACGACGAGCGGCCGCTGCCCGCCACCCCGCACGCCACCGTGGCGACGGCCGCGCAGGCGCTGCTGTACACGCACCGGCACCGGGCCCTGGACGGCCTGGCGGAGGCGCTCGCCGACAGCGGGCACCGGCGGGCCGGCCAGCTGCTCGCCGTACTGGCCGAGGAGGAGCCGTCCGCGCTGTGCCGGGCCGTCGGCCGGTGGGCGCGCGACGAACGGCCGGCCCGGCGGGCGGCGGCCGTGACGTACGGGCTGCGCGTCGCCCCGCACGCCGGTGCCGAGGCCGACCGCGCCCTGCTGCGCCACGCCGCCCTGGCCCTGCTGGCCCGCCCCGCCGACCACGCCCTGCACGGCGGGGCGCTCGCCCTCCTGGTGCGGGATCCGCGCACCCGCGCCCGCCACCTCCCGCGGGCGCTGGAGCGCTTCGCGGCGGGCGACCCGCACCTGACGCCCGAGACGGTGGCCGACGCCCTCGCCGGCCACCCGGAGGCGGTCCTCGACGCCTTCCGGGCGCGGCTGGGCCGGCCGGACGCGGAGCGGGCCCTGCGGGCCCTGGCCGACGCCACCACGCCCGGCCTCGCCGGGCGGGTCGCCGGCCTCGTGGCGGAGGCGGCGGAGCGGCGGCCGGAGCTCGCCGGGCACCTGGCCGCGTACGTAGGCCGGCGCCTGGACCAGGGCCCCTGCGCCCGGGCCGTGCTCGCCCCGCTGGTCACCGGGCTGCTGGACGCCGGTGCGGAACAGGTCCGTGCCGCGCTCGCCGGTGTGCTCGCCGGCCCCGGCGGCCCGGACTCCCGCCCGCTGCGCCACGACCTGCGCGAGGCCCTGCTGGCCCGCGAGCGGGAGCCCGCCGTCCTGGACGCCCTCCTGCGCGCCGCGTCCCGCACCGGCGGCGACGACCTGCGCGGCCTCGTCCACCGCGTCGGCCTCCGGCTCGTGCGCACCCCGCAGGGCGCCGCCCTCTTCGAGCGCTGCCTGACCGACCTGGGCCGGGACGTCCCCGGCTTCGCCGCCCGGGTGACCGGCTGGCTGGCCGAGGCCCCGCGGGAGTGGGCGGCGCTGGTGGGACCCGGCGCGCGCCGGGCGCTGGCGGGCCTGGCGGGGGCCGGTGTGCCCGTCTGAACCGGGCGCCGGGCCCACGGCCGCGCGTCGCGCCGGTCACGGGGCGGACGCCGATGCGGGGCGGGCCCGCCCGGCATGGCACCCTTAGAGCTGCGCAAGAGGCATACACACGAGGCAGACACGGGTGCGAGGAGCGGTCACAGTGCAGCGCTGGCGTGGCTTGGAGGACATCCCCCAGGACTGGGGGCGCAGCGTCGTCACCATCGGCTCCTACGACGGAGTGCACCGCGGGCACCAGCTGATCATCCGGCGCGCCGTGGACCGCGCCCGTGAACTGGGCGTTCCCGCCGTGGCCGTCACCTTCGACCCGCACCCCAGCGAGGTCGTCCGCCCCGGCAGCCACCCGCCGCTGCTCGCCCCGCACCACCGCCGCGCCGAGCTCATGGCCGAGCTGGGTGTGGACGCGGTCCTCGTCCTGCCCTTCACGGCCGAGTTCTCGAAGCTCTCCCCGGCCGACTTCGTCGTCAAGGTCCTGGTCGACAAGCTGCACGCCAAGGCCGTCGTCGAGGGCCCCAACTTCCGCTTCGGGCACCGGGCCGCGGGCACCGTGGAGTTCCTGGCCGAGCAGGGCCGGACCTACGACTTCGAGGTCGAGGTCGTCGACCTGTACCTCACCGGCGACGCGGGCGGCGGGCAGCCCTTCTCCTCGACGCTGATCCGGCGCCTGGTCGCCGAGGGCGACGTCGGGGGAGCCGCCGAGATCCTCGGCCGCCCGCACCGCGTGGAGGGCGTCGTCGTGCGCGGCGCCCAGCGCGGCCGCGAACTCGGCTTCCCGACGGCCAACGTCGAGACGCTGCCGCACACCGCCGTCCCGGCCGACGGCGTCTACGCCGGCTGGCTGCACGCCCAGGGCGAGGCGATGCCGGCCGCCATCTCCGTCGGCACCAACCCGCAGTTCGACGGCACCGAGCGCACGGTGGAGGCGTACGCCATCGACCGGGTGGGGCTGGAGCTGTACGGCCTGCACGTGGCGGTCGACTTCCTGGCCTTCGTGCGCGGGCAGGCCAGGTTCGACACCCTCGGGGCGCTGCTGGAGCAGATGGCCGAGGACGTCAAGCGGTGCCGGGAGCTGGTGGCCCTCGCCGAGGCCGGGAAGAAGGCGTAGCCGCTCAGGCCTCCTTCGCGCGCGCCCAGTGGCACGCCACCTGGGCCGGCCCGCTCCCGTGGAGGATCCCCGGGTCCCGGTCGCGGCAGGCTCCGGCGACGCCCGCCCGCCGGGCCTCGCCGCTCGCCAGGACCGGGCAACGGGCGTGGAAACGGCAGCCGGAGGGGATCCGGGAGGGGTCCGGGGGCTCGCCCGCGAGGACGACCGGGTCGCCCGGGGCCTCGGGAAGCACCGACAGCAGGGCCTGCGTGTACGGGTGCCGGGGTGCCGTCAGCACCTGCTCCACCGCGCCCGTCTCCACGATCCGGCCCAGGTACATCACGGCCACCCGGTCGGCGATGTTCCAGGCCAGCCCCAGGTCGTGGGTGACCACCAGCGCGGACAGGCCGAGGTCGGCGCGCAGCCGCAGCAGCAGGGCCAGGATCTCGCCGCGCACCGAGGCGTCCAGGGAGGCCACCGGCTCGTCCGCGACGAGGAGTTCCGGCTGCAGGACGAGCGCCCCCGCGATGACCACGCGCTGGCGCTGCCCGCCGGACAGTTCGTGCGGGTAGCGCAGGAAGAAGCGTTCCGGGGGGCGCAGTCCGGCCCGGGCGAGGGCCGCGGCGACCGCCGCCCGCTCGTCGGCGCCGCACCTGTGGACGCGCAGCCCCTCGGCGACCGCGTCGTACACCGTGTGCCGCGGGTTGAGCGCCCCGTTCGGGTCCTGCAGCACCAGCTGGACGCGCCTGCGGTACGCCTTCAGGGCCCGGCCGGAGTACTCCAGGGGCCGCCCGCCGAACACGACACGGCCCCGGGCCGGTCCGACCAGGCCGAGCAGGGCGCGGGCCAGGGTCGTCTTGCCGCAGCCCGACTCGCCGACCAGGGCGACGATCTCGCCCGCGCGGACGTCGAGGTCGACGCCGTCCACCGCGCGGACGAGGGGCGCGCCGCGCCGGCCGGGAAACGTGACGTGCAGGCCCTGGGCGCTGAGCAGCGCAGCGGGGGACGTCGTCATGGTGTGCCGGGCCTCGCTTCCTCGAAGGGCTCCGCCGCCGGGCCGGTCACCCGCACGCACGCCGCCCGCCGTCCGGCTCCCGCCGCCCGCAGCTCCTGGTCCCGCGTCGCGCACGACTCCAGGACCACCGGGCAGCGCGGATGGAACGCGCAGCCGGACGGCAGCGCCGCCGGGTCGGGCGGGTCGCCCGCCAGACCGCGCGGCGCGAACCGGGACGCGGGGTCGCCGATGCGCGGGAAAGCGGCCGACAGGGCCCTGGCGTACGGGTGCCGGGCGTCCTCGTACACCTGCCGGGCCGGGCCCTCCTCCACCACCCGGCCCGCGTACATCACCGCCAGCCGGTCGCAGGTGGCGGCGAGGACCGCGAGATCGTGACTGATCATGATCAGGCCCAGGTCCCGCTCGGCGACGAGCCGTTCGATCAGCCGCAGGATCTGCGCCTGGACCATCACGTCGAGCGCCGTGGTCGGCTCGTCCGCGACGATCAGGCGCGGCTCGCAGGCCAGCGCCATGGCGATCATGACGCGCTGGCGCTGGCCGCCGGACAGCTCGTGCGGGTGGGCGTCCGCCCGGGCCGCTGGGAGACCGACCTGTTCCAGCAGCTCGCCGGTCCTCCTGCGCGCCCCGGCCGGGGTCGCCCCGTGGTGCAGCAGGATCGGCTCGGCGATCTGGTCGCCGACGCGGCGGACGGGGTTCAGGGAGTGCATCGCGCCCTGGAAGACGAGGGAGACCCCGGCCCAGCGGACCGCCCGGAGCCGGCCCCACCGCATGGTCAGGACGTCCTCGCCGTCGAGCAGGACCTCGCCGGTGATCCGGGTGCCGGCCGGCAGCAGCCGCAGCAGCGCCAGCGCGAGCGTGGACTTGCCGCAGCCCGACTCCCCGGCCAGCCCCAGCGTCCGGCCCGCCTCCAGCCGCAGGTCCACCCCGCGGACGGCGGCCGCCCCGCCCGCGTACGTCACCGTCAGGCCCCTGACGTCGAGCAGGCTCACCGGGCCACCCCCAGCCTGGGGTTGAGGACGGACTCCACGGCCCGCCCGCACAGGGTGAACGCCAGCGCCACCGCGGCCACGGCGATCCCCGGCGGCACGAGGTACCACCAGTGCCCGGCGCTGACCGCGCCCGCCTCCCGCGCGTCCTGGAGCAGCCCGCCCCACGACACCACCGTCGGATCGCCGAGCCCGAGGAAGGCGAGGGTCGCCTCCGTGAGGACGGCCGAGGAGACGATCAGGGTCGTCTGGGCCAGCACCAGCGGCATGACGTTGGGCAGGACGTGCCGGGACATGACGTGCCAGTGCCCGCCGCCGAGCGCCCTGGCGCGTTCGACGTACGGCCGGGTCTCCACCGCCAGCGTCTGCGCGCGCACCAGCCGGGCCGTCGTCGGCCAGGTCGTCACGCCGATCGCCACGATCGTCGTGGTCAGCGAGCGGGACATCACGGTGGCCAGGGCGATCGCCAGCACCAGCGTCGGCATCACCAGGAACCAGTCGGTGATCCGCATCGCCACGGTCGCGTACCAGCCCCGGAAGTGCCCGGCCGTGACGCCGATCAGCGTGCCGATCGCCACCGACAGCACGGCGGCGAGCAGGCCGACCAGCAGCGAGACCCGCGCGCCCCACACCACCAGGCCGAGCAGGTCCCGGCCGAACCGGTCGGTGCCGAAGGGGAACTCGGCGCCCGGGCTCTGCAGCGGGCGGCCGGGCGCGTCGGTCACGCCGGCGACGCCGGAGCCGACGAGCAGCGGCGCGGCGAGCGCGACCAGCGCGGACAGGGCGAGGGCGGCCAGGCCGGCGACCCCCGCCCGGTGGGCTCGGTAGCGCCGCCACAGGCGCGCGGCCGAGGCGCGCCGCCGCTGCCGTGCCAGGGCCCGCGGGCCCGCTGTCGTTCCGGTCGTCGTCATCGGCCCACCCGGGGATCGAGCATCGGATAGATCAGGTCGGCGAGCGTGTTCATCACGATCACCGCGGCGGCGAACACCAGGAACAGCCCCTGCACCAGCGGCAGGTCGGGCACGCTCAGCGCCTGGTAGAACAGCCCGCCGAGCCCCGGCCAGGAGAAGACGGTCTCCACCAGGATCACGCCCGCGACCGTCCGCCCGAGGTTGATGAAGACCAGCGTCACGGTCGGCAGCAGCGCGTTCGGCACGGCGTGCCGGCGGCGTACGAGGTCGTCGCGCAGCCCCTTGGCCCGCGCGGTCGTCAGATAGTCGCTGCCCATCTCGTCCAGCAGCGCCGACCGCGTGACCAGCAGCGTCTGCCCGTACTCCACCGCCACCAGCGTCACCACCGGCAGGACCAGGTGATGGGCCACGTCCAGGACGTACGCCGCGCCCTCCTCGCCGCCCGACTCCATGCCGCCGGTGGGGAACAGGCCGGGGACCGGCCCGGCGCCCACCGACAGCGTCACGATCAGCAGCAGCCCGAGCCAGAAGGAGGGAAGGGAGTACAGCGTCAGCGCGAGACCGGTGTGGAGCCGGTCGCCGAGCCGGCCGTGCCGCCACGCCGACCGGGTGCCCAGGACGATGCCCAGGGTCGTGTACAGGACGAAGGCGGTGCCGGTGAGCAGCAGCGTGTTCGGCAGCGCCTCGGTGATCTTGTCGACGACGGGCGCGCGGAACTGGTACGACGTCCCGAGGTCGCCGGTGAGCGCCTTGCCGCAGTAGTCGGCGAACTGCCGCCACAACGGCAGATCGAGTCCGAACTCCCTTCGGTAGGAGGCCAGTTGTGCCTCCGACACCGGGCGGCCGCCGGTCATGGTCCGCACCGGGTCGCCGGGGATCAGCCGGAAGAGGAAGAAGCCGGTGACCAGGACGGCGAGCAGGGACACGGCGGCCCCGGCCACCTTGCCCGCCACGTACCGCGGGTACGCGGTGCCGCCGCCCCGCGCCCGGGGCCCGGCCTTCCCGGCCGGTGCGGGTGTCGCGTCGGCGGTCACGGGCGCGGCCGCCTACTCACGGTCCTCGGCGGTGCTCCGCCGCCGCACCGCAACGAACGCCCCGAGCCCCGCCAGGACGGCGGCACCCGCGACGACGCCGACGACGACGCCCGTCGACGACGGACCGCCGGCGGCGGCGCCGGAGTCCGCCGGAACCGCCGACCACCAGCTCCAGTAGCCGTCCTGTCCGTAGATGTTGCCCGCCTTCGCGGGCATGGTGGTGATCGACGCGATCCGGTCCGTCCGGTAGGCCTCGACCGCGTTCGGGTACGCCATGACGTTCATGTAGCCGAGGTCGTACAGGCGCGACTGCATCCGTTTGACGATCCGGGCCCGCTCGGCGGGGTCGTACTCGGCGAGCTGCTGCGCGTAGAGCTCGTCGTAGCGCCTGTCGCAGATGAAGTTGTCGGTGGCCCCGGTGTCCCCGGGGGTCGCCGGGAGGGCCGCGCAGGTGTGGATGGACAGCACGAAGTCCGGGTCGGGGTTGACGGACCAGCCGTCGAAGGCCAGGTCGTACTCGCCGGCGAGCCACGGATCGGTCACGTTGTCCCGGCAGTCGAGCCTGACCCCGATGCCGAGCTCGCCCCACCACTCCCGCAGGTAGGTGCCGACCGCCTTGTCGTTCGGGTCGGTGGCGTGGCACAGCACGCGGTAGGTGATCGGCCTGCCGTCCTCGCCGACGCGCCTGCCGTCGCGGTTCCTCCGGTAGCCCGCCTCGTCGAGCAGCCGGGCCGCCTTCGCCGGGTCGTACGCCAGTTCCTGGCCCGGGGACGGCTTCCAGAAGTACCGCGGGAAGCGTGGGGGGAGGTAGCCCTGGCCCTCGACGGCGTGGCCCTGGAACACCTTGTCGACGACGGCCTCGCGGTCGACCGCCGTGAACAGGGCGTGCCGCACGCGCCGGTCCTGCAGGGAGGGGTGACCGTCGCCGAACCTCTGGCCGTTCCTCGCCCGGGCGCCCGGATTGACGGCCAGGGCGTAGAAGCGGCGGCCGGGGGCGTCGTTGACGTGGATGTTCTTCTCGCCCTTCAGGGAGGCCGCCTGAGCGGGGGTCAGGGACGGCGACCCGGCGACGAAGGACACCTCGCCCTTGCGCAGCGCCGACACCGCCGCGTCCTGGTCCTTGTAGTAGCGGAAGACCAGCTCGTCGAAGTTCGGGGCACCGCGCCAGAAGTCCTTGTTCGCCTTCAGGTGCACGTAGCTGTCGGCCTTGTAGCCGGTGAGCACGAACGGCCCGTTGCCGACCACGGGGAAGGACTTGTCGTTGTTGAACGCGGAGAAGTCGGTGACCTTCTCCCAGATGTGCCTGGGCACGATCGGCACGTCGAGCGCGGTCATCGTGGCCTGCGGTTTCCTGAGCTCGATGACCAGCCGGGTGGGGCTCGGCGCGGTGACCTTGCGGAAGTTGCCGACGAAGCTGCCGTTGGCGGTGGCCGCGCCCTCGTCGGTCATCATCTTGGTGAACGTCCACGCCGCGTCCCCGGCGGTGACCCGCCTGCCGTCCGACCACCTCGAGTCGGAGCGGATCGTGTACGTCCAGGTCAGCTTGTCCGGGGACGACCGCCACCCGGTGGCCAGGCCCGGGACGACGCGGTTGTCCTCGGGGTCGTAGTTGGTCAGGTACTCGTACGTCAGCCGGTGAATGCTCGTACTGAGCAGCCGGACCGCCAGGAACGGGCTGAGCGAGTCGACGCTCTGCGCCACCGCGACGGTCAGCACCTTCCTGCCGTCGTCGGCCGCCCGGGCCTGCCGGGGCGCGGGGTCGAGCGGAGTGGCGAGTCCGGCGGTGAGGGCGAGCGCGGCCGTACCGGCCGCGGCGGCGCGCCGGATGCCGCGCGGGTGGGGACGTGGCTGATCGCTGATGTCCATGGTCGCTGACCTCGCGTCATCGCTCGGACGGGCAGGACGGGTTGATCAGGTGGATGAAGAGTGTGTCTAGCAGCGGCGATCCGTGCCGTCAACGGCGCGTGAACCCCGTGTGGCCTGCGAAAACAGCGAGTCCGTGAGTATTTTCCGACCATTGGTCGAAACCGGTGCCGCCCTCCTGGCCAGGGCGTGACGGCGGAATCCGCCCCCGGGCACGCCACGGCCCGCGCCGGACAAGGGCGGCGCGGGCCGGAAGAGGGTATCGGCCCGGTCGGCCCCCGGAAGGGGCCGACCGGGTGACGGACGGCGGCGGCCCGCGTCGCCTTACGGCTGCGCGGGCGGGGGTGGCGGGGTCCGGCCGTCCGGCTGCCCGGGCTGGGGATAGCCGTAGCCGGGCTGCGGGGGAGCGGCCGGGGGCTGGCCCGGCTGCGGGTGGGGCTGGGCCGGCGCCTGCGGGTGGGGCTGGGGCTGCGCGGGGGGTTGGGCGTACGGCTGGCCCGGCTGGGCGTACGGCTGGCCCGGCTGTCCCGGCTGGGCGTAGGGCCCGCCGGGGGTGTACGGCTGTCCCGGTTGCGGCTGTGCCTGGGGCTGCTGCGGGTACGGGCCCGGCTGCGCCGGGAACTGCTGCCCGGGAACCGGCTGCTGTCCGGGGAAGGGCTGCCCGGGGAAGGGCTGGCCCGGCAGCGGCGGGGCGGCGACCGGCGGCGGGTTGCCGTCCGAGGTCCACAGACCGTGCGACTGCTGGTGCCGGGTGAAGTCCTCGGCGACCATCGCGGCCAGGTTGAAGTACGCCTCCCGCACCTTCGGCCGCATCATGTCGAGGTCGACCTCCGCGCCGGCGGCCAGGTGCTCGTCGAAGGGCACGACGACGACGCCCCGGCAGCGGGTCTCGAAGTGCGCCACGATGTCCTCGACCTTGATCATCTTGCCGGTCTCGCGGACACCGGAGATGACGGTGATCGAACGCGCGACCAGGTCGGCGTACCCGTGCGCGGACAGCCAGTCCAGCGTCGTACTGGCGCTGGAGGCACCGTCCACGGACGGGGTGGAGATGATGATGAGCTGGTCGGCGAGGTCCAGCACACCGCGCATGGCGCTGTAGAGCAGACCGGTGCCCGAGTCGGTCAGGATGATCGGGTACTGCCTGCCCAGCACGTCGATCGCGCGCCGGTAGTCCTCGTCGTTGAAGGTCGTGGACACGGCCGGGTCGACGTCGTTGGCGATGATCTCCAGACCGGAGGGCGCCTGCGAGGTGAACCGCCGGATGTCCATGTACGAGTTGAGGTGCGGGATCGCCTGGACCAGGTCGCGGATCGTGGCCCCGGTCTCGCGGCGCACACGGCGGCCGAGCGTACCGGCGTCCGGGTTGGCGTCGATCGCGAGGATCTTGTCCTGCCGCTCGGTGGCGAGCGTGGAGCCGAGCGCGGTCGTGGTGGTCGTCTTGCCGACGCCGCCCTTGAGGCTGATCACGGCGATCCGGTAGCAGGACAGCACCGGCGTGCGGATCAGCTCCAGCTTGCGCTGCCGCTCCGCCTCCTCCTTCTTGCCGCCCAGCTTGAAGCGTGAGCCGCCGACCGGGCGGCTGCTCTTCGCCTTCTGCTTCCTGCTGTTGAGCAGCCGGTCCGACGACAGCTCCACGGCCGCGGTGTAACCGAGCGGCGCGGCACCGGGGTTGGTCGGCTGCCGCTGGTCGTGCTGCATGGGCTGCGGCCAGGCGGCGCCGGTCCGGGGGTCGACCGGGGGCTGGGGGGCCTGGCCCGGCTGCGGGTAGCCGTAGCCGTAGCCGTGGTCGGGCTGCGGGGCCTGTCCGGGCTGGGGCTGCTGGGGCTGGTGGGGCTGATAGGGGGCCTGCGGGACGGCCGAGGGGGCCTGGCTCCCGGGCTGCGGCTGCCCCTGAGGCGGTACGCCGGGTTGCGGTTGCGGTTGCGGCTGGCCGCCCTGGGGCTGCGGGGCGGGAGGCTGCGGGAAGCCGTAACCGCCCTGGGCGGGGGGCGCGGCCGGGGCCGGGGCGCCGGGGTGGGGGAAGCCGTAGCCGCCCTGCGGGTCCGGTGCAGGGGCCGGTGCGCCGGCCGGCTGTCGGCCGGGGAAGGGCTGCTGGCCTGCCGGGGCCGGGGCGCCCGGGTGGGGGAAACCGTAGCCCGGCTGCGGGACGGGCCGGCCGGGCGCCTGGTGGTGCGGCGCGGGAGCGGCCGACGGGTTCCACGCGGCGGGCGCGGGCTGCGGCGCCTGGGGCTGGAAGGGCGGCTGCTGGGCGGGAGCGGACGGCTGGGCGGACGCCGCCGGATGCCCCTGCGGGGCCCCCTGCTGGGGCTGGGGCAGCGGCTGGGCGGGCAGGCTCGGGTCGGCGGGCCGCGGGGGTCCGTCCGGGGCCGCCTCCTGGGGCGGCTGCTGCGGTTGTGCGGGCCACTGGCTCGCGGGTGCCGGCGTGGCCGGCTGGTACGACGGCGGCAGCGGCGGCAGCCCGCCCTGCGGCGCCGGGGGAGTCCAGGCGGGCGGGATGCCGCCCGGGGCGGAGTCCTGGGCCGCGCCGGCCTGCGGGGCGGTGCCGCCGGGTGCGGTGCCTTCAGATGAGGTGCCTTCGGGCGCGGTGTCCGGCTGTCCGGCGTCCGCGGGCTCCGGGCCGGCGGATCCGGGGGCCGCGGACGACGCGCCCTGCGGCGCTGCGGCCTCCTCGGCCTCGGCGCCCTGAGGAACGGCGGGCGGAAGGGCGCCGGCCTGCGGCACGGCTTCCCCGGACTCCGCCTCCGCCGAGGCGGCGGCCTCCGGTGCGGTCACCGCGGACGCGCCGTGCTCGGAGACGACGCCGGGGGAGGCGGCGGCCTCGTCGGCGCCGGACGCGCCGTCCGCGTGCGCGGAGGCGCCGTGGTCCTCCGCCCCGGTGGAGTCGTGGTTCCCCGCCCCGGTGGAGCCGGACGCGTCCGCCGTGCCGGGGCGCCCGGGCTCGTCGGCCGGCCCGGCGACGGCCTCGTCGGTGTCCGGACCCTCGTCGGCGTCCCGCGCGTCGGAGGAGACTGCGCCCTCGGCCGATCCGGCGGCCTCCTCGGCGGCGGCGTGCTCGGCGTTCTCCCGCTTCAGGGAGATGGCGGAGATCAGCATGGTGGCACCGCTCTCCGGGTCCCCGTCGCCCGGCTCCGCCTCCTCGGATGCCGACGGGGCCGAGGGCGCCGGACCGGCCGGACCCTCCGGGGCGTCCGTAGCCCCTGTAGCCCCCATAGCCCTCGGAGTCCCCGGAGCCTCCGGCCGAAGCCCCTGCGGTTCGAAGCCGCTTCCCGCCGGCAGCCCGGGTACGGCGATCGGATCCCCGGCGGGCGGCGGGGGAGGCGTGAAGGCGGGTGCGGACGCGGGCGGCGGCGGAACCGCCCCCGGCGCCGGGGACGCCGGCGCATCCGACGAGGAGGGAGAAGGGACAGGCGCAGCGGGGAAGGGGGACCCGGAGGGCGCGGCGGGCGCGGAACCGGACCCGGCCGCGGCGTCCCCGGAGGGGGCGGAACCCGCCGGCCCCGACGCGCTCGCCCCCGAGCCGCCCGACGCGTTCTGCGTGTACCAGGCGGGCGGTGCGTAGTCGATGGTGAACTCGCCCGTCGCCTCGACTGCGGACTCCGCGTCGGGCTGGTCATCGCCGGGTGTCGCCCAGCCCCCGCGGATCCCGTCCCGATCGCTGCTCACAGTTCCTCCTGGTGTGGTCGAGCACCCTCATGCCGTACGGGGCGACCCTTGCTCGTCATCCGAAGTGGTCCGAAGTGGTCCGAAGTGGTCCGAAGTATGTGGAGTGTGCGGAGTGCGCGAGGTGGTGCGAAGCAGCCCGAAGCCGCTCCGGGCGGTCCGAAGCGGATCGGAGCAGTCCGAAGCCGTCCGGGGCCGTCCGGGGCCGTTTCGGGGTAATCCGCTCCACCGGCTTCCCCCGCTCTCCCCCGGGACGCCGACGCCCGGCCCACGGGTTCCGGCGTCGCGCCCGGTCCCAGCCTAATCACCACGGGCCCCGCACCGGCAGTCCCGCCCACCCCTCGTCGTCCGACGTTCACCGCGCACGCTGCGGCAAGAGCCCCACACCTTCGCCCTCGTGACGGAGCAAAACCGGCCATGGAGGGAACGCCGGCCTCCTCGGCAGTCGTTCGGCGGTCGTCCGGCAGTCGCAGGGCGCAGGCCTCAGTCCATCCGGCGCGGTGTACCCATCAAGCCGACCTCCGCGTCGGTCGGCTGGGTCGTCACGTACTGCCGGTCGCGTTCCGTGCACCACAGGGTGACGCCGTCGGGGAGCGCGGGCAGCGCCTCGTACTCGGCGCGGGGCAGTCCCATCACCCGCCCGATCTCCGCCGCCTCGTCCGGCGAGACGCGCTGGATGCCCACCAGCCGCGCCTGCCGCATCAACCGCGGTGCCACGGGGCTGAGATACGGAAGGAGCGTGAGCACCGACTGCCAGGGCGCCGACACCACCCGCCCGCGGGGCGGACGCATGCCGCAGTCCCGGATGACCAGGACCGGCCCCACCGCGGAGGCGCCCAGCGGCGGCACCCGGCCCACGTCGTGCACGGTCATGCCGGACTGGCCGCCGCCGACCGCCTGCACCACCTGCGCCCAGTGCCCCGCACGGCCGGTCTCCACGGCCACCCGCGCGCCCGTCGCCGCCGCGCGCAGCGCCATCACCTGCGCCGTCCACAGGCCGCCGATGAACAGGATGTCGAACGGCGTGGGACGGTTCACCCCGAGCACGGCGGGCTGCCCCTCGGCGTTCACGCCCACCACCACGCCGTCGTCGCCGATGGGCAGCGCGAGCGCGTCGAGCTGCGCCGGGGACAGCACGTGCCGCGGGTGCCGGGGGCCCAGCAGCCCGAACCCCGCGCGCAGGCGCTCACCGAAACCGGCCCGGGTGCCCCGCGACGCGGCGGCGGACGCCCCCGCGGACGCGGACGAGGTGGTCGTGGCCATCAGCGGGCACCTCCGAGCGGCAGGGTGGCGAGCATTCCGGGCAGTTGCTCACGGTCCAGTCGTACGATCCCGGTCCGGGCCTGGCGCGCGGCCTGCTCCAGGTGGCGGCGGGCCTCGGCCAGCTCCGTGCTGCTGCGGCCGGTGACCCGAAGGTGCCCCGTGACCATCACGTCCCGCTGCCCGCCGCGCGCCAGGGTCAGGCTGAACGTCGTCGCCAGCGCGGGAACCGCGGTCAACTGCGCGACCAGCTGCGGCAGTCCGATCCCGGAGCCACCGCCGAGCTGGGGCCAGCGGCGCACCCAGTACGTGGTGTGCCTGCGGTTGTCGCAGCGCCAGCTGCGGCTGGACTCCTCGGTCCGCCGCCGGGGCGCGTCGCCCTGCCCGGCCTGGGCGGTCACCATCGGATTGGCGCCCGCCGAGGTGGCGATGGCGGCCGCCAGCTCCTCCTCCGTCAGCAGACTCGTCCGGAACCCGGCGCCCGTCAGCCGGCTCGCCAGGTGGTCCGCGGACCGCACCAGGCACTTCTGCGCGCCCAGGACACCGCCCCCGCGCGCGGCCACCGCCTCCGGGCACAGTTCGGGATCGAGTTTCAGCGCGATCCACATGATCCGGACCGCCGGGGAGACCGTCTGGGCCTGCACCTGCGAGTAGTTGGTCACCACGACCGACTGCTGGGGCAGGTGCGGCGCGGGGGCGGGCTGCGTGTGCACCACGATCTGCGCCGACTCCAGGCGGATGCCGTCCACGTCGAGCGCGTCCCGCACGAGGGCCAGGGGCAGCGGCCTGAGACTGCGCTCGGCGCGCAACGCGCCCGCGTCGGCCTCGACCTGCAGGACGACGGTGAGGAAGCCGCCGTCACCGACCATGCCCACCGGCCGCCGGTCCCGGTCGTCGCCGCGGCTGTGGCTGTACGTCCGCAGGTTCGGGTCGCACTCCACGGCGGGCGCGAGACCGGAGTCGACGCCGTGCGGAGCGGGAGCGTTGGCGGCACTGCGCCGACGGGCCCGCAGCGCCAGCAGACTGCCCAGCCACTCCGGCAGGGAACGCCCCCGGCGCCGTACGACGGCGAGCACCACGAGCACCGCGGCGACGACACCCGCCGGCACCAGCGCGAACGGGCCGACGGCCCAACCGCACACCACGAGCGCGGCCGCCAGCTCCAGCATCACCAGCCGCTGCACCGCGAACGAGCCTCCACGCCCCGAGCGCGCCTGCAGGTGGAGCGTGACGGGACCGCGGGAGGCGGAGGCCGCGTCGGTCCGCCCGCCCGGCGCCGCGCGGACCGCGGACGCGGCGGACGTGTCCGGCCCGGCGGGCGAGGAGCCGCCGTGACCGGACCGGTTCGGGCCACCCCGTCGCGTCCCCGATTGCGATCGCGACCGGGCCCGTGGTGCGGAAGCCATCACGTCAAAACTCCCCCGAACTCTCCCGAAATCCGCTGCACGCAGGAACCGACCAGGTCCGAGCACCCTACCCGTGCCACACGCACGGCTGCGCAACAGGCATAGTAGGGGCCGGGTCTGACAGCCGGGGTTCTGGCGGCAACCGGGGTCAGCGGGGCGGACCTTCACCAGCCCTCCACTGGTCCTCCATGGCTTCGCACGGGGAGAGAACGAACACAGATGGCATCACGGCGCGATGAACTGAACGCCTACACCTTCGCGAAGCGCCGCACCCTCGCGTCCTTCCTGCAGCCCTCCTCCTCGGGCTCGGAGGAAGGCGCCCCCAAACCGCTGGGCGCGGTCGTCCCCGGCGTCGTCGTCGGCGTGGTCGTCCTCGCGGTGTTCGGCGCGATCGGCCTGTTCAGCCCCACCGCCCCCAAGGGCTGGGACGAGCCGGGGGAACACGTGATCGTCGCCAGCGACTCCACCACGCGGTACGTCGTGCTGAAGACGGACGGGAAGAAGCAGCTGCACCCGGTCCTCAACATGGCGTCCGCGAAGCTCCTCCTGAACCCCGACAACAACAGCGTCATCACGGTCGACGAGAAGGTCCTGGACAGCGGCAAGCCGCCGCACGGCGCCACCATCGGCATCCCCTACGCCCCCGACCGCCTGCCCTCCGACTCCGAGGCGGAGAAGCCCAAGCGGTGGGCGGTCTGCGAGCGCCCGGGCGCCGGCGGCCGGGCCATCCAGAAGGCCGCGTTCGTCCTCGCCGAGAAGGAGTGGTCCCGCACCGAGGGCCGCGACAGGCTCTCCCGCGGCGACCTGATGTACGTCGTGGGCCCGGACCGCAGGGCGCAGTACGTCGTGGACTCGCGCGGTTTCGCGTACCCGCTGGCCGACCCCGATGACAAGGAACTGCTCAAGGCCCTCGACACCCGGGGCCGCGCTCCGCAGCGCGTCTCCCAGGAGTGGCTCGACACCCTCCACAAGGGCGACCCGATCTCCATCCCGGAGATCTCGGGCACGCCGGGCGAGAAGGCGGGCGCCTCCGACATGCTCCGGCAGTACGACAAGGTCGGCATGGTCATCAAGGCGTACGACGGCAGCCGCATGCAGTACTACGTCGTCCTGCGCGGTGGCGTGGCCCGCATCTCCGAGTTCACCGCCACGCTCCTGCTCAACAGCGGCGACCTGGTCGGCGTCGGGCAGGCCGGCGAGGCGCAGCAGGTCAGCCCGGGCGCGGTTGTCGACAGCACGAGCTTCGACGGCGAGAAGGAGCACTGGCCGACGTACCGGCCGAGGACGGTCAACGACGGCACCGGCGCCACCGCCGGCCGCAGCACCCTGTGCAACGTCCTGCGCTCGGTCGACCCCGACGACGGGACGACCACGCTGTCCACCTGGGCCGGCACCGACTTCCCCGCGCAGCTGCCCACCGGCTCCTCCAGCGCGTACGTCACCCCGGGCTCCGGCCAGCTCTACCGCCAGTTCCAGGGCACCGAGACCAAGGCGGGCGGAGTCTTCCTGGTCACCGACACGGGCCTGCGCTACGCCCTGCAGTCCAACAACGACAGCACCACGGACGACCAGGGCATCGGCACCTCGGACAAGCAGCGCGAACAGGAACGCAACGAGGCCAGGATCGCCCAGACCCGCCTCGGCTACGAGAAGGTGGCCCCGTCGCCCGTCCCGGTGGAGTGGTCGACGTTCCTGCCGACCGGCCCGCGCCTGTCGGAGGCGGCGGCGCGCCAGCCGCAGGGTTCGTGACCGCGATGGGTTCCCAGGAGAGCACGACCATGGTGAAGGAAAGCCGCTCCGGGCGCCGGAGCCGAGGCGGCACGCCGCCCCGCACGACGGCGGCCGTGCTCGCCACGACCGCCCTCACGACGACGCTGCTCGCCCTCCCGGCCCCCGAGGCCCGGGCGGACGGCTACGCCGGGCAGTGCACGTTCCCCTCGAAGAAGTACGAGGGGCGCCCCTGGGCCCTGCAGCGGGTCAACCTCGACGAACTGTGGGCCGAGACCAAGGGCGAGGGCGTCCGGGTCGCGGTGATCGACACGGGCGTCGACATCAAGAACCCCCAGCTCCGCGACGCCGTCGACGCCTCGAAGGGCAGGAACTACCTGCCGTCCGAGAACGCCGAGGGCGAGAAGATCGAGCGCGGCAACGCCCAGGGCACCACCGACACCGTCGGCCACGGCACCCGCGTCGCCGGCATCATCGCCGCCCGCCCCGCCAAGGGGACGGGCTTCGTGGGTCTCGCCCCCGAGGCCACGATCATCCCCATCAAGCAGAACGACGCGGAGGGCAACGGCACGGCCCTCACCCTCGCGACGTCCATCCGTTACGCGGTCCAGGCCGGCGCCGACGTCATCAACATCTCCCAGGACACGGCGAACGCCGTCGAACCCGCCCCGAGCCTCCGGCAGGCCGTCGACCACGCCCTGGACCGGAACGTCGTGGTCGTCGCCTCGGCCGGCAACGACGGCCTCGGCGGCAACGTCAAGGTCACCTACCCGGCTTCGTACGAGGGCGTCCTCGCGGTGGCCGCCTCCGACCGCAACAACGAACGCGCTGCCTTCTCCCAGTCCGGCGAGTTCGTGGGCGTGGCGGCCCCGGGCGTCGACATGATCTCCACGGTCCCCGGAAACGGCCACTGCTCCGACAACGGCACCAGCTTCTCGGCCCCCTACGTGGCCGGGGTGGCGGCCCTGCTGAAGGCCAAGTACCCCAAGTGGACGGCCCGCCAGATCGTCGCCCAGATCGAACAGACCGCGGAACGCTCGATCCCCGGCCACGACCGCCTGGTCGGCTGGG
Organism: Streptomyces sp. NPDC052701; assembly: GCF_040678355.1. NCBI lineage: Bacteria > Bacillati > Actinomycetota > Actinomycetes > Kitasatosporales > Streptomycetaceae > Streptomyces > Streptomyces sp. NPDC052701. Next base: position 293,011 of record NZ_JBFATO010000005.1, read on the forward strand.
GCGTGGTCGACCCGGTCAAGGCCCTCACGGACGTCGACCCCGCCAACCCCGTGGAGTCCCCGACCGCCGAGGAAGGCGTCTCCCGGGCCGAGGCCCCCTCCGTCGCCCCCGTCCACTTCGGCGAGACGGCCGACGAACGCAACACCCGCCTCGGCACGTACGTGGTCGTCGGCGGCCTGGTCCTGGTCGCGGGCCTGGGCGGCACAGCGGTGGCACTACGAGACGCACGACGCAGACGCGCCGGCTAGAAAGGGCAGTGCTGAAAACAGAGAGGTGAAAATCCTGTCAAGTTTTCACCTCCAGCGATTCACCGGCACATCTTCGATTTTTCAACGGCCAGGCTGTATTCCTTCACCAACTTCCGGACGGCCTCTGCGCCGTCCACTCCGTCCATGAAGACCTGCACGGCGGCAAAAAGGTTCTGGCCGCGATGGTCCTGACTGACGCACCGCGTTTCCTTCACAGCGCCAGTGCCGGTGTGGAGGTCGCCGTCGTCATCCGTCAGCTTCGCATTCTCCAACTGCGGGATTCCTCGGGCCACGTCCGCAACAGTGTTTCCCTGCCTCCACCATTCCTGGCTCAGCATGAGTGCCGCCTCACCGTCGATGTTCACCTGGCAGCGGTGCCTGCTGGGCACCGGATTATTCTGCTGAACCTCGATGTTCTTCCCCGGCGGCAGAAGTTCCGAAACCAGAGCCCTGTCCAATGAGACGCCGCACAGTGAATGGGGGACGTCATATTCCTTCGTGCCCTCGGACTTGGAGCATCCGACCATTATCCCGAAAAGCGCGACGGCCGTGGACGCCGTCGTAAAGTGCCGAGCAATCAAGTGGAATATCTTTTCTCGTGATGCGTAAACGCGTCGAACGGCTGAACGATGCGGTACGAGACGCGAACCAATCCCTGATCAAATTTTCGAAACAACTTCCAAGCTGCCCAGTCCACCACACCGCTGAGGATCCTGCGGGCGCTTCTGGCAGGAAAGCGTTGATCGGACACCGGTAAGTTTCAAGAGGGTGTGACCGATCTTCAGCTGTGCTCACATCGCGGCCCCACTCCCGTTTTTTCTTGCCCTGCGCCCCACCCGCTCGTCGACCTGGACGTCCAGTGCGGCAAATTGTTACTGGTCTCCCGCTCTGCACTCGGTCGACTGTTGTACTTCATGCGTGAAAGATCTAATAAGATGCTTCATCGCGTTGGCGTCCTTATGCTTTGAACCTTGGGCTTGCACGGCTGTGTACAGTTCCTGCTTATACCGAGTGTCCACACAGTCACGGGTCTTCCCAAAGGCTTCATTGTCCGAATAAAGGAACCTTCCTCCATCCGCCGAGTTTTCAGGAAAATGAAGGGACTGCCCGGATGCGAAGTAAGCAGTCGTTCTTCCTTTTTCCAGCCATGCTTGTGTGGTCGTGACAACGAGCTTGTTGTCGATGACTACTTCACAGCGCTTCATGCCGGACCTCGACTTCTCTCGAATGCTGATCTCACTTCCGCCCGAAAGGAATGGAATAAGGTTATCTCTGCCCATGGTGACGCCACATAGGGCACGTGGGACTGTGTAATCTCGTTCATTGTCTTCACCGCAGCCCGTGAGCATCGCAAGGAGGGCTGTCGTCGCTAGTGCGCCGACGAAACCACGGACTTTGGAAGGCCGACTGCAGTAGTTCATCTAATGCTTTCCGAAAACAGGCGCATCAGTAATCCGTCACGGTTTAAGGAGTTTACCCCTTTGGAATGTGTCAGGTATTGACGCAGCCTTGACGTGCGAATTAATTATCGTCATCCCGGCGCCCTAGACATTTGGAAGCCCATAGGGTCGACCTGATTGTCGCAGAAGGGCTTGTCATGCCGACCATCGTGCACTTTCAGCCGGTCATCGCTGCCGAATTGCTCTGCATAGCGCGGGTGAGCGCCATGCCAATTCAATTCTTCATATTGAGCGGCAGGTCGCAGCGGGCTTCGGCATGCGCGTAGGAGGCGGCGTTGGTGGCCAGCGTGATCAGCCCATTCCTCAGCGCTGAATCAGCGGCATTTCCATGCTTCTTCAGCCGCACGATTACGCTGAGGTGACGGTTGGCGCCGTGCGAGGTGCAAGGAAGATAGATGGCAGCGACCCTGCTTGAAGCAACGCCGTTATCGCCGACCGCGAAGGGTTTGAGTGCTGCTGCGGATTCGAACTGGGCTACTGCTTCCTCCATCCAACTGCCCGCTCGGTCATATTCCAGCATCTCCGTCCCCGCAAAGAGCAGCTGCTCATTATCGCCGCGGACGAAGCACGAGGTCTGGTATGAGTCGTCCAGCTCGTCGGTGCGGGGATCTCTCGTATCCTCGCGGAACGAGTAGGAAGACTTGTCGGGTAGTACCTCGTCCAAGGCAGAGACGGTCGCCGATCCGGCACCGAGTGACGGACACACATCCTCCGCCCGGATCAATCCGCTTCTTTTGAACGGCGGCAGGTCAAAAGAAAAGGCGATGCCGGCGGCCAGAGCCAAGGCCAGAGCCAGCCCGGCCATCAGCAGAATCTTGGGGCGGGTGGTTTTCACTGTGTCACTCCTCCGTGTCCAGCTGCCGAGGGACGCCCTCACCGTCGAGGTAGTCGTGAATCTTCGTGCGAGCACTGTCGAATCCGGCCTCTGCAGAGGTTCCCACGGATGCCTCGATGAGCGGATACCGGTGACCGGCCTTATCGCCGGCCTTCCGGGCGGCCTCTTCGACCATCGTGTATGTGGAGTCGCGGGTGTCCTCGAAGCTTGAACCGTTGCGGTAGACGACTTCGTCGGTACTGTCCTTCATGGATCCCTCGGTGATGGCACCGATGATCTCGTCGGCAGCTGTGCCTGCTGCGTCGCCGACGATGACACCCGCAGGACCCGTCAGTGATGCCGTCCCCAAACCGACCCCGATACCGACTGCAGTTCCTCCCCAAGTGCCTGCAGCTTCAAGGGCGGCATTGTAATCGGCGTCCTTGGCCCCACCTTCGATTTCCGCTTCGTACGCACGGCCGGCCCCGATGATTCCTTCAATCTGACCAGCAGTCTTCGCGATCTGATCGATTCCCTGCTTGAGGTTCTGATTCTGTGGATAATTGGAGTCGGCGACATAAGCATCCGGATGCTGGAAGTGGTACTGCATCAGATGCGTCGTATAGCTGTGCTGACCCAAATTTACTGCTGCGTATCCCTCGGGGTTGCGGCCGACTGCGTAAAGGAAGCGTGTGATGTCCTTGTCGCTTGGGTTTGCTGCTGTACCCGCAACGGGGAAAAGTTCCTTTTCTCCGGCATTTCCTGCATGCAATTGGCGGTGAATATCCGCCATATACTCAGCGGCTATCTGTCCCATGCTGTCCGACATGTAGCCGCTGTCGGTCAGGCGTGACGGCTTCTCGGACACCGAGTGGACGATACTTTCCATGAGGTTGGCTTGGGCGGCGTTGTGAGCAGGTGTGTCGTCCGTTGGCCGCTCCCCTGCCGGGTGCCCCGTGGTAGCCGCTTCCAGGGCCAGTGCCAGGTTGTTCCTACCTGTGTGGAGGTCGTCTCCCTTGGAGTTCGTCTCCTGCGGCCACTCCCGCTCCTCGAACAGGTACTGGAAGTTGGATAGAGGGACCTTCCCCTTCTTGCCGTCGTCGTCCGTGTCCCGTTCGAAGGGGTTGTTCGGGTCGTCCTTGGAGATGAACTGCTGGTTGAAGAAGTCGGTGGCCGCGTCGGGGCTGTTGGACAGGCCCTTCAGGTAGCCGGTGAGCGGGTCGGCTCCGCTGTCGTCGCCGATCCTGTTCAGCTGCGGCGTCGCAGGGGAGCTGTGCCAGAACGGGTTGGCGTGTTCGCCGTTTCCGGTCAGTTTGCGTTCGGTGGCCATGAGCTTGGTGCCGTAGTCCTTGAGGAACCGGTCGTCGTAGTCGCCGGTCCGCATCAAGTTGCTCATGACCTGGAAGCCCATGGGGCCGCCCTGGTGGCCGTAGACGGGCTTGTCGCCGATGTCGATCATCGCGCGTTTCCAGTCGGCCATCGCCGTCGAGTCGCTCTGCGTCGCGTTGGCCAGCGTCATGCCCAGGCGTCGTTGCAGATCGTCGTACTGCTCCAGGCGCTCGCGTCGCAGCTCGTAGTCGCTCCGGTAAGGGTCGTTGACTCCGGTCCAGAACTCCAGTGTCTTCTGCGGCCCGAGCGCCGTGGCGAACCGTTCGGCGAACAGTTCGTCGCCTGCGTACTTCTTCAGCCCGGCGTTGAGCGCGTCGAAGTCCTTGACCGTCAGGTCCTTCGGATCCTTCTTGGCGAGCGCGGCCAGTTCGTCGGCCCTCTCGAGTGCTTCGGCCGCGCTGTCCCGATCGGTGTAATGGGCTTCGGAGAAGCCCATCTTGCTCTGGTCGGCGATGGCTTTCAGGACGGTACTGGCGGAATTGTCGCTCTCGGTCGCCTTGTCCAGGATTCTCTGGACCTCGTCACGGAGCGCGGTGATGTCGGCCTTGTTGTCCTGGTCCTGCTGTCCGCGCGCTTCGGGCGGAACGTTCGTGGTGACGGTGAAGCCGCCTTCGTGGCCGATGACCGTGAGGTTCTTCTTGCGGCCGCCCTCGAGGGCGTCGAGAAGCTGCCGGTGGTACTTCTTCAGCTCCCCCGCCGTGTCGCTGAGGATCTTGTAGATGCTCCTGGCCTGGGTGTGGGCGTCCGCGAACTCGCCGGCCGTCTTGCCGACGAACTCCTTGGACACCTTGGCGTTCACACCGGCCCACTCGGCCTTGACGGCTGCCTGGTGCAGGTGGTCCTCGGCGTCCTTCTTCAGGTCCTCGAGATTCCTGACGAGCGTCGACCAGTCCGTGACGGCGTCGTCGAGCAGCTTGAAGTCGGCGTCGCGCAGAGCGTCGAAATCCATGAGGCGGGGTCCTTGGAAGATGGCGAGAAAGAACCGGAGGGTGTGGTGGCCGTGCGTCAGTGAGCGTCAAGGGGCGCGAGGAGGCCCGCCCGCGCTCACGCTGCGCTACTCCTCTTTTGTCCCCTTGCTCTGCTCGCCGTAGATCTTGTTCTTCTTGCCCGGTGCCCCCACCCGCTCGTCGAAGCCGGCGTCCAGCGCGGCGATACTGCTCATCCGCCGCTGGATGTAGCCCTCGTCGCCGACGTGCAGCTTCTTGGTGACGCGCATGTGGTTCGAGATGTGCGCGCACGCGTCCATCAGGGACTTGAGCTGCTCTTCCCACCGGTTCGAGACGTGCTCGAGGCCTGCCCCGAGCGCGAAGCCCTGCTTCGACAAGTCGGCCGCTGCCAGGTCACTGCTGGGAACGGCGACGCGGGCCTCGCCCCACAGCCGGTCGTAGAGCTCGTGCGCGGCCTTCCCGATCTTCGTGAGGCCGTCGTTCGACACCTTGAGATCGCCGTACTTGCCCGGCAGGCTCGGGCCCCCCGAACCGGCGCCTCCGTCCAGTTGGTTCAACTGCATGTGGGTCGAGCCCTGCTGCCGCTGCAGCGCCTCGGCCTTGAGCTGTTCCCACTCGTCCCATGCCATGGACGGTTACCTCCCCGTGTGCGGGACCGCCGGTCGCCCGTACCGGTCGGACGCCGCGTCGTGGTGCCCGGACTCCGGCACAAGTTATCAACCGGTTACGTGCGGTCATCTGAGTGCAGTCCGAAGTGGGCCGATTGCGGACGTGAAGGTTCTGCGCAGATCAGACGGGTTGTCGGTGCGGGGGAAGGGCGGAGACCCACCGGTCGAAGAGGCGGATCGTGCGGTACCCGGCACACCTCGGAGGGCTCGCGGTGCTCCTGCTCTCCTCCACTCGTTCGTGTGGCGCACCCGGACCGTGCCCGGGTTGCTCAACGGGTCGTCAAATGGTGTCGCGCAGCCGCAGTGACGCGGTGCACGATGGGTAGGCTCCACGGGAGCCGCTCCTCGTGGGCCGCGGCGCCGGGCGCAGGCAACGGCTGAACCTGCCGAATCGCGGCATACGAGCGGGCTTTGTAACTGGGTTAGCACACACCACGGTTGGCCCTGTCGTACCCGTTGACTACAGTGGTGATCGCGTAGTGATGTATGGCTCGCTTTGCGATCGTGCGGGCGGGCGGTCAGTCGGTCACGGCCGATGGGTGTACGGGGAAAACGGGGAGGGAGCGACATGCTTCCGGCAGACATGGTGGGGGGCGTGTCCGCCAGCAGGGCAGCCAACCTTGAGGTCACTGGCGAGGCACTGAGCACCTTCGTGAAGCGGGTGGACGCCGTCCTCCGCACTCTCGAGGGTTCTGCCGGCAATCCGACGCGGGTCGGCGCCCAGACGATCAAGCCGTCGTCCCTGAGCAGCGGGAGCAGGCCCTTCCCCGAGGCGCAGGGTCTGTACACGCAGTACAACCGGGTGCACGAGGAGCTCACCTCGCTCTCCAGGACGCTGCACCTCCAGATCGAGGCGATCGCCATCGCCGTCAAGGGCGCGCACGTCGGCTTCGACAACCTCGAAGAGGAACAGCGCCGCCGCTTCTACTCGATCCAGACGCAGATCAAGCTGCTCGAGGACGCCAAGGGCAAGGCCCGGGGCGAAGAGCGTCACACCACCGGGAGCCTGTGACGATGACGGACAAGAAGCACGAGGCGGACCTGGAGCGGGTCTCCCAGCAGAACTCCCTCACCGACCTGACCCGCCGGGTCGACGAGATGCCGAACGCCGGGCTTTTCAACCGGCTGGTGCACTCGGCGGTCGAGGCGGCGGTCGACGGCACGCCGTACGAGCAGGCCACCCACGGTCGTACCAGCTTCGAGAACTTCGACCTGAACGACATGGTCGACATGGTCGAGCAGACGAACCCGGAGGACCTGGAGTCCTCCGGCAAGGCACTGTGGGACGCGCGCGACGCCATCCAGGAGGCGGCGAGGGAACTCAAGGGGCGCATCGACAACGTCCACTGGGTCGGCGAGTCGGGCGAAGCCTTCCGCACATGGGGCCGCTCGCTGGTCACCAGCACGGAAAAGCTGAGCGAGTTCGCCGGGGGAGCGGGCGACCAGATCACCGCCGCCGCGGTGGGGCTGGCCTCCGTGCGCAAGGCCATGCCGTCGAAGGACCCGCACAACCGGAAGCGCCCCGGGACGTACTCCGAGGCTGAGAAGACCACCAAGCCGGAGGACTACGCCGACGCCGTCCGCGTGGAGAAGGACCGCCAAGAGGCGATCAACCAGATGAACCGGTTGTCGTCCTACTACGCGGTCTCGGAAGAACAGCTGAAGGTGCTCGAGCCGCCGGTGTTCAAGCCGATGCCGGACGTAGGGGTTCCGAAGCCGTCAGCAACTTTCCGGGAGGGCGATCCCTCAACCGCTGAAAGTTCCCGGACGGAAAGAGCCGCAGGCGTCGCAAGCGGCCATCCGACGGTCGCATCTGTGGCGCATGGCGGCTCGCACACCGTGGATGGCATCCAGGCACCTCCAGAGGAGGGTGCGAGGCGCGTTCCTGACCCCGACATTCCCGGTGTCTCGGTGGGAACGACCATCGACAGTGTCGGCACGCTGCCGCCCTCGACAACACCTGCGACGGGCCATACTCCGCCGACCACGGCTGTCCCCACCACGGGCGGCGGTGGCACGACCAACGCGTTCGGTGGCGGTTACGGTGCTCCGCTTCCCAACGTTGTTACGGGCAAGGGTCTGGGGGGAGTCGGCGGTGTCCGGACTCCTGCTTCGGCCCAGGGCCGAGCCGGCATGACCGGCACGGGAAATGCGAGTCCCGTACGGCCTGTGGTGCAAGGACCTGTGAACCAGGTGGGTCGCACGACAACGGGTGGCCAAACGGTCGCCAAGGGCGTTACTTCCGGCTCGAAGTCGTTCCCCATGGGGCCGGGACCGGGTGTCAGCGGCGGTACGCCGCGAGCCGGTGGTGCAGCGGCGCCTCGGACGGCTGGTGGCCCGGCCACTGGCGCAGGTCGTTCGAACGGCGTCGTCGGAGGACGCCCGACTGCGACTGGTGCTGTTCCCGGGAAGAGCGGGCCGCGAATCCCACGTGGCACGGTCATCGGCGCCGAGGCAGCGGTCGGCTCACGGACCTCGGCCGGCCAGCCGGAACAGCGTGGTGTCTTCGGCGGACCCGGATCCACCGCGAGGCCCGGTGCGAATCCGGGCACAACTCGTGGTGGCTCGACACCCCCGAGCGCCGTCACCGGTAATCCGGCCACACGCAACTCCGCTGCAACAGCCGAGCGGAACGGCATGACGCGTGGAGGCACCGGTCTCGTACGCGGACCCGGCGGCGGGAAGCCGGGCGACAGGCGTGATGGCGAAAGGTCCTCGCGTCCCGACCATGTAGCGGAAGACCAAGAGACGCACCTGCCCACCAAGCCGCGGCGCGATGTGCCGCCGGTCGTCAACTGAGCGCTAGCGAGGACGTAGAACACCATGAAGTCGGGGACCAGTCGACGGGCCGAGCGGGCAACCGGGCGACGCGTGCGTGCTGCGGGTGCCGTCGTGGGCGCCCTGGCTGCCGTGAGCGTCGGATTCGCTCCCGGCGCCGTGGCGCTCGATGCCAGGTCCGAGCAGTGGTACCTGGGACCGATGCAGGCCGAGAAGATGTGGAAGGTCAGCACGGGAGAGGGCGTCAAGGTAGCCGTCATCGATTCCGGAGTGAACCCTGATACGGCATCGCTCAAAGGTCAGGTCCTGACTGACGAAGTTCCCAAGAAGGTCGCCTACGGCGCCACACGGGACTACACCGGCCACGGAACGACCATGGCGGAGCTGATTGCCGGCACGGGCACAGGCGGCGGCTTGCAGGGACTGGCCCCCGGGGCGAAGATCGTGCCGTACCGCATCGAAGCTCAAGGGCTGCCAGAGGCAGAGAAAGCCAAGACGCCTGGGGCTGCGGAGGCGATCAGAGCGGCCGCAGACACCGATGCGAAGATCATCAGCATGTCTTTCGGCAGCCCGTATGCGGACCCTGAGGAGGAAGCCGCAATCAAGTACGCGGCCTCCAAGGGGAAGCTGCTGATCGCCGCCGTAGGGAACGACGGGGAGAAGGACGGCCCGGAGGGCGAGATCATCGGCTACCCGGCCGCCTTCCCCTACGTCCTGGGCGTGTCTGCGATGGACGCGGCCAACAACATCCCGAAATTCGCCTCCTCGGGGTACTACGTCGACTTGGTGGCTCCGGGACAGGACATCCCGGGTTACTGCAAGCCGGACTTCAGCGACTACTGCCCCGGCCGAAGGGGCACGAGCCACGCGACCGCCATCGCTTCCGCCGCCGCCGCCCTCATCTGGTCCGCCCATCCGGACTGGACGGCGAACCAGGTCACGCGTGCCCTGATCGACACGGCGGGGCGCAAGTGGCCGAAGGACGACCCGGCCAAGGACGCGGGGTACGGGACCATCCGCCCGCGCTCGGTCCTGGCCGACCCCGACTACGATCCCGGTCCCGCGTACTCCGACCCGCTCGCGAAGTGGAACAAGGTGGACGGGGAGAAGCTGGTGACGGAGATCCGGCCTTCCTCCTCGGATTCCTCGGAGTCCCCGTCTGCATCAGCCTCGTCACAGGCTTCGGACAACACTTCTGGGGACGGGACCGCGGCGGCAGGATCTGAACCGCAGGCATCCGTCGACTCCTCGGGTGACGACGACAACACCCTGTGGATCGCGCTCGGCGCCGCCGCAGCCGTGATCGTGCTCGGAGGCGGCGCCTTCGCCGTCCTGCGAGCGCGACGCGCCAGGTGACGTCGTGACGTCGGCGTCGTCGGCCGTCCGAGCTCCGCACTGCTCGGGCTCGGACCGGACGTGGTAAGCGTGCTCACCGCTGCAGGGCGTTGAGCCGAGACAGTTGGACCAGTAACGGAGACAGGGAGGGCAGGCTGACCATGGCCGGCAACCAGAAGCTCGAAGATGCAGCAGTAATCAAGCTCCAGAAGCAGATGTACGAGAAGTACGAGAACATCCGCAAGCGGGTGCACCGGCTTCAGGGCGTGATCGACGGCCTCGAGGGCCAGTGGCACGGCATCGGTCGTGCCGCGTTCGACACGAAGCAGTACGAGATCAACACGTCCATGCAGAACATCGGCAACATCCTGGGCGATGTCATCGAGGCCATGACGACCGCGCGCAACATCAAGGACACCAAGGAAGACGAGGTGCGCGCCGCGGTCAACAAGATCAACGTCAACGACGGTGCCCCCACCGTCCAGGCGTCTCCTCTCAGCTCGTACTGAGACGGGCGGACTTCACGGCGTCGGTGCGCCGCCACTTGGGTCACCGGCACACTCAGCAGGTACAGACGAGCGAAACGAGGTAGACAGGGATGAGCCGTAACTCCGAGGGCCTGCAAGTTACTTACAACGGGCTCGACGTCGCGGCGACCAACATCGCCAACGAGGCGAAGCAGTTGGAGGCCGACCTGCAGGAGCTGCGCCAGCTGGTCGTGAACAGCCTGCAGTACTGGGAGGGTGAGGCGCAGAGCACCTTCACGGAGAAGCTGCGGCGCTGGGACAAGGAAGCCAGCGACATCCACCAGGCGCTGACGGGCATCGGCCACGTCGTGGGTACCTCCGGCGGCACCTACATGGAAGGTGACAAGAAGGCGGCCAGCTACCTGCAGTAAGGGCTGCCGGACACAGCCGGTACAGAGATCCAGGGTGGGCGTGCGCGGGAGACGCCCACCCTGTTCTGTGCGCCCGGGAAGTGGCACACAGGCGAGGGGTGTCCCACCGGCCCCGGCAAGGCGAAGCGGGCAGGGCCGTTCACGGCCCTGCCCGCTTCGCACACGGTGTCACGTCACCCGTTCTGGTCCGGCACCAGCCCCACCTGGACCAGCGGCTTCCCCCGCCGGCGCGACACGAACACGCCCCGCCCCGGCGGCATCGGCCGCGGGCGTACCCCGCCCAGCAGGTCGCCCTCGGCCGGGTCACCGCTGAGGACGACGCCCTGGGCGCCGAGCTCCTTCATGCGCTGCATGAACGGCTCGTAGCCGGCCCGGCCCGCGCCCGCGGTGGAGCGGGCGATGATGAAGCGGACGCCGACGTCGCGGGCGAAGGGCAGCAGCTCGGTCAGACCCGCCAGCGGGTTGCCGCTCGACGTGGCCACGAGGTCGAAGTCGTCGATGACGATGTAGACGGTCGGGCCGTGCCACCAGCTGCGGTCGCGCAGCTGTTCCGGCGTGACGTCGGCGGTCGGCGTACGGCGCTGCATCAGGTCGGCGAGCGCGTCCATGTGGTGCTGCATCTGGTTCGACATCGGGACGTACTCCGCCAGGTGCGAGGACGGGGTCACGCCCAGCAGGGAACGGCGGTTGTCGATGACGAACAGCTTGCACGTGTTGCCGTCGTAGCGCTCGGTGAGGCGCTGGATGAGCAGCTTCAGCAGGTTCGACTTGCCGGACTCGCTCTCGCCGAAGACGAGGAAGAACGGGTCCTGCTCGAAGTCCACGAACACCGGCTCGAGGTTGTCCTCGTCCAGCGCGAAGGCGACGCCCCGCTTGGGGAAGCGGTCGCCGGGGGGCAGCTGGTGCGCCGGGAACTCCCTGGGCAGCAGACGCACCGCCGGGGCGCCCGGCTGCTGCCAGTGCCGGGTGACCTCGGCCGTGAGCGCCTGGGTCGCCTCGGCCAGGTCCGTGTCGGAGGACAGGCCGTCGATGCGCGGGACCGCCGCCATGAAGTGCTGCCGCTGCGGCGTCTGGCCGCGGCCGGGTACGCCCGTGGGCACGTTGGCCGCGACCTTCCGGTCGAACTCGGAGTCCATGGGATCGCCGAGGCGCAGCTCGAGGCGGTTCATCAGGTGGTCCTTGAGGTTGGAGCGGACCTCCATGGACCGGGATGCGGTGAGGACGACGTGGATGCCGTAGCCCAGGCCGCGCGCCGCGATGTCCAGGACGATCGGTTCCAGCGTGTCGTAGTCCGTGCGGAAGTTGCCCCAGCCGTCGATGATCAGGAAGACGTCGCCCCAGGGCTGGTCGGCCACCGAGATGTCGCCCCGCGCGCGCCGGGCGCGGAACTCCGCGATCGAGGAGATGCCCGCGGTGCGGAAGTACTCCTCGCGGCGGGTCATCACGCCGTACACCTCGGCCGTCGTCCGCCGTACCTTCTCGGGGTCGAGGCGGGAGGCCACGCCGCCCACGTGTGGCAGGCCGGCCACGGCCGACAGACCGCCGCCACCGAAGTCCAGGGCGTAGAACTGCACTTCGTGCGGGGTGTGCGTGAGCGCGAAGGATGCGACGATCGAGCGCAGCAGTGTCGACTTGCCCGACTGCGGGCCGCCCAGGATCTGCATGTGACCGGCCGCGCCGCCGAAGTCCACCCACAGCGGGTCGCGGCGCTGCTCGTACGGCTTGTCGACGAGGCCGACGGGGATCACGAGCCGGCCGGCTCCCTCGTAGCCGGGCTGGGTCAGGCCGCGGCCGGGCACCGGGGCGAGGCCGGGCAGCAGCGTGTCGAGCGACGGCGGGCTGTCCAGCGGCGGCAGCCACACCTGGTGGGCGGCCGGGCCCTGTGCCTCCAGGCGGCGCACGATCACGTCGAGCACCGTGTCGGCGAGCGCGTCGTCCGTCTCGTCGCGCCCCTCCTCCCGACGCTGCTGCGGCACCGCCACGTACTGCACCGGGACCTGGGAGGCGGTGAACAGCACGGGCCTGCGGTCGACCGGCAGCGGCCCGCCGAACGACGTCGCCTGCTGCGCGCTCGAGCGGTACACGCCCGAGACGTACGCGGCCTTGAAGCGCACCATTTCGTCCGTGCCGAACTTCAGGAAGCCGGAGCCGGGGACGTTCGGCAGCTCGTAGGCGTCCGGGACGCCGAGCGCGGCGCGCGACTCGGCCGCCGAGAAGGTGCGCAGACCGATCCGGTACGACAGGTAGGTCTCGAGCCCGCGCAGGCGGCCTTCCTCCAGGCGCTGCGAAGCGAGCAGCAGGTGCACGCCCAGCGAACGGCCGATACGGCCGATCTGCACGAACATCTCGATGAAGTCCGGCTTGGCGGTGAGCAGTTCGCTGAACTCGTCGATCACCAGGACGAGTGACGGGATCGGCTGCAGCGGGGCACCCGCCGCGCGCGCCTTCTCGTAGGCGTGGATGTTGGCGTAGTTGCCCGCGTCGCGGAGCATCTCCTGGCGGCGGTTGAGCTCACCGCGGATCGAGTCGCCCATGCGGTCGACGAGCGTCAGGTCGTCCGCGAGGTTGGTGATCACGGCGGCCACGTGGGGCAGTTGCGCCATGCCCGCGAAGGTGGCACCGCCCTTGAAGTCCGCCAGCACGAAGTTGAGGGTCTCGGAGGAGTGGGTCACGGCGAGGCCGAGGACCAGCGTGCGCAGCAGCTCCGACTTTCCGGAACCGGTCGCGCCCACGCACAGGCCGTGCGGGCCCATGCCTTCCTGCGCCGCCTCCTTCAGGTCGAGCATGACGGGCCTGCCGTCCTCACCGACGCCGATCGGCACGCGCAGCCGTTCGGACTGCGAGCGCGGGCGCCAGGTCCGCTTGGGGTCCACCGAGGCCGCGTCGCCGAGGTTCAGCAGGTCCGTGAACTCGAGGTTCGCCAGGAGGGGTTCGTCGTCGTCCCCGCCCGACGCCATGCGCAGCGGCGCGAGCTGCCGGGCCAGGGCCTCGGCGGCTTCGTAGGAGAGCACGTCGGGGGTGCCCTCGTAGACCATGCCGTGTGCCGACTCCAGACGCAGTTCCCCGGGCTGCACCACGATGGAGAGGTCACCGCGCCCGCCGGACAGGTGGCCGGGCACGATCTCCAGGACGGTCACGCCCTGCAGGCCCTCCGGGCTCGCCAGCAGGGACGCCGGCGACAGCGACACGCCGTCGAGCACGACCACCAGGTGCGGCTGCTCGGGCACCGGCGGACCGTCCGGGTGGAAGCGCGGACGGCCCTGGAGGCGGGTGGCGAGCAGGTCCTCCAGCTCCGCCGGGTCGGCCGCGATCAGCCGCATGCTGCCCGCGCCGTCCGCCGCGCCCCGGGCCTGGACGTGCGGCAGCCACTTGGCCCACTCCCACTCGTGCGCCGCGTCGCGTCCGGTGGCGACGGCGACGACCAGGTCCTCGGGGGAGTGCAGCGAGGCGAGGGAGGCGGTGACGGCGCGGGCCGTGCCGCGCACGGTGAGGGGATCGCCGCTGAGGGTGACGTGGTAGAAGGCGCGCAGTGAGACCGCCATGGGCAGGTTCTCCAGGGTGCTGTGCGTGGCCACGAAGCGCTGCACGGCGCCCGCGGTCAACGGCTCCAGCTGGTCCACCGCGCCGGTCTCCGGCGGCACCAGGGGAGTGGCCAGGGCCTGCGGGCCCAGACCCACGCGCACCTGCCCGAAGTCCTCGTCGCCGGTGCGCCGTTCCCACACCCGGCTGCCCTCGGCGACCAGCGCCCAGAGTTGCTCCGGTGAAGGGTGCAGGAAGTACTGTGCGTCGCGCTGGGCCCTGGCCGTCTCCTGGGCGGCACGCCGGGTCTGGGACAGGTAGCGCAGGTAGTCGCGGCGCAGGTCGGCCAGCTGGCCCTGGTTGCCGCGGCGGTAGCGGACCAGCATCGCGATGCCCATCGCGATCGTGGACGCCACCATCACCATGCCCATGATCTTCATGAAGGGCTGGGCCTGCGGGTTGAAGAAGAACACCACGGAGCCGCCCATGCCCAGCATGGGCAGGAGCTGCATCAAGGCGCCTTCCTGCTGCCCGCGCGGAAGTTCCGGCGGTGGTTGCAGCACGACCTCGGCCGTGGGCACGTCCTTCGGCAGTGCCCGCGGCGGGCGCTTGACGACGATGTGGCTCACTTCGCACCAATTCCCTTGCCGCACCGATCCGTTCCGTCCGCCGCCCCGTGCCCGGCGAACGTCGATCGTGAACCGCGATCCTACTGACAACCACGGACAACGGCGGGCGGTAGGGTGCCCGTGAGACATGTGAGCAGGTGCGAATCGGCCGGGGGAAAACCGGCAATGTGCAACGTTCGGTACGGCGCTTCCCGCCTGCCGGGACGCCGGTCGGCCGCGGCAGGCGGTGGCGCGGCACGACGAACACAGGATCCTTACAGGACGGGCGAGGCGACGACACGCCCGCCCGCCTCACCGACGAGGGGGAACAGCAGGTGAGTACGACGGCCTCCGCGCCGGCCGGCACGACCGGCGGACCGGGCACCGGAGCCCCTTCCGGGTTCGGCTTCTGCCGGGTCACCATAGTGGCGCCCGACAGCCGCATCGACGTGGCGCTGCCCGACGACGTACCGGTCGCCGACCTGTACCCGGAGATCCTGAGGTTCTCCCGGCAGAGCCCCGAGGAGGGGGCCCCGGTCGGCTACCACCTCGTACGCCGGGACGGCACCGTCCTGGACAGCGCCCGCTCCTTCGCGGCCCAGCGCATCCTGGACGGGGAACTCCTCACGCTGCGGCCGTTCTCCGAGTCGCTGCCGCCCGCGGTCCACGACGACGTCTCCGAGGCGGTGGCCTCCGCCGTCACCCGTGACCGCACCCTGTGGAACGGCGAACTCACGCGCGTGGCCGGGCTCGTCGCGGGCGGCACGCTGCCCGTGCTGCTCGCCTTCGTGGCCTGGAGCTCCCAGATCCGTCACGACATGCACGGCCTCCAGGGCATCCTCGCCGCGGTCGCCGGGGTCCTGCTGACGACCTTCGCGTGCGTCCGCGCGCGCGTGTACGCCGATCGCGGCTCCGCGGTCGCCCTGGGACTCGGCGCCCTCCCGAACGTCGCCGTCGCCGGCTCGGGCCTGGTGCCGCTCGCCGAGGGACAGGGCATCGGGCGGCTCCAGTTCCTCCTCGCCTGCGCGGCGGTCCTGGTCGCCTCCGTCGTGCTGACCCTCGTCTCGCCGGGTGGCGACAGCCCCTTCGTGGCCTTCGTCTTCGCCTCCACGATCGGCCTGCTCACCACCTTCATCGCGATGCTGGCGGATTTCAGCCCCCTGGAGACGGCCGCGGTCTGCGCCCCCCTCTCGGTGTGCGCCCTGGCCTTCCTGCCGGGCCTGTCCATGCGCTTCGCCCGGCTGCCCATCGGCTTCGAACCGCCGAACCCCGCGCGCGGCTACGCGACCGACGAGCCGGTCACCCAGGAGCCCGTCGACACCGAGCGCATCGCCGCCCAGGTGCGCCGCGGCCACGAACTGCTCGTGGGGCTGGTCGGCGGCTGCGCGCTCGTCTCGGTGGGCGCGGCGATCGTCCTCGGCTTCTCCAGCAACGTCTGGGCGCAGCTTCTCGCCCTGGCCACCGGCGTCGCGATGCTGATGCGGGCCCATCTGTTCCGCTACACCGCCCAGGTCGGCGCCACGCTGGCCGCCGGTCTGGCGTGCCTGGTCTTCCTCGGCCTCGGACTCGCCCTGAACCCTCCGGCGGGGTACTGGCGCGACGCGCTGCAGGGCGACGCCACCGCCCTGGACATCCGCAGCGTATGGCTGGCGGCGGCGGTCGCCGCGACCGCCACCCTGGTCACCGCGATCGGCCTGATCGTCCCGCGCCGCGGCGTCACGCCCTTCTGGGGCCGCTTCATGGAGATCGCCGAGGCCTTCGTCCTCCTGACCCTGGTACCCCTGGCGCTCGCCGTGTTCGACGTGTACGCGGCGGCCCGGTCGATGACCGGCAACTGACCGACGGACCCGGGAAGCGCGGCGTCGCGGAGGGCCTTCGCCGGAACGACGGACGGGCGGCACGCACGCGTGCCGCCCGTCCGTCGCCTCATCCGGAGGCGGACTCCCCGTCGTGCGGCGCGGGCTCCAGGTCGAACTCGCCGTCCCGCGCGCCCAGCACGAACGCCCGCCACTCCGCCTCCGTGTAGCGCAGCACCGTGTCCGGGTCGAGGGACGACCGCATGGCCACGGCCCCGCCGGGGAGGTAGGCGATCTCGACCCGCTCCTCGTGCTCCTCGGTCCCGGGCGCGCAGTGCCACTCGACGCCGGAGATGTCGAGGGCGTACAACTCGTCCCGCTCCCGCTCCTTGCGCGCCTTGATCTCCTCTGCCGTCTCCGCCATGGCCGCAGCGACCCCCTTTTTCATCGACTTCTCCGACGGACGGACCGTCCGAGCGCTCACCCTAGTGGCCCTCTGCCTCCCCTCCGGGCGGTTCGCGGACCGAGGCGGAGGCGCCCTCCGCTGCCTGGTACCCTGAGTGACGGCCGTTTGTGTACGCACCTCCGGAGCCCATCGTTCTGGAGGCCGCGCCCAGCGGATCCCCGCCTCCCGAGTTGCGGAAGTTCCCCCGAGAAGTGGACCGGGGGCACTCGGTGGCCACTCACAGACCATGAGGAGTACGCGTGTCGCTCGACGCCGCCACGAAGAAGCAGATCATCGCCGAGTTCGGTACCAAGGAGGGTGACACCGGCTCCCCCGAGGTCCAGGTCGCTCTGCTGTCCCGTCGGATCTCCGACCTGACCGAGCACCTCAAGACCCACAAGCACGACCACCACTCCCGCCGCGGTCTGCTGATCCTGGTCGGTCAGCGCCGCCGGCTGCTGCAGTACCTCGCCAAGAAGGACATCCAGCGCTTCCGTGCGCTGGTCGACCGCCTCGGCATCCGCCGCGGTGCGGCGGGCGCCAAGTAAGACGCCGTGAAGGGAGCGGTTCCCTGGAGAAAGGGGGCCGCTCCCTTTGCTGTACGTGCGCAGTGTCACCGCGGCTTTGTAGTGTGGTAGCACAACGCAGTGAGCACGGCTCAGCGTGATGACCAGGCCCGTTCCGGGTATGCGTCACCACGGACGTCGGACGACGAACGTCGCACGACGGAAGAACCACGGAAGCAACGAGAAAGAACGAGGAGAAGCGCACCTCGCCGCCGCCGGTCCTCGGTAGTGGCCCCCGGGCGAACGAGTCCCGGGAGCTTCGATCGAAGACCGGCCCGCACCAGACGGAGCGCTTCTCCGCCACCGTCCCCCTGCCACACGGGCAAGGAGGGACGAAAGACGACAAGTAACGGAGAAAACGCTAGTGGAGAACGAGACCCACTACGCCGAGGCCGTCATCGACAACGGCACCTTCGGCACCCGCACCATCCGCTTCGAGACGGGCCGCCTGGCCAAGCAGGCCGCCGGCTCCGCCGTGGCGTACCTGGACGACGACACCATGGTGCTGTCGGCCACCACCGCCTCCAAGAACCCCAAGGACCAGCTCGACTTCTTCCCGCTGACGGTCGACGTCGAGGAGCGGATGTACGCCGCCGGCAAGATCCCCGGCAGCTTCTTCCGCCGTGAGGGCCGCCCCTCCGAGGACGCGATCCTCACCTGCCGCCTCATCGACCGCCCGCTGCGCCCGTCCTTCAAGAAGGGCCTGCGCAACGAGATCCAGGTCGTCGCCACGATCATGGCGCTCAACCCCGACCACCTGTACGACGTCGTGGCGATCAACGCCGCGTCCGCGTCCACGCAGCTGGCCGGCCTGCCCTTCTCCGGCCCGATCGGCGGCGTCCGCGTCGCGCTGATCCGCGGCCAGTGGGTGGCCTTCCCGACCCACACCGAGCTCGAGGACGCCGTCTTCGACATGGTCGTCGCGGGCCGCGTCCTGGAGGACGGCGACGTCGCGATCATGATGGTCGAGGCCGAGGCCACCGAGAAGACGATCAAGCTGATCGAGGGCGGCGCCGAGGCGCCCACCGAGGAGGTCGTCGCCGCCGGTCTGGAAGCCGCGAAGCCCTTCATCAAGGTGCTGTGCAGGGCCCAGTCGGACCTCGCGTCCAAGGCCGCCAAGCCCACCGCCGAGTTCCCGATCTTCCTGGACTACCAGGACGACGTGTTCGAGGCGCTGACCGCCGCCGTCCGCCCCGAGCTCGCCCAGGCGCTCACCATCGCCGGCAAGCAGGAGCGCGAGGCGGAGCTGGACCGCGTCAAGCAGCTCGCCGCCGAGAAGCTCCTGCCGGAGTTCGAGGGCCGCGAGAAGGAGATCTCCGCCGCCTACCGCTCGCTCACCAAGCAGCTGGTCCGCGAGCGCGTGATCAAGGAGAAGAAGCGCATCGACGGCCGCGGGCTGACGGACATCCGCACCCTGGCCGCCGAGGTCGAGGCCATCCCGCGGGTCCACGGCTCCGCCGTGTTCGAGCGTGGCGAGACCCAGATCCTGGGCGTCACCACCCTCAACATGCTCCGCATGGAGCAGCAGCTGGACACCCTCTCCCCGGTGACCCGCAAGCGCTACATGCACAACTACAACTTCCCGCCGTACTCCACCGGCGAGACCGGCCGCGTCGGCTCCCCCAAGCGCCGCGAGATCGGCCACGGCGCCCTCGCCGAGCGCGCCCTGATCCCGGTCCTGCCGACGCGCGAGGAGTTCCCCTACGCGATCCGCCAGGTCTCCGAGGCGCTCAGCTCGAACGGCTCGACCTCCATGGGCTCGGTCTGCGCCTCCACCATGTCGCTGCTGAACGCCGGTGTGCCGCTCAAGGCCCCGGTCGCCGGTATCGCCATGGGCCTGATCTCGCAGGAGATCGAGGGCGAGACGCACTACGTCACCCTCACCGACATCCTCGGTGCCGAGGACGCCTTCGGCGACATGGACTTCAAGGTCGCCGGCACCAAGGACTTCGTGACCGCCCTCCAGCTCGACACCAAGCTGGACGGCATCCCGGCCTCCGTCCTGGCCGCGGCCCTCAAGCAGGCCCGCGACGCCCGCCTCCACATCCTCGACGTGATGATGGAAGCGATCGACACGCCGGACGAGATGTCCCCGAACGCGCCGCGGATCATCACCGTGAAGATCCCGGTCGACAAGATCGGTGAGGTCATCGGCCCCAAGGGCAAGATGATCAACCAGATCCAGGAGGACACGGGCGCCGAGATCACCATCGAGGACGACGGCACGATCTACATCGGTGCCGCCGACGGCCCCTCGGCGGAGGCCGCCCGTACGGCGATCAACTCCATCGCCAACCCGACCATGCCCGAGGTCGGCGAGCGCTACCTCGGCACGGTCGTCAAGACGACCACCTTCGGTGCGTTCGTCTCCCTGCTGCCCGGCAAGGACGGTCTGCTGCACATCTCGCAGATCCGCAAGCTGGCCGGCGGCAAGCGCGTGGAGAACGTCGAGGACGTGCTCGGCGTGGGCCAGAAGGTCCAGGTCGAGATCGCCGAGATCGACTCCCGAGGCAAGCTCTCCCTCGTTCCCGTGATCGAGGGCGAGGAAGGCGACGAGGACAAGAAGGACGACGCCGACCAGTGACGTCCCCCGGCTCGAAGGCGACGGCCCGCACCTCCTCGGAGGAGCGGGCCGTCGCCCGTACCCAAACCCTGATCGAGGGCACCGGCGGCATCGGCACGGTCCGCAGGACCACCCTCCCCGGTGGCCTGCGCATCGTCACCGAGACGCTGCCCTCGGTCCGCTCCGCCACCTTCGGCATCTGGGCGCACGTCGGCTCCCGCGACGAGACCCCGGCCCTGAACGGTGCCACGCACTACCTGGAGCACCTGCTCTTCAAGGGCACCACCCGCAGGTCCGCCCTGGACATCTCCTCCGCCATCGACGCGGTCGGCGGCGAGATGAACGCGTTCACGGCGAAGGAGTACACGTGCTACTACGCGCGCGTGCTCGACACCGACCTGCCGCTCGCCATCGACGTCGTCTGCGACATGCTGACGGGCTCCCTCATCCTGGAGGAGGACGTCGACGTCGAGCGCGGCGCCATCCTCGAAGAGATCGCGATGACCGAGGACGACCCGGGCGACTGCGTGCACGACCTGTTCGCGCACACGATGTTCGGCGACACCCCCCTCGGCCGCCCGGTCCTGGGCACCGTCGACACCGTCAACGCCCTCACCGCCGACCGCATCCGCCGCTTCTACAGGAAGCACTACGACCCGACCCACCTCGTGGTCGCCTGCGCGGGCAACATCGACCACGGCGAGGTCGTGCGCCAGGTCCGCGCGGCCTTCGAGAAGGCGGGCGCCTTCAAGAACCCCGAAGCCGAGCCCGTCGCCCCGCGCGGCGGCAACCGGGCCCTGCGCACCGCGGGCCGCGTCGAGCTGGTCGACCGCAGGACCGAGCAGGCGCACATCGTCCTCGGCATGCCGGGCCTGGCCCGCACGGACGAACGCCGCTGGGCCCTCGGCGTGCTGAACACCGCCCTCGGCGGCGGCATGTCCTCCCGGCTCTTCCAGGAGGTCCGCGAAAAGCGCGGTCTGGCCTACAGCGTGTACTCGTACACCTCCGGCTTCGCCGACTGCGGCCTGTTCGGCGTGTACGCGGGCTGCCGCCCGAGCCAGGTGCACGACGTGCTGAAGATCTGCCGCGACGAACTCGACCACGTCGCCGAGCACGGTCTGACGGACGACGAGATAGGGCGGGCCATCGGCCAGCTCCAGGGCTCCACGGTCCTCGGCCTGGAGGACACGGGCGCGCTGATGAACCGCATCGGCAAGAGCGAGCTGTGCTGGGGCGAGCAGATGTCCGTCGACGACATGCTGGCCCGGATGGCCGCGGTCACCCCGGACGACGTCCGCTCGGTCGCCCGCGAGATCCTGGGGCGGCGGCCCTCGCTGTCGGTCATCGGCCCGCTGAAGGACAAGCAGGCGGCCCGTCTGCACGACGCCGTCGCCTAATCCCTCCGGTAAGGAAGCACAAGAGATGAGCAAGCTGCGCGTGGCGGTCCTGGGCGCCAGGGGCCGGATCGGTTCGGAGGCGGTACGAGCCGTCGAGGCCGCCGAGGACATGGAACTGGTCGCCGCCCTCGGCCGGGGCGACAAACTGGAGACCCTGGCCGAGACCGGCGCCGAGGTCGCCGTCGAGCTGACCACCCCCGCCTCGGTGATGGGCAACCTCGACTTCTGCGTACGCCACGGCATCCACGCGGTCGTCGGGACGACCGGCTGGACCGACGACCGCCTCGCGCAGCTGAAGGGCTGGCTGGCCCAGTCCCCGCAGACCGGTGTGCTCATCGCGCCGAACTTCTCCATCGGGGCCGTGCTGACCATGAAGTTCGCGCAGATCGCCGCGCCGTACTTCGAGTCCGTCGAGGTCGTCGAGCTGCACCACCCCAACAAGGTGGACGCCCCGTCCGGCACCGCCACGCGCACGGCCCAGCTCATCGCCGAGGCGCGCGCGAAGGCGGGCTCGGCCCCCGCTCCGGACGCCACGGTGACGGCGCTGGAGGGCGCGCGGGGCGCCAGCGTGGACGGGATCCCCGTCCACGCGGTCCGCCTGCGCGGCCTGCTCGCCCACCAGGAGGTGCTGCTGGGAGGCGAGGGCGAGACCCTCACCGTGCGGCACGACTCCCTGCACCACAGCAGCTTCATGCCGGGCATCCTGCTCGGCGTGCGCCGGGTGGTGACCACTGCGGGCCTCACCTTCGGCCTGGAGCACTTCCTGGACCTGAACTGAGTTCCTGATCCGTCATGCGCGCGAAGATCTCCTACGCCGTCACGGCCGCCGTCCTGGTCGTCTACTTCGTCCTGGTCGGCAGCCGCGGCGTCCTGCTCATCGAGACCGGCACCCCGCTGACCGTCACCTTCGGCATCGCGGTGCTGGTCCTGCCGGTCATCGGACTCTGGTTCCTGTGGAAGAACACCCAGTTCGTCCGCAAGGCCAACCAGCTCGCCGCCGAACTCGACGCCGAGGGCGGCCTGCCCGTCGACGAGCTCGAACGCACCCCCAGCGGCCGGATCGACCGCGACTCGGCCGACGAGGTCTTCGCCAGGCGCAAGGCCGAGACGGAAGCGGCCCCCGACGACTGGCGCAACTGGTTCCGCCTCGCCGTCGCCTACCACGACGCCCGCGACACCCCGCGCGCCCGCAGGGCCATGCAACGCGCGATCGCCCTGCACGACGGCAAACAGGCCGAGGTCTGAGCCGTACGCCGAAGGGGCCGGCCCGCACCGCCGCGGACCGGCCCCTTCGCGTCGCTCCCGGAAGCGGCGGGCTCAGCCGCGCCCGTTCTCCGCGGCCCACGCCTCCAGCGTGTCGGCCGCCCGGTCGAACGCCGCCGACCGCGCCAGGAAGTCCGCGTCGTGCGTGGTCAGCAGCGGCGGCAGGCCGTCGGCCGCACGCCCCCGCCGTACGAGGAGCAGCGCCTGTCCCTGCACCGTCCGCGGCAGTCCCAGCCAGCGCACCGGCCGCTGCACCGTACGCACGGACACGACCTCCTCCCAGGGCGCCGTCCGCGTGCTGAGGAAACTCACGTGCCGCAGCCCCCGGCCGCTGACCCACACGCCCACGCGCAGCAGGCGCAGGGCGCACACGATGACGGCCAGCGCGATGCCGAAGACCGCACCGGCCGACGACACCGAGGCCGTCGCCGCGATGATCACCGCTGCGAACAGCACGAACGAGGCGAGCAGCAGCGCGATCGCCGCCGCTCCCACCCGCCACGGCCCGGGACGGTAGGGGCGCCGCCAGCGGTCCCGGTCGTCGTGCGGCAGCGGGACATCCTCCGCGCTCTCGAAAGCGCGGTCGGCCGTCAGGAAGGGCAGGGGCACGACTGGTCCTCACTCGATCCGTGCAGGTGCTGTGCCCGGTGAGGCTACCGATCCGTGTCCCCGGTCACCACTGTCGGGGCCCGGATGAGTCAGTACCGCCCCGTGACGGCTCAGCGCCCGCCGGACGCCCGGGACTGCGGGGCCGGGTGATCGAGGGACAGCGCGGGCATCCCGAGGACCAGGGATCCCACGAGACCGGCGACGATGGTGAGGCCCAGCAGCCAGCGCCCGGCCAGCCGGCCGACGGACGCCCGCTCGCGGGGCGGGGGAGTGACGTTGCTGCGGAACCTGTCGGCTTCGGCGAGGAAGGCGAACGGGACGGGTTCGCGCCGACGGAGCATCGGGTCTGCGGCCCCCTTCCGGGACGGACGGAACACGGTCATCGGTAAGGACGAACGGCCTCCCCCGAAGGTGCCCTGTTTCACCGACTTCACAACGGCACGGGTCCGAACGCACCGTTTGGCGGGTCGTAGAGTGGCGGTCGTCAAGAGACGAGATGGGAAGGCCCTGCCAACCGTGACCGACACCCCCGCCGACGACCTCAAGCCCAGCTTCCGCAGCGACGTCACCGTCGAGCTGGTCAAGCACACCGCCTCCGACGCGGACGTCCTGTTCGCCGCCCGCGTATCGACGATCGGCGAGCAGTCCCTGGACGAGCTGAACAAGGACCCGGAGCGCTCCAAGGGCCTGATCAACTACCTGATGCGGGACCGGCACGGCAGCCCCTTCGAGCACAACTCGATGACCTTCTTCATCAGCGCCCCGATCTTCGTCTTCCGCGAGTTCATGCGGCACCGCGTGGGCTGGTCGTACAACGAGGAGTCCGGCCGCTACCGCGAGCTCCAGCCGGTCTTCTACGTCCCGGACGAGTCCCGCAAGCTGGTCCAGGAGGGCCGCCCGGGCAAGTACCGGTTCGTCGAGGGCACCGCGGCCCAGCAGGAACTGGTCGCCCGCGCCATGGAGGACTCCTACCGGCAGTCGTACGAGGCCTACCGGGAGATGCTCGCCGCCGGCGTCGCCCGCGAGGTCGCCCGCTCGGTCCTCCCCGTCGGCCTGTACTCCTCGATGTACGCCACCTGCAATGCCCGCTCCCTGATGCACTTCCTCGGTCTGCGCACCCAGCACGAGCTGGCCAAGGTCCCCTCCTTCCCGCAGCGGGAGATCGAGATGGTCGGCGAGAGGATGGAGGCCGAGTGGGCCAGGCTCATGCCGCTCACCTACGCCGCCTTCAACGCGAACGGACGGGTGGCGCCGTAGCGCAACTGCGTTCCCCCACGGGCACGGATGTACGTGTCAGCCGCAGGAAGTGTCCGTATTGCGGCATTTGGCGAAGTTCATCTAGCCTGATCAAACGGGTCCGGCACTGCTTGAACCCCCGAGCAGGCAGTGCCGGGCTCCCCCTTTGTCACGACTTGCCGCCCGCCCCGAGGGCAGACCCCTCCTGAGCAACGAGTAGCGTGTAACCCATGGCTCCGACCTCCACTCCGCAGACCCCCTTCGGGCGGGTCCTCACCGCCATGGTCACGCCCTTCACGGCGGACGGCGCACTCGATCTCGACGGCGCACAGCGGCTCGCCGCGCACCTGGTGGACGCAGGCAACGACGGCCTGATCGTCAACGGCACCACCGGCGAGTCCCCCACCACCAGCGACGCGGAGAAATCGGACCTCGTACGGGCGGTCCTGGAGGCGGTCGGCGACCGCGCCCACGTCGTGGCCGGCGTCGGCACCAACGACACCCACCACAGCATCGAGCTCGCCCGTGCGGCCGAGCGCGCCGGCGCACACGGCCTGCTGGTCGTCACGCCCTACTACAACAAGCCCCCGCAGGAGGGCCTCCGCCGTCACTTCTCGGCCATCGCCGACGCCACCGAGCTGCCGGTCATGCTCTACGACATCCCCGGCCGCAGCGGCGTCCCCATCAACACCGAGACGCTCGTCCGCCTCGCCGAGCACCCCCGGATCGTCGCCAACAAGGACGCCAAGGGCGACCTCGGCCGCGCCAGCTGGGCCATCGCCCGCTCCGGCCTCGCCTGGTACTCCGGCGACGACATGCTGAACCTGCCGCTGCTCTCGGTGGGCGCGGTCGGCTTCGTCTCGGTCGTCGGCCACCTGGTCACCCCCGAGCTGCGCGCCCTGGTCGACGCGTACACCTCGGGCGACGTCCAGAAGGCGACCGAGATCCACCAGAAGCTGCTCCCGGTCTACACGGGCGTGTTCCGCACCCAGGGCGTGATGACCACGAAGGCGGCGCTCGCCCTGCAGGGACTGCCCGCCGGACCGCTGCGCGCGCCCATGGTCGCGTGCACGCCGGAGGAGATCGAGCAGCTCAAGATCGATCTTGCCGCCGGCGGGGTACAGCTCTGACAACAGACTTCGCGCGACCGCTCGCGCACGCGGACTCCACAACTGAATAAGCAGGCCACCGGTGCCTGCGCCCCACATGACAACTGCTTCTGCACGAACGTCACGCGCGCCACGTGCCCTACCGGTACGTGGCGCGCGTGGTGAGGAGAGTCTTTTGAGTCATCCGCACCCTGAACTCGGCTCGCCCCCGCCGCTCCCCGAAGGCGGCCTGCGGGTCACCCCGCTCGGCGGCCTCGGCGAGATCGGCCGGAACATGACGGTCTTCGAGTACGGCGGCCGTCTGCTGATCGTCGACTGCGGAGTCCTCTTCCCCGAGGAGGAGCAGCCCGGAATCGACCTGATCCTGCCGGACTTCTCGTCCATCCGGGACCGCCTCGACGACATCGAGGGCATCGTCCTCACCCACGGCCACGAGGACCACATCGGCGGCGTCCCCTACCTGCTGCGCGAGAAGGCGGACATCCCGCTGATCGGCTCCAAGCTGACCCTCGCCCTCATCGAGGCCAAGCTCCAGGAGCACCGCATCCGCCCGTACACCCTGGAGGTGGCGGAGGGACACCGCGAGCGCATCGGCCCCTTCGACTGCGAGTTCGTCGCGGTCAACCACTCCATCCCCGACGCGCTGGCCGTCGCCATCCGCACCCCCGCGGGCATGGTGGTCCACACCGGCGACTTCAAGATGGACCAGCTCCCGCTGGACAACCGCCTCACGGACCTCCACGCGTTCGCGCGGCTGAGCGAGGAGGGCATCGACCTCCTCCTTTCCGACTCCACGAACGCCGAGGTCCCCGGCTTCACCCCGCACGAGCGGGACATCTCCAACGTCCTGCGCCAGGTGTTCGCCGGCGCCCGCAAGCGGATCATCGTGGCCAGCTTCGCCAGCCACGTCCACCGCATCCAGCAGATCCTGGACGCGGCGCACGAGTACGGCCGCCGGGTCGCCTTCGTGGGCCGTTCCATGGTCCGCAACATGGGCATCGCCCGCGACCTCGGCTACCTGAAGGTCCCGCCGGGCCTGGTCGTCGACGTCAAGACCCTCGACGACCTCCCCGACCATGAGGTGGTCCTCGTCTGCACGGGCTCGCAGGGCGAACCCATGGCGGCCCTGTCCCGCATGGCCAACCGGGACCACCAGATCCGCATCGTCGACGGCGACACGGTGATCCTGGCCTCGTCGCTGATCCCCGGCAACGAGAACGCGGTCTACCGCGTGATCAACGGCTTGACCCGCTGGGGCGCGAACGTCATCCACAAGGGCAACGCCAAGGTGCACGTCTCGGGCCACGCCTCGGCCGGCGAGCTGCTGTACTTCTACAACATCTGCCGCCCGAGGAACCTGATGCCGGTGCACGGCGAATGGCGCCACCTGCGCGCCAACGCCGAGCTGGGCGCCCTCACCGGCGTCCCGCACGACCGCATCGTCATCGCCGAGGACGGCGTGGCCGTCGACCTGATCGAGGGCAAGGCCAAGATCTCCGGCAAGGTCAAGGCGGGATACGTCTACGTCGACGGCCTCTCCGTCGGTGACGTCGGCGAGCCGGCGCTGAAGGACCGCAAGATCCTCGGCGACGAGGGCATCATCTCGGTCTTCGTGGTCATCGACTCGTCCACCGGCAAGATCACCGGTGGTCCGCACATCCAGGCCCGCGGCTCGGGCATCGAGGACTCCGCCTTCGGCGACGTGATCCCCAAGATCACGGAGTCGCTCGAGCGCTCGGCCCAGGACGGCGTCGTCGAACCCCACCAGCTCCAGCAGCTGGTGCGCCGCACGCTGGGCAAGTGGGTGTCGGACACGTACCGGCGCAGGCCGATGATCCTGCCCGTGGTGGTCGAGGTCTGACGGTCGTCGGACGCTCGTCCGAGCGAACCGGGAGCGGGGCGCCGCGATTTGCATCGCGGCGCCCCGCTCCAGTACGTTTACAACTCCGCTCGGACGGGAACCCGGCCACCTCGTGTGCCGGAGCGACCTCCGGAGGAGCGGGAATTCCGACTCAGAATCTCTGATAAAGTCGGAAGCGCCGGAAAGGGAAACGCGGAAGCGGGAACCTGGAAAGCACCGAGGAAATCGGATCGGAAAGATCTGGTAGAGTCGGAGACGCAAGACCGAAGGGAAGCGCCCGGAGGAAAGCCCGCGAGGGTGAGTACGAAGGAAGCGTCCGTTCCTTGAGAACTCAACAGCGTGCCAAAAGTCAACGCCAGATATGTTGATACCCCGTTCCCGGCCGGTCGGCCGGGGCGAGGTTCCTTTGAAGAAAACACAGCGAGGACGCTGTGAACGGCCGGGCCTATTCCGCTCGGCTGTTCCGCTCTCGTGATGTGTCACCCGATCACGGGTAAGCATTCACGGAGAGTTTGATCCTGGCTCAGGACGAACGCTGGCGGCGTGCTTAACACATGCAAGTCGAACGATG
>NZ_JBFATO010000006.1:0-28672 GCF_040678355.1 Streptomyces sp. NPDC052701
CGCCCGGTCACATTCCGAACCCGGAAGCTAAGCCTTACAGCGCCGATGGTACTGCAGGGGGGACCCTGTGGGAGAGTAGGACACCGCCGAACAATTCTTGAGAAAACCCCGTACCGGGTTCACCGGTGCGGGGTTTTCTGCGTTATGGGCGCATATGGTTTTGGGGGCCGTTGGGCCCCCTTCCGTCACAGGCGTCCCGCAGCCTTGAGCGCCAGGTACGCGTCCGCCAGGGCCGGCGCGAGTTCGTCCGGTGTCGCGTCGACGACGGTGACGCCGTGGCGGCGGAGTTGTTCCGCCGTGCGATGGCGTTCGGTCTGGGCGTGGGCCGCGGCTGCGGCCTCGTAGACGGCGTCGACGTTTCCGCGGGCCCTGGCCATCCGGGCGACCTGGGGGTCCGCCACCGATGCCAGCAGGACCGTGTGGCGCTGGGTGAGCTGAGGGAGGACGGGCAGCAAGCCCTCCTCGACGGGGGCCGCGTCGAGAGTCGTGAACAGCACGACCAGGGAACGCCGGGACGCCGTACGAAGCGCTGTGGCGGTGAGGCCGCGGGCGTCCGTTTCGACGAGCTCCGGTTCGAGCGTGGCCATCGCGTCGACCAGGGACGGCAGCAGATCGCTTGCCGTGCGTCCCTGGACGAGGGCACGGATGCGGCGATCGTAGGCCAGGAGGTCGACGCGGTCGCCGGCGCGGGACGCGAGGGCCGCCAGGAGCAGGGCCGCGTCCAGGGAGGCGTCCAGGCGGGGGACGTCGCCGACGCGGCCCGCGGAGGTGCGGCCGGTGTCGAGGACCAGGAGGATGCGGCGGTCGCGTTCGGGACGCCAGGTGCGCACGGCGACGGCGGACTGGCGGGCGGTGGCGCGCCAGTCGATGGAGCGGGTGTCGTCGCCGGGGATGTACTCGCGCAGGCTGTCGAATTCCGTGCCCTCGCCGCGGGTGAGCACGCTGGTGCGGCCGTCCAGTTCGCGGAGGCGGGCCAGTTTGGAGGGCAGGTGCTTGCGGCTGGTGAACGGGGGCAGGACGCGTACCGTCCAGGGGACCCTGTGCGTGCCCTGGCGGGAGAACAGGCCGAGGGGGCCGTACGAGCGGATGGTGACGCGGTCGGCTTGGCGGTCGCCCCGGCGGGTGGGGCGCAGGCGGGTCGTGACGCGGCGGCGTTCGCCGGGCGGGACCGTCAGGCGGTGGCGGGAGGCCGCCGTCTCCGTGCCCGGCTGCCAGCTGCTGGGCGGCCAGGCGTCGCGCAGGTGGGCGCGGAGGGGGCGGCGGGAGGTGTTGGTGATCGTGAGGGTGACGTCCGCGGTGTCGCCCAGGCGTGCGGAGGTGTCGCCCGAGCGGGTCAGGCCCAGGCGCCGTACGGGCGCGGCCAGGGCGAAGTCGCAGGCGCAGGCGACGGCCAGGGGGGCGTTGACGGCCAGGATGCCCGTCCAGCCGGGTTCCCAGATGCCGACGGGGAGAGAGCCCAGGGCCGCGAGGAGCGCGGCGCGTCCGGTGAGTGCCATCAGCGGGGGACGGGGACGTGGGCGAGGATCGCGTTGATGACGGAGTCGGCCGTCACGCCTTCCATCTCCGCTTCCGGGCGTAGTTGCACGCGGTGGCGGAGGGTGGGCAGGGCCAGCGCCTTCACGTCGTCGGGGATGACGTAGTCGCGGCCGGTGAGCCACGCCCAGGCGCGGGAGGCCGACAGCAGGGCGGTGGCGCCTCGGGGGGAGACGCCGAGGGTCAGGGACGGCGACTCGCGGGTGGCCCGGCAGATGTCCACCACGTAGGCGGTGATCTCCGGGGAGACCGTCGTCTTGGCGACCGCCGCGCGGGCCGCCTCCAGCGCGGCCGCGTTCGCGGCGGGGCGGATGCCGGCGGCGCGCAGGTCGCGCGGGTTGAAGCCCTCGGCGTGGCGGGTGAGGACGTCGATCTCCTCCTGGCGGGAGGGGAGGGGGACGGTCAGCTTGAGGAGGAAACGGTCCAGCTGGGCCTCGGGCAGGGGGTAGGTGCCCTCGTACTCGACCGGGTTCTGGGTCGCCACGACCAGGAACGGGTCGGGGAGCGGGCGGGGGGTGCCGTCGACCGTGACCTGGCGTTCCTCCATCGCCTCCAACAGGGACGACTGGGTCTTCGGGGGCGTGCGGTTGATCTCGTCGGCGAGGAGGAGGTTGGTGAAGACCGGGCCGGGCTGGAAGGAGAACTCGGCGGTGCGGGTGTCGTAGACCAGGGAGCCCGTCACGTCGCTCGGCATGAGGTCGGGGGTGAACTGGACGCGCTTGGTGTCGAGTTCGAGGGCGGCGGCGAGGGCGCGGACGAGGAGTGTCTTGGCGACGCCGGGGACGCCTTCGAGGAGGACGTGGCCGCGGCAGAGCAGGGCGACGACGAGGCCGGTCACGGCGGGGTCCTGGCCGACCACGGCCTTGGCGATCTCGGCGCGCAGGGCCTCCAGGGCCGCTCGGGCGCTGTCCGGGTCCCCGGTCTGCCCGGCGTTGTCAGTGGTCGGGTCCATCATGGACGGCGTACCTCTCTTTCGAGGGCGTCGAGTCGGTCGGCGAGTGCGATGAGGGCTGCGTCGTCGCGGGGCGGTGGGCCGAAGAGGAGGGCGTGCAGGTCCTGCCCGTCGCCGCGCAGGTGGGCGGAGAGGGCCGGGAGCAGGGCCTCGGGCGTGTGCGCCCGGGCCACGGGGACGCCTGCGAGGGGGGCGAGGCGGGTGCGGGTGGTGGAGCGAAGAGCGGCGGCCGCGCGGTCGCGGGCGTCGGCCCTGCGGTAGAGGCGGGCGCGGCCTTCGACGGTTTCGGAGGCGCGGATCGCCACGGGAAGTCTTTCCGGCACCAGGGGGCCGAGCCGGCGTGCCCGCCACAGGGCGGCCAGGGCCGCCGCGACGAACAGTTGCAGCGTGCCCCAGAGCCAGCCCGCAGGGAGCAGGTCGAAGAAGTCGCGCCGGTCCTCTTCGAGGGCCGAGTCGTCGGCGAGTGAGGGGAGGTACCAGACCAGATGGGGGCGGGAGCCGAGGAGCTGCAGGGCGAGCGAGGCGTTGCCGTGCTCGTCGAGGCGGTCGTTGAGGAGGACGTCGGGCGCGCCGAGGACGACCGTGTCACCGCCCCGGGAGGCGTGCGGGACGCGCAGCAGGGTGGCCAGGCGCTGGCTGGGATAGCAGGCGTCGGCGTCGAGGTGGGTGGTGGTGTAGCGGATGCCGCCCGTGTCGGCGGTGCCCGCGCGCCGGGCGGCGGGCAGGTCGCAGTCGGGGGAGAGCGTCGAGTCGAGGCTGGTGGCGGGGTCGGCGGTGACGCCGGGGGCGAGCCGTTCGACGGAGGCGCTGCCGGCGGCGACCAGGACGGTACGGCCGCCGGTGCCCGCGAAGGCGGCGTGCAGACGGGACTGCTGAGCGGGCGTCAGGAGGTCGGGGACGGCGACCAGGAGGGTCGTGTCCGGGCCGGCCGCGGCGGCCGCCCGGTCCAGGGTGGTGACCACGCGCGTGTCCACGCCCCGGTCCGCGAGGAGCTCGGCGACGGCGCGGCTGCCGTAGGGGTCCGCGGAGCGCGGGTCGAGTTCACCGTGGCGGGCGTCGGAGCGGATCACGGCGATCGTGACGGCCGCCGCCAGGAGGAGGACGAGGGCGAGCGCGACGCCTCGCGCGCGGGTCCACACCTGGCGGGGGGTGGGCGAGGCCGAGGTGGACGGGGGCGTGGCCTCGGTGGTCATCCGGCGGCTCCCCGGCGGGCGTCGTGGCCCGTGCTGGTGCTGGTGCTGGTGCTCGTGCTCGTGAGCCGGGGCTTGGTGCGCTCCAGGTCGCGGTCGAGTTCGGCGACGCGGTGGTACGCCTGCTCGGTCGCCGGGCGGCCGCCGTACGTCACGTCGTCGAAGTCCCGGGCCGCGGCGCGCAGCCGGCCGGCGTGGGCGGGCAGGACCCGGCCGGCCTCCGCGGCCGCCTCGTCGGCGGTGCGGCCGGGGCGGGCGTCGAGGAGGGCGCGTTCCTCCAGGGCGCGGACGATGGCCCGCATGCGTTCTTGGACGGCCTGGTTCCAGTGGCCCTGGGCGGCGTGTGCCCCGGCGGCCGCGCGGTGGTCGGCGGCGCCGCGGGGGCGCTCGTCGAACAGGGCGGCGGCGGAGGCGGGCCGGCGCCGGGGGGTGCCCAGGCGCCACCACAGGGCGCCGAGCAGCGCGAGCACGGCCAGGGCGATGACGACCAGACCGAGCGTTCCGCCGGGTGTCGCGGTCGAGGCGGCGTCGAGCAGCTTGCCGAGCCAGTCCCAGAAGGCGTCCAGGGCGCGTTGGAACAGGCTGGGGTCGTTCTCGTGGTACACGCGCTTGGACAGCTCGCGCCGGGCCGCCTCCCGCGCGGGGTCCCGCGGAACGGTGACGGGCGGCTCGTCGCCGGAGCGGGCCGGCCACAGCACGACGACGTCACCGGCGCGCGGCAGCGCCCGTACCGCGGTGCCCGGCTGCGCGGGCACCGCGGTGAGGACTCCCCCCAGCGGGCTCACCGCATCAGCTCCCCGGGGTCGCGCCGGGGCCGTGGTCCTGGACACCGGCGGCGCGGGCCAGTTCCAGGTCGAGGGCCTCGCGGCGGATGCGCTGGTCGATGTAGAGCAGCACGCCGACACCCGCCGTGATCGGGAAGGTGATCATGGAGCCGATCACCGAGCCGACGCCGCTGACGATGAGGAACGTCCAGCCGAAGTCGCCGGCGCCGTTGAGGAAGCCGGAGACGCCGTCGCCGCTGAGTGCCGCGGCGAGGAAGGTGAACGGGATGACGACGATCGACGCGACGACGTTGGCGATGATCGTGGCGAGCAGCTGGATGCCGAAGATCCGCCACCAGGAACCGCGCACCAGCTTGGCGGAGCGGCTCATCGCCTTCGTGATGCCCTGCTTCTCCAGCATCAGGGCGGGCGAGGCCAGGGAGAAGCGGATCATCAGCCACAGCGCGACGACGCCGGCGCCGAGGACGCCCAGCAGGGTGAGCGCGATGCCCGCCCCGCCGCTTCCCGCGGCGGCCACGAGGATGCCGGGCAGGGTGCCCACGGTGACGATGCCGACGGCGATGAGCAGCAGCACGCAGATCAGCCCGAACAGCTTCAGGACCTGGGGGCGGGCGTCGCGCCAGGCCTCTCCGGCGGTCACCGGCCTGCCGAGGACCGCGCGGCTGGTGACCGTCGTCAGCAGGGCGGTCGCCGCGACGGTGCCGACCAGGCTGACGGCGAAGACGACGGTGGAGCTGAGCAGGGCGTCGCCCATGGCGCGGCTCAGTTCGCCGAGGGTGGCGCTCGGGTCGTTGAGGGCTTCGGTGCTGGTGTCGTCCAGGACCAGGCCCTGCAGCAGGACGACGATGACCTCGGTGAGGACCGCGACGGTCAGCGAGATGCCCAGGACCGTGCGCCAGTGGGTGCGCATGGTGGACACGGCGCCGTCGAGGATCTCGCCCACGCCGAGCGGGCGCAGCGGGATCACACCGGGCTTGGCCGCGGGCGGGGGGCCGCCCCAGCCGCCGTAACCGCCGTAGCCGGCCGGGCCCCCGTAGCCGCCCGGGCCTCCGTAACCGCCGGGGCCGCCGGGGGGCTGGGTGCCCCAGCCGGGGCCGGGTGGCGGTGGCGGGGCCTGGCCCGGGGCGGCGGGACCGGCGGGGTCGGTGGGGCCGGTGGGCGCGGACCACTGGCCGGGTGGCGGCTGTTCCTCGGACCACTTCGTGCCGGGCTCCTGCGGCGCCTGGCCCGGCCGGTCCGCGGGCTGTGCGGGGTTCGGACGGCCGGAGGGGTCGGCAGGGCCGGACACGCCCGGGTTCGGCCCGTCGGAGGGGGCGGATCCGGGCGAGGCCCAGCCCGGAGTGTCAGTCATCGTCGCTCCTTCACGGTGCCCGTCCGCGGTCGCGGCGGCAGGTTGGCAGCCATCGTGCCATGGGGTGGTCATCGGCGGACCAGGCGCGGTATCGGCTGCGTACCTTCAATTGTCCGCCGGAAAAGGGGCAGACTGACCGCATGGCTGATCAGTACGCGCACAGCGGCGAGGACAAGCGGCCGACCGGGATCCCCGCGATCCGCTGGGAAGAGCCACCCGAAGGCCCCGTCCTGGTTCTCCTCGACCAGACGAGGCTGCCGGCCGAGGAGGTCGAACTGGTCTGTACGGACGCGCCCGCGCTGGTGGAGGCGATCCGGTCGCTCGCCGTCCGCGGGGCGCCCCTGCTCGGGATCGCGGGGGCGTACGGCGTCGCGCTCGCCGCCGTGCGGGGCTTCGACGTGGAGGACGCCGCGAGCGCGCTGGAGAGCGCCCGGCCGACCGCGGTGAACCTCGCCGTCGGGGTGCGCAGAGCCCACTCCGCCTACCAGGCCGCGCTCGCCGAGAGCGGTGATTCCCGGCGGGCGGCCGGGGCGGCGCTGGCGGCGGCGCGGCAGCTGCACCGGGAGGACGCCGAGGCCAGTGCGCGGATGGCCGGGCACGGGCTGGCGCTGCTGGACGAGCTGCTGCCGGGCGGTGGGCACCGGATCCTCACCCACTGCAACACCGGTTCGCTGGTGTCGGGCGGTGAGGGCACGGCGTTCGCGGTGGCGCTCGCGGCGCACCGGGCGGGGCGGCTGAGGCGGCTGTGGGTGGACGAGACGCGTCCGTTGCTGCAGGGTGCCCGGCTGACGGCGTACGAGGCGGCCCGCAGCGGCATGGCGTACACGCTGCTCACCGACAACGCGGCGGGGTCGCTGTTCGCGGCCGGCGAGGTGGACGCGGTGCTGATCGGGGCGGACCGGATCGCCGCCGACGGGTCGGTGGCGAACAAGGTGGGCAGCTATCCGCTGGCGGTGCTCGCGCGCTACCACCACGTCCCGTTCATCGTGGTGGCACCGCTGACGACGGTGGACCCGGGCACGCCGGACGGGGCGTCCATCGAGGTGGAGCAGCGGCCCGGGCACGAGGTGACGGAGATCGTGGCGCCCCAGGTGCCGACGGCCGGTGCGGAGGCGGGCGGCGGGATTCCCGTCGCGCCCCTGGGGACGCAGGCGTACAACCCGGCGTTCGACGTGACGCCGCCCGAGCTGGTGACCGCGATCGTCACCGAGGAGGGGGCCGTGTCGCCGGTGACCGCCGAGGCGCTGGCCGAGCTGTGCGCCCGGTCGCGCCACGCGTCGATCGGCTGAGCCGGCCGGCCGGGCCCATCGGCTGAGCCGGCCGATTCGGCCGGCTCAGGGGCCGCGCCGGTCCGGCCGGCGGGGACGCCCTTCTCGACGGCCGCGGGCGAGGGCAGACAGTGACGACGTCGTACGACTATCGTCACTGGCCAGTGAGCTGCCTCACCACTGCCTTCGCCGCCGTTATGAGAATGGGATGATGTCGTTTATGAAGGGACGAGTCCTTGTCGTCGACGACGACAGCGCACTGGCCGAGATGCTCGGCATCGTGTTGCGCGGTGAAGGTTTCGAGCCGTCTTTCGTAGCCGACGGCGACAAGGCGCTGGCCGCTTTCCGCGAGACCAAGCCCGACCTGGTGCTGCTGGATCTGATGCTG
Source organism: Streptomyces sp. NPDC052701 (assembly GCF_040678355.1). NCBI lineage: Bacteria > Bacillati > Actinomycetota > Actinomycetes > Kitasatosporales > Streptomycetaceae > Streptomyces > Streptomyces sp. NPDC052701. The sequence continues at coordinate 7,468 of NZ_JBFATO010000006.1, forward strand.
CCGGGCCGGGACGGCATCGAGGTGTGCCGCCTGATCCGGGCGGAGTCCGGGGTGCCGATCGTGATGCTCACGGCCAAGAGCGACACCGTCGACGTCGTCGTGGGCCTGGAGTCGGGCGCCGACGACTACATCGTGAAGCCGTTCAAGCCGAAGGAGCTGGTCGCCCGTATCCGGGCGCGGCTGCGCAGGTCGGAGGAGCCGGCGCCGGAGCAGCTCACCATAGGCGACCTCGTCATCGACGTGGCCGGCCACTCCGTGAAGCGGGACGGGCAGTCGATCGCGCTGACGCCGCTGGAGTTCGACCTGCTGGTCGCGCTGGCCCGCAAGCCGTGGCAGGTGTTCACGCGCGAGGTGCTGCTCGAGCAGGTGTGGGGCTACCGCCACGCGGCCGACACGCGCCTGGTCAACGTCCATGTGCAGCGGCTGCGCTCCAAGGTCGAGAAGGACCCGGAGAAGCCCGAGATCGTGGTGACCGTGCGCGGTGTCGGATACAAGGCAGGACCGAGCTGACATGTCCGGGGACAGTGCCGCTTCGGCGCCCGGCCGGTCCGGGACCCGCGCGCAGCGGCCTGTCGGCCGGGAGGCGGGGCCCCGCCGGGGACGTCTCCCGGGGAGCGGGCTGCTCCGGGGCGGGGTCCAGGGCAGTCCGCTCATCCGCCTGTTCGTACGCTGGGCGCGCCGGCCGCTGCTGCCCGTCATGCGGCTGTGGCGGCGCAACATCCAGCTGAAGGTCGTCGTCACGACGCTGCTGATGTCGCTGGGCGTGGTCCTGCTGCTCGGCTTCGTCGTCATCGGCCAGGTGCGCAACGGCCTGCTGGACGCCAAGGTGAAGGCGTCCCAGAGCCAGGCCACCGGCGGGTTCGCGGTGGCCAAGCAGAAGGCCGACGAGGCGGCCAGCGGGACCGGCGACGACGGTGTCACGGCCGACGGCCAGACCTCCCAGAACGTCATCCAGTGGATGAGTGACCTGGTGTGGTCGCTCTCCAGCGGCGGCCAGGGCGCCTTCGACGTGGTGACCCTGCCGCTGGGCGACGTCAGCGGCGGCGGGCGCGGGCCGCGTGCCTCCGGGTACGTCAATCCGACGGTCAGCGTGCCCGAGGAGCTGCGCGCGCAGGTGAACACCAGTACCGCGGCGGCCCAGAGCTACACGCGCGTCGCCTACCTCAACGGCAAGGACCCCGAGCCGGCCCTGGTCATCGGCAAGCAGGTCAACGACCCAAACGGCGACCCGTACGAGCTGTACTACCTCTTCCCGCTCACGCAGGAGGAGAAGTCGCTCAGCCTGGTCAAGGGCACCCTCGCGACCGCCGGGCTGTTCGTCGTCGTCCTGCTCGGGGCCATCGCGTGGCTCGTGGTGCGCCAGGTCGTCACACCGGTGCGGATGGCGGCGGGGATCGCCGAGCGGCTGTCCGCCGGGAAACTGCAGGAACGCATGAAGGTGACCGGCGAGGACGACATCGCGCGGCTCGGCGAGGCCTTCAACAAGATGGCGCAGAACCTCCAGCAGAAGATCAGCCAGCTGGAGGACCTGTCGCGGATGCAGCGGCGGTTCGTCTCGGACGTCTCGCACGAGCTGCGGACGCCGCTGACGACCGTCAGGATGGCCGCGGACGTCATCCACGAGGCCCGCGAGGACTTCGACCCGGTGACCGCGCGGTCGGCGGAGCTGCTCGCCGACCAGCTGGACCGGTTCGAGTCGCTGCTCGCGGACCTGCTGGAGATCAGCCGGTTCGACGCCGGCGCGGCGGCGCTGGAGGCCGAGCCGATAGACCTCAGGGACGTGGTGCGGCGCGTCGTCAGCGGGGCCGAGCCGCTCGCCGAGCGCAAGGGAACGCGGATCAGGGTCGTCGGCGACCAGCAGCCCGTGGTCGCCGAGGCAGACGCGCGGCGCGTGGAGCGCATCCTGCGCAACCTCGTCGTCAACGCCGTCGAGCACGGCGAGGGCGAGGACGTCGTCGTCAAGCTCGCCGCGGCCGGCGGCGCGGTCGCCGTCGCGGTGCGCGACTACGGCGTCGGGCTCAAGCCCGGCGAGGCGACCCGTGTCTTCAGCCGCTTCTGGCGGGCCGACCCGGCACGCGCGCGTACCACCGGCGGGACGGGCCTCGGGCTGTCCATCGCCCTGGAGGACGCGCGGCTGCACGGCGGCTGGCTGCAGGCGTGGGGCGAGCCGGGCGGCGGCTCGCAGTTCCGGCTGACGCTGCCCAGGACCGCGGACGAACCGCTGCGGGGCTCCCCGATACCCCTGGAGCCCAAGGACTCGCGGCGCAACCGCGGAGCCGGCGACACCGGTGCGCCGCGCGGCGGCGGGGAGAAGACGGCCACGGTCCCGACGCAGCAGACGGGCCGGATGGCCGCGATGGCGACGCGGGACCCGATCGTGCCGCGCCCGGCCACCGTGGCGCCCACGGCCGATCCGACGGCGCTGCCCGGCAACGGCGCGCGCGTGGTGCCGCGGCCCGCCGCCGGCGCGCGGCGCCAGGGCGGCCCGCCGGCCGCGGAGGCGGCGGGGACAGCGGGGACGGCCCCGGGCGGGGCCGCCGGCGGTTCGCAGGCCGCACCGGAGCGCTCCACCGGGGAGCCCGGACGGACGGACGTGAAGAGGCAAGGGGAGGCAACTCGTGGGCGCTGACCGCGAGGGGGCGCGCCGGCGGACACCGGCGCGCGCGGTGGCGTACGTCGCCTGCGGGGGCGTCCTGCTGGCCGGGTGCGCCTCGATGCCCGACAGCGGTGGTCTGCGGGGCGTCGAGTCCACGCCGCGGCTGGACTCCCAGGTGAGGGTGTTCGCCATGCCGCCGGCCGAGGACGCCACGCCCCCGCAGATCGTGCAGGGCTTCCTGGAAGCGCTGACCAGCGACGACCCGCACTACAAGACGGCGCGCCAGTACCTGACCCCCGAGACGGCGAGGACCTGGCGGCCGGAGCTGTCCACCACCGTCCTGATGGACGGGCCGGGTGCCGAGGCCGACAGCCACGCCGCCCGGCAGGACGCCGGCGAGTTCTCGTTCACGCTGACCGGCACCAAGGTCGCCACGGTGGACGCGCACCAGTCCTACGCTCCCGCCACCGGGCCGTACGGCGGCACCGTGCACCTCAAGCAGGACAAGAAGAGCAAGCAGTGGCGGATCGACGCGCTGCCCCAGGGCGTCGTCATGGGCCGGACGGACTTCCAGCGCAACTACATGTCCGTCAGCAAGTACTACTTCGCCTCGAACACCGGGGCGGCCCGCGGGAACGCGGAGCCGATGGCGGTCGCCGATCCCGTCTACGTGCGCAAGCGCGTGGACCCCCTGACCCAGATCGTGCGCTCGCTCCTCGACGGGCCCACGAGCCGCCTCGCGCCCGTGGTGCGGACGAGCTTCCCCGCTGGTACGGCGCTGCGCGAGGGCGTCGGCTCGCTGACGCCCGACGACCGCAGCAGGCTGACGGTGCCGCTCAACGACAGGGCCGCCGCGGTCGGCAGGAGCCGGTGCGAGGAGATGGCGGCCCAGCTGCTGTTCACGCTGCGGAACCTCACGCCCGCGGTGGAGGAGATCGACCTGCGGGCGGGCGGGGGATCGCTGTGCTCGCTCGCCGAGAGCCGGGTCGAGTCGGTGGCCTCCCGCGGGGAGACGCGGCACCCCGACTACCTGTACTTCGTCGACGCCGAGCACCGGCTCGTACGGATCGCCCCGGGCAGCGGTGCCACGAAGCCCGACCCCGTGCCCGGGGCGCTGGGCGCGGACGGCCCGGACCTGCGGTCGGTGGCCGTCTCGCGCGACGAGCACACCGCGGCCGGGGTGACCCTCGACGGCAGGGCGCTGTACGTCGGTTCGATGGTGCTGGGCGGTGAGCTCGGGGAGGCCGTGCTGACCAGCGGGGGCGGAGGCGAGGAGGACCGGCTGACGGCGCCCAGCTGGGACGCGCAGGACGACCTGTGGGTGGCCGACCGCGATCCCGGCAACCCGCGGCTGCTCCTGCTGGAGGGCGGCAGGGGCGAGCCGCTCCAGGTCCGCACACCGGGCATCGACGGGCGCATCCAGGCCGTACGGGTGGCCGCCGACGGGGTGCGGATCGCGCTCGTGGTGGAGAAGGGCGACAAGAGGTCCCTGGTCGTCGGGCTCATCGAGCGGGCGGAGGAACCGGGCCGGCGGCCGACGGTCACCGTGGTGGAACCGCGCTCCGTCGCCCCGGAGTTGGAGCAGGTCACCGCCATGTCGTGGGCCGGGGACAGCCGGCTCGTGGTGGTCGGACGCGAGCACGGGGGCGTGGAGCAGATGCGGTACGTCCAGGTCGACGGCTCCACACCGGACGTGCCGGCGCCCGCGGCCCTGACCGGGGTCAAGGACGTCACGGCCTCCGGCGACGAGCGGCTGCCGCTGGTGGCGTACTCGGTGGACGGGATCGTACGGCTGCCGTCCGGGGCGCAGTGGCAGAAGGTCACGGAGGGGACGGCTCCGGTCTATCCGGGGTGAGGTGCGGGACCGGCCGGGTTCGGGCCGGTGGGGAAGCGGCTGCTTCCGCCTGGGTGAGGCCTCGGCGGGGGCGGCCGCTTTCGTTTCGCGGCCGGGCGGCCGGGGCTGGGCGCCGGGGGGACTGGAGGACCGGGGGGCTGGAGGGCCGGAGAGGGCTGGAGGGCCGGGCGTTCACACGTGTGGGGGAGGGGCGTCGGCCGGTGGGGAGAGTCGTCCACAGGCGGTTGTCCACAGGGGTGGCCGGGTGGGAGCGGTGTGGGCACGGTGGTGGTCATGCGGGGGTGGTGGCAGGACCTGACCGACCTGGTGCTGCCGGCCGAGTGCGCAGGCTGCGGCAGGCCGCGCGCGGTGCTCTGCCCGGAGTGCCGCGCCATCCTGAGCGGGGCCGCGCCGCGGCGGGTGCGGCCGGTGCCGGAGCCGCCCGGGCTGCCCGCGGTGCACGCGGCGGCCCGGTACGCGCACGAGGCGCGGGCGGTACTGCTGGCCCACAAGGAGCGGGGAGCGACGGCCCTGTCCGGGCCGCTCGGGGCGGCGCTGGCGGGGGCGGTGCGAGCGGGACTGACGGAGGCCGGGACGCGGGGCGGCGGAGCCGGACCGGCGGGGGCCGTAGAAGCCCGGGCGGGTGTCGGCGGGAGTGTTCCGGCGGGCGAGGGGGCGGTGGGAGGCGCGTGGGTGGGCAGGGGCGGAGCGCGGGCCGTGAGCGGTGGGGTGACGGCCGGGGACGGCGGGGGAGCGGCCGGACGCCCCGAGGAGACCGTGCTGCTCGTTCCCGTGCCGTCCGCGCGACGGGCCGTTCGGGCCCGGGGGCACGACCCCGCGCGCCGGATCGCGCTCGCGGCGGCGGGCGAGCTGCGGCGCGGCGGGACGCCCGCCCGGGTGCTCGCCGTGCTGCGGCAGCGGCGCCGCGTGGCCGACCAGGTCGGGCTCAACTCCCGTCAGCGGCTCGCCAATCTGGCGGGCGCGCTCACGGTGGCACCGGGGGGTGCCCGGCTGCTGCTCGGTGGTCCGGTCGTGCTGGTCGACGACTTGATGACCACGGGGGCCTCCCTGGCGGAGGCGGCACGCGCCGTACGGGCGGCGACGCGGGAGCGGTCGCAGGCGTCCTCTCACGCGCGGGCGACAGGGGCCGGTACGGCCGGGACGGCTGCCGGCAGGGGCGGGACGGGGCCGATTCCGAACGGTTCGGCGGCTGGACTCGTGTACATGGGTGAGACATGGGAAGGCAGAGAGGAACGAAGGAGCGGTGACGTGATCTGCGCGGCCGTGGTCGCCGCTCCACCGGACGCTTTCGAAATGATCCGGAACTGACTGAGAACGTGCGTCGTTGCAGGTAATGAGAGGGTGAATTCATCTGAACGGAGGTACGCCGCAGTAGAGGGTGACGCCATCCGTCCGGGCGAGATATGTTCGGTTGAGAGGGAAAGCCGCAGGCCACACCTCTCCAATCGAATGCCGTGCCGCGGGTTTTCCCATCATCACCCGCACCGGTGGAGTGCGGATCTCGCCTGCGGGGGAGGAGGTGGGAGTCACCGAGTCCGAGGCTCCGGGGTCACCGGAGCCTGGTGCGAAAAGGGAGATGCTCCGCCACCGATGCGGAGTGATCCGGGAACGGAGTTCTGCGTGGACATCGTCGTCAAGGGCCGCAAGACCGAGGTGCCCGAGCGGTTCCGGAAGCACGTGGCCGAAAAGCTGAAGCTGGAGAAGATCCAGAAGCTCGATGGCAAGGTGATCAGCCTCGACGTCGAGGTGTCCAAGGAGCCCAACCCCCGACAGGCCGACCGCTCCGACCGAGTGGAGATCACGCTCCGCTCGCGCGGTCCGGTGATCCGGGCGGAGGCGGCGGCGAGCGATGCGTACGCGGCGCTCGACCTGGCGGCGGAAAAGCTGGAAGCCAGGCTGCGCAAGCAACACGACAAGCGGTTCTCGCGGCGCGGTGCGCGCCGCATCCCGGCAGCCGAGGTCGCCGACCACGTCCCGGGCGTGGCGACACTCAACGGAACCGGCCTGGCCGCTCCCCGGGAGGAGCCGGAGCCGGTGCCCACCAAGAAGATCGGCTCGCTCGAGGTGCAGGGCGAAGGCCCCCTCGTCGTCCGCGAGAAGACCCACGTCGCAGCCCCCATGACCCTCGACCAGGCGCTCTACGAGATGGAACTGGTCGGGCACGACTTCTACCTGTTCGTCGACTCGGAGACGAAGGAACCCAGTGTCGTCTACCGACGACACGCCTATGACTACGGTGTGATCCACCTCAGGACGGACACGATGGTCACCCAGGCGCACTCCCCCGAGGCGGGCGGTGCGCTCGGCGGCTGACCTCGCCGGGTGACAGCGGAGCCGGTGCCCCTGGAGCGCGTGTGCGCCCCCAGGGGCACCCGTGTGCGACCCTTCGCACCCCCGCGCTGTCGCCCGGGTGTCGTCCGGGCATGAAATCATGGCCGCAACGGCTCAACCGGTGGGCCGTTGCCTTGGGTTGGCGCTGGTCAGGACCACAGGCCACAGCCTTCAGGGGGAGGAACGATGGCGGACAGCTTCGGACCGATGCGTGCCGGGGACGCCGACGACGGCGTCGTCGGCGCGGGCCCGGAGGCGGGCTCTGAACGCAAGGAGCCGATCAGAGTCCTTGTCGTGGACGACCACGCCCTGTTCCGCCGTGGCCTGGAGATCGTGCTCGCGGCCGAGGAGGACATCCAGGTCGTCGGCGAGGCGGGCGACGGCGCCGAGGCCGTGGAGAAGGCCGCCGACCTGCTGCCCGACATCGTCCTGATGGACGTGCGGATGCCCAAGCGCGGGGGGATCGAGGCGTGCACCTCCATCAAGGAGGTGGCCCCCAGCGCCAAAATCATCATGCTGACGATCAGCGACGAGGAAGCCGACCTCTACGAAGCGATCAAGGCGGGCGCGACGGGTTATCTCCTCAAGGAGATCTCCACGGACGAGGTGGCCACCGCCATTCGCGCGGTGGCCGACGGCCAGTCGCAGATCAGCCCGTCCATGGCGTCGAAGCTGCTCACCGAGTTCAAATCGATGATCCAGCGGACCGACGAACGCCGGCTGGTGCCCGCGCCGCGGCTGACGGACCGTGAGCTGGAAGTCCTCAAACTCGTCGCCACCGGAATGAACAACCGCGACATCGCCAAGGAGTTGTTCATCTCCGAGAACACCGTGAAGAACCATGTGCGCAACATCCTGGAGAAGCTGCAGCTGCACTCCAGGATGGAGGCGGTGGTCTACGCGATGCGGGAGAAGATCCTGGAGATCCGGTGACGGCCCGGCCTGCCGGCCGCCCGCCCACGACGAAGGGCCCGTGACGGAGGACCCGTGACGAAGGGTCCGTCCGTGCCGGGGGACGAATCGGCGCCGGTCACGCGAGTACGCGGGCGAGCTCCTGCGTGAGGGGCCCGCGCAGGTCCGGTGCCTCGACGCGTTCCACCCGTACGTCCGTGCAGTCCACCCAGCTCGCCGCCTCGACCAGGGCCCGGGCCACCGCCGGGACCGCCTTGCGGCCGTCCAGCGTGACCTGCCTGGCCACCAGGGTGCGCCCCTCACGGGCCGGGTCGACGCGGCCGACGAGCCGGCCGCCGGCGAGGACCGGCATCGCGAAGTAGCCGTGGATCCGCTTCGGCTTGGGGACGTAGGCCTCCAGGCGGTGCGTGAAGCCGAAGATCCGCTCCGTGCGCGCCCGTTCCCAGACGAGGGAGTCGAAGGGGGACAGCAGCGTCGTGCGGTGGCGGCCGCGCGGAGGTGTCTCCAGGGCCGCCGGATCGGCCCAGGCCGGCCTGCCCCAGCCCTCGACCGTGACCGGGACCAGACCCGAGTCGGCGATCACCGCGTCCACCTGTTCGGCCTTGAGACGGTGGTAGTCGGCGATGTCCGCGCGCGTGCCGACGCCCAGGGCCCGGCCGGCCAGGCGGACCAGGCGGCGCAGGCATTCGGCGTCGTCCAGCGTGTCGTGCAGCAGCTCGGCGGGGATCGCCCGCTCGGCGAGGTCGTACACCCGCTTCCAGCCGCGGCGTTCGACGCAGACCACCTCGCCGTACATCAGGGCGCGTTCGACGGCGACCTTCGTGCCCGACCAGTCCCACCAGTCGTTGGTCTTCTTCGCGCCGCCCAGCTCCGTGGCCGTGAGGGGGCCCTCGGTGCGGAGCTGTTTGATCACCTGGTCGTAGGCGCCGTCGGGGAGTTCGTGGTTCCAGTGCGGGCGGCCGCGGTAGGCGCGGCGGCGGAAGGCGAAGTGGGGCCACTCCTCGATGGGCAGGATGCAGGCGGCGTGCGACCAGTACTCGAAGGCGTGCGGTGCCGAAGGCGCGCCCGCGGACACGGGCTTCCAGTACGCGTTCTCGACGGTCCTGCGGCCCACCGCGCCCAGGCGGGCGTACGGCACGAGTTCGTGGGAGCGGGCCAGGACCGAGATCGTGTCGAGCTGTATCGCGCCCAGGTGGCGGAGGACGCCGCGGACGCCGGAGCGCCGGTCGGGGGCGCCGAGGAAACCTTGGGCCCGCAGGACGATGCGGCGGGCCTCGTCTGCCGAGAGTTCCGTGGTGGGGCGCGGGGTCGTCATGCTTTCGCACGATAGAGGGTCGCACTGACAACGGGGCGCGCGCCGCGGACGGGACGCGGGAGGGCCCGCGGACACGCCCGGATCACGTCCGCGCCGGCAGGTACGGCACCGTCGAGGGAAGGCCCAGGTCCGAGGGCAGCCGGGAACCCACCCAGCAGTCCCGGCGGACCCCCCGGCAGCCGATCCCCGAGCGCAGAACGCCCTCGACGGTGAAGCCGGCCCGTTCCGCGACCGCGCGGGAGGCCCGGTTGCCGACCTCCGCGCGCCATTCCACCCGGTCGATCGACGCGTGGGTGAAGGCCCAGCGGCACGCGGTGCGGGCGGCCTCCGTGACGTAGCCGTTGCCGCGGTGCTCCCTGGCGGCCCAGAAGCCGATCTCGGCGACGCCCGGGGCGCGCACCGTCAGGCCGAGCATGCCCGTCAGGCCGCCGGAGGGGAGGAAGACGCCGAAGGTGAACATCGAACCGTTCGCCCAGCCGTCGGGGACCACCTGGTGCGTGAAGCCCCGCGCGTGCTCGGGGAGGTAGGGGGAGGGGAGGGTGGTCCAGCGCCGGATGTCCGGGTCCTGGCAGGCGGCGTGGACGGTCTCCGTGTCCTGCGGGCCCACCGTGCGCAGGACGAGGCGCTCGGTGGTGAGTGTGACGGGGTCCATCGGCCGATTCTGCTCGCGGGCGGGGAGGGGTGTCACCCTGTTCGCCGGCCGGGAACGTGGCCGTCCGGCGGGCGGGGGCGGTCCCGGCGGGCGGGGGCCGTCCGGCGCGTCGACGGCCTGTCGCCGGGTGGTCACGGATCGCGCAATTCGTCGGTGCGGTGCGGCACCATCGGCGGGGCCCGGACGTTGTCCCCTTCGAAGCAGACGTGGAACAGAAACGAAGCAGCGGACGGCCGCCGACACGGCAGGCCTCCCGGCGTGGCGGGGTCCTCGCATACGATGGCCGTTGCTCAGTGAGTCAAGTGGTAACCGACCGTCCCAGGCCCGACCGGCAAGGAGACCAACCCCCGTGTCCGTCCTCTCGAAGATCATGCGTGCAGGCGAAGGCAAGATCCTGCGCAAGCTGCACCGCATCGCGGACCAGGTCAACTCCATCGAAGAGGACTTCGTCGACCTCTCCGACGCCGAGCTGCGGGCCCTCACCGATGAGTACAAGCAGCGGTACGCCGACGGCGAGAGCCTGGACGACCTGCTGCCCGAGGCGTTCGCCACCGTCCGCGAGGCCGCCAAGCGCGTCCTCGGCCAGCGGCACTACGACGTCCAGATGATGGGCGGCGCCGCCCTGCACATGGGCTACGTGGCCGAGATGAAGACCGGTGAGGGCAAGACGCTCGTCGGTACGCTGCCCGCCTACCTGAACGCGCTGTCCGGTGACGGCGTCCACATCGTCACGGTCAACGACTACCTGGCCGAGCGCGACTCCGAGATGATGGGCCGCGTCCACCGCTTCCTGGGCCTGTCCGTCGGCTGCATCCTCGCCAGCATGACGCCGGCCCAGCGCCGCGAGATGTACGCGTGCGACATCACCTACGGCACGAACAACGAGTTCGGCTTCGACTACCTGCGCGACAACATGGCGTGGTCCAAGGACGAACTCGTCCAGCGCGGCCACAACTTCGCCATCGTCGACGAGGTCGACTCCATCCTCATCGACGAGGCCCGTACGCCGCTGATCATCTCCGGCCCGGCCGACCAGGCCACCAAGTGGTACGGCGACTTCGCGAAGCTGGTCCAGCGCCTCAAGCGCGGCGAGCCCGGCAACCCGCTCAAGGGCATCGAGGAGACCGGCGACTACGACGTCGACGAGAAGAAGCGCACGGTCGCCATCCACGAGTCCGGGGTCAGCAAGGTCGAGGACTGGCTGGGCATCGACAACCTCTACGAGTCGGTGAACACCCCGCTGGTGGGCTACCTGAACAACGCCATCAAGGCCAAGGAGCTCTTCAAGCGCGACAAGGACTACGTCGTCATCGACGGCGAGGTCATGATCGTCGACGAGCACACCGGCCGCATCCTGGCCGGCCGCCGCTACAACGAGGGCATGCACCAGGCGATCGAGGCGAAGGAAGGGGTGGAGATCAAGGACGAGAACCAGACGCTCGCCACGATCACCCTCCAGAACTTCTTCCGCCTCTACAACAAGCTCTCCGGCATGACCGGTACGGCGATGACCGAGGCCGCCGAGTTCCACCAGATCTACAAGCTCGGCGTGGTCCCGATCCCGACCAACCGGCCGATGATCCGCAAGGACCAGTCGGACCTGATCTACCGGACCGAGGTCGCCAAGTTCGAGGCGGTCGTCGACGACATCGAGGAGAAGCACCGCAAGGGCCAGCCGATCCTCGTCGGCACGACCTCCGTCGAGAAGTCGGAGTACCTGTCGCAGCAGCTCAGCAAGCGGGGCATCCAGCACGAGGTGCTCAACGCCAAGCACCACGAGCGCGAGGCCCAGATCGTGGCCCAGGCCGGCCGCAAGGGCGCCGTCACCGTCGCCACGAACATGGCCGGCCGCGGTACGGACATCAAGCTCGGCGGCAACCCCGAGGACCTCGCCGAGGCGGAGCTGCGCCAGCGCGGCCTCGACCCCGAGGAGCACATCGAGGAGTGGGCCGCGGCCCTGCCCGAGGCCCTCAAGCGCGCCGAGGAGGCGGTCAAGGCCGAGAAGGAGGAGGTCGAGAAGCTCGGCGGCCTCTACGTGCTGGGCACCGAGCGGCACGAGTCGCGGCGGATCGACAACCAGCTGCGCGGCCGCAGCGGCCGTCAGGGCGACCCCGGCGAGTCCCGCTTCTACCTCTCGCTCGGTGACGACCTGATGCGCCTGTTCAAGGCCCAGATGGTCGAGCGCGTGATGTCGATGGCGAACGTCCCGGACGACGTGCCGATCGAGAACAAGATGGTGACGCGCGCGATCGCCTCGGCGCAGGCGCAGGTCGAGACGCAGAACTTCGAGACCCGCAAGAACGTCCTGAAGTACGACGAGGTCCTCAACCGGCAGCGCGAGGTCATCTACGGCGAGCGGCGCCGCGTCCTGGAGGGCGAGGACCTGCACGAGCAGATCCGGCACTTCATGGACGACACCATCGACGCCTACGTCCAGGCCGAGACCGCCGAGGGCTTCCCGGAGGACTGGGACCTCGACCGGCTGTGGGGCGCCTTCCGGCAGCTCTACCCGTGCAGCGTCACCATCGAGGAGCTGGAGGAGGCGGCCGGTGACCGGGCCGGTCTGACCGCCGAGTTCATCGCCGAGTCCGTCAAGGACGACATCCACCAGCAGTACGAGGCGCGCGAGGCGCAGCTCGGCTCCGAGATCATGCGTGAGCTGGAGCGCCGGGTCGTGCTGTCGGTCCTGGACCGCAAGTGGCGCGAGCACCTCTACGAGATGGACTACCTCCAGGAGGGCATCGGCCTGCGCGCCATGGCGCAGAAGGACCCGCTGGTCGAGTACCAGCGCGAGGGCTTCGACATGTTCCAGGCCATGATGGACGGCATCAAGGAGGAGTCCGTCGGCTACCTGTTCAACCTGGAGGTCCAGGTCGAGCAGCAGGTCGAGGAGGTCCCGGTCGAGGACGTCAAGCCGGTGGCCGACCTGGAGAAGCGGGACGCGGTGCCGACGCAGGCGGGCGCGCGGCCGGAGATCCGCGCCAAGGGGCTCGACGCCCCGCAGCGGCGGAACCTGCACCTGAGCGCGCCGACCGTGGACGGGGAGGGCGGTGTCATCGAGCGCGACGTCGCCCCCGACGACGAGCCGGTGCGCTCCTCGGCCGACGGCCTCACGCGCGCGGAGCGCCGCAAGCAGGCGAAGGGCGGGCGGCGCCGCAAGAAGTGACGGTGTCCGCGACGCCGTAGCGGTGCGAAGGGCCGGGTGCCTCCGGGCGCCCGGCCCTTCGGCGTGCGGGCGTCTCAGGCGTCGGCCGCGTGCCGCCCGCGTCGGCCGCCCAGCTCCACCGCCGTGCACCGCCAGCGCAGGTCCCGGCCCTGTTCCAGGCGGAAGGCCATGGCGCGCACCTGATCGCCGGCCCCGATGCGGGCGAAGGCTTCGACGGCGCCGGGGCGGGGTTCGAAGTAGCCGATGTCGCGGACGACGGGCCGGGTGCCACGGGCGCGCAGCGGGCTGCGCTCCGCGAGCCGGGCGAGCTCGTCGTAGGCGCGGCCCGCGGTGTGCCGGAGCATCCAGTGGACGGGGCGCTGCCCGCTCAGGACCGCCAGGAGCCGGTCGGCGAAGAGGTCGGTGGGGCGGACCGGGGCGACGGGACCGCGGGTGGCCCGGGCGGGCGCGGCCGCACCGGTGCCGGCCCGGACAGCGGCCGGCCGGGGGCCGCCCGGCACCCCGGGACGGCCCGTCGCCGTGCCCGCGGTGCTGCCGGGCCGGCCCGCCGCGGCCCCCGTGGTCCCCGGGGTGCCGCTGCCCGGGGCGGCCGGCGGGCGGCCGGCCGCGGGGCGGCGGGGCGGGGAGCCGGCGCGGCCCGGTGAGCGGGGCGGTCCGCCGTCGCCCGGGGCGGTACGGGCCGTGCTGCCGCCCGGCGTGCGGGGTGGGCCGCCCGCGGGGCGGCTCGGGTCGCGGCGGGCCGGGGGGCGGGTGCCCGGGCGGCGCTGCGCCCTGGTCATGACCTTGTTCACGTGCGTCCCCGTTCTCTGGGCCCGGGGGATACCGGGCGGTAACTTACTGGTCGGTGATCTTGTACGGGGTGGCGGACGGCGATGGCAAGGAAGGCGCGGCCCGTGGCGGGGCCTCGCCGAATTCACTTATCCGAGTGACGCAAGGGGTGGGGAAGCCCGGGGTGAAGCGGGCGCACCGGGTGAGCCGGCGGCCGGAGGTGGACGCCCGCGGACGGGCGGAAGGAACCCGAAAGGGGACACCCGCACGTATCCTGAAGGCCCTCCGGGCAGGGCAGAAGCGCCCTCACCGGGGTCCTGTGCGAAGCCCCCGACGACGAAAGCGGCCGACCATGCGCGTCTACGTCCCCCTGACCCTCTCCGGTCTCGCCGAGGCCCACAGGACGGGTGAGCTGGGGGCCGGGCGGTTCGTCGCGTACGCCGTGACGCCCGCGCTGCGCGAGTGGTACCTCTCCGAGGACATAGAAGAGCTGGAGTACGCGGCGCTGAGCCGGGCCGCGCTGGCCTCGCTGCGGCTGCTGGCGGCGGACCCCGGTGCGCCGCGGCGCCGGGTCGTGGTCGCCGTGGACGTGCCCGACCGGGCGGCGAGCGCCGACCCGGACCGGGGGCTGGACCCGGCCGCGCTCGGCGAGGTGCGGGTCGCCGGGCCCGTACCGCTGGTCAAGGCGGCGTCCGTGCACGTGGACGCGGCGGACGCGGCGGCGGACGTGGCGGCGGCGGCCGAGGCGCTCCGTGCGGCGGACGACGGGGACGACGACGCGCAGTTCGTGGTGGACGGGGCCGAGGACCACGAGCTGCTGTGGTACGCCACGCAGGAGATCCCGAACCTGGTGAGCCCCGGCAGCTGAGCCGGCCCCGGCGCCGGACCGGCCCGCCGCTCCCTTGACCGCCGCCGGCGGCGGGTACGTTCTTGGGCATGGGGAAGCTGACCGGGGCGCACATCGTCTGGGACTGGAACGGGACGCTGTTCCACGACATCGACGCGATCATCGCGGCGACGAACGCGGCCTTCGCCGAGCTGGGGCTGGAGCCGCTCACGCTGGAGCGGTACCGGGAGCTGTACTGCGTACCGGTGCCGAAGTTCTACGAGCGGCTGATGGGGCAGCTGCCGACGGACGCCGAGTGGGAGCTCATGGACGCGGTCTTCCACCGGTACTACGCCGAGCACCGGGTGACCTGCGGACTCACCGAGGGCGCGGCGGAACTGCTGGCGCAGTGGCGGGCGGCGGGGCGCAGCCAGTCGCTGCTGAGCATGCACGTGCACGAGGAGCTCCTCCCGCTGGTGCAGGGCTTCGGGATCGAGGCGCACTTCGTCCGGGTCGACGGACGGACCGGGCCGTCCGGGGGCAGCAAGGCGGAGCACATGGTGCGGCACCTGAGGGCGCTCACCGGCGTGGACCCGGAGCGCACGGTGGTGATCGGGGACGCCGCCGACGACGCGCTGGCCGCCCGGTACGTGGGGGCGCGGGCCGTGCTGTACACCGGCGGGTCGCACAGCCGGGCCAGCCTGCAAGGGGCGGGGGCGCCGGTGGTGGACACCCTCCAGGAGGCGGTCGCGGAGGCGGAGCGGCTGGCGGCCTGACGACCACCGCCTTGGCCCCCCGGTTCCGGACGCCGACGCGGTCTGCATGCCGGGCTCCGGTGCCGGGTACCCGGTGAGGCAGCGACCGCGGCCGTGGGCACCGGGCCGCGGCGGATCTGCGTGACCGGTTCGCCGGTGCCGGAGAAGGACGTGAGGATCGTGCGGAGTCCGGGGTTGTCGCGGAGCAGGCCGGGAGGGCGCCCGCCGGGGACGGCGCGACGGCGGCGTACCGGCCGGGGCGGGTCCGCGAGAAGGCGGGCGCGGCGGGCCGGGCGCGCCGGGCCGGGCGCGGCCGGGTTCCTCGGCGCGGGCGCCGAAGCCGGCCTCGAAGGCGTGGGCGACGGACCCGGGCTCCTTGCGGGCGGGGACGGTGGCACGAACGCCGTAGCCCTCCTCGCGCGGGCGTCGGCGGGCGTGCGGCCTTTCGGGGGAGTGCGCCGCGCCACCGGTGAGGACGGCCGCTCCTCGCGGTGCCGGCGGGGTCTCTCCTGCGGGACCGGTCGTCAGGAGGGCGGGAGGGCCGTGCCGGTGGTCCCACCGTCCGTAAGCGCGCACTGTGCAGAACGTCAAACTTCCACCCCCGGTTTTGTACACATACGGCTCATGACGGGCCCCCTGTGAGGAGCGATAGCCTTGGTGGCGTGATCAGCGCGATAGCTCGCGGGGACGCCGTCGTTCCTGCCCTGCGCCCGGAGAGCACGGACGAGATCCGTGACCGGGCGGCGGTCGCTGGTCTTCGCGGGCGGGACGGGGCATCGAGGATTCCCGGGGCGCCGAGCACTCCACCGGCCCGGACGTCGCCGAGCGCGGCGGCGCATCCGTCGGCCGGCTCAGGAACGGCTCACACACACCCGCTCGTCTCACCTTGCGGCACAGCGCCGGAGCAGACCGGACACCCCGCGTCGCGGCGTGAGCCCGTGAGCGCAGAGACCGTACTTCCTTCTACGTCACGCAAAGGCGCGCGACAGGAGCCAGAGGACAATGCAGACCAAGCTGGACGAAGCCAAGGCCGAGCTGCTCGAGAGGGCCGCCCGGGTAGCTGAGAACAGCCCGGCCGGGAGCCACCTACCGGCCGGGACGACGAGCGAGGGCACCCCGGAGACCCCGGACAGCGAGGCCCTCCTCGCGTTCCTCCAGCGCTACTACCTGCACACCGCCCCGGAGGACCTCACCGACCGCGACCCGGTCGACGTCTTCGGAGCCGCTGTCTCGCACTACCGGCTGGCCGAGAACCGCCCCCAGGGCACGGCCAGCGTGCGGGTCCACACCCCGACCGTCGAGGAGAACGGCTGGACGTGCAGCCACTCCGTCGTCGAGGTCGTCACCGACGACATGCCCTTCCTGGTGGACTCCGTCACCAACGAGCTGACGCGGCAGGGACGCGGCATCCACGTCGTCATCCACCCGCAGTTCGTGGTGCGGCGCGACGTCACCGGCAAGCTCATCGAGGTGCTGCCCACCCGGCCCACCGGCGACCTCCCGCACGACGCGCACGTCGAGTCCTGGATCCACGTCGAGATCGACCGCGAGACCGACCGCGGCGACCTCAAGCAGATCACCGCCGACCTGCTGCGCGTGCTGTCCGACGTCCGCGAGGCCGTCGAGGACTGGGGCAAGATGCGGGACGCGGCCACCCGGCTGGCGGAGGGGCTGCCGGACGAGCCCGTCCCCGCCGACCTGCCCGGACCGCAGGTCGAGGAGGCCCGCGAGCTGCTGCGCTGGCTGGCCGACGACCACTTCACCTTCCTCGGCTACCGCGAGTACCAGCTGCGCGAGGACGACTCGCTGGCCGCCGTCCCCGGCACCGGCCTGGGCATACTGCGCTCCGACCCGCACCACGCCGACGACGAGGCGCACCCGGTCAGCCCGTCCTTCGGGCGGCTGCCCGCCGACGCCCGGGCCAAGGCGCGCGAGCACAAACTGCTCGTGCTGACCAAGGCCAACAGCCGGGCGACCGTGCACCGGCCGTCGTACCTGGACTACATCGGGGTGAAGAAGTTCGACGCGGCGGGCAACGTCGTCGGCGAGCGGCGCTTCCTCGGCCTCTTCTCCTCGGCGGCCTACACCGAGTCCGTGCGCCGCGTCCCGGTCATCCGGCGCAAGGTCGAGGAGGTCCTGGAGCGCGCCGGCTTCTCGCCCCACAGCCACGACGGGCGGGACCTGCTGCAGATCCTGGAGACCTACCCGCGCGACGAGCTGTTCCAGACGCCCGTCGGCGAACTGCAGTCCATCGTCACCTCCGTGCTGTACCTGCAGGAGCGGCGCCGGCTGCGCCTCTACCTGCGCCAGGACGAGTACGGGCGCTACTACTCGGCCCTCGTCTACCTCCCGCGCGACCGCTACACCACCGGCGTGCGCCTGCGGATCGTCGACATCCTCAAGGAGGAACTCGGCGGCACCAGCGTCGACTTCACCGCCTGGAACACCGAGTCGATCCTCTCCCGGCTGCACTTCGTGGTCCGCGTCCCGCAGGGCACCGAGCTGCCGCACCTGACCGACGCCGACAAGGAGCGCATCGAGGCCCGCCTGGTGGAGGCCGCCCGCTCCTGGGCGGACGGCTTCACCGAGGCGCTGAACGCCGAGCTCGGCGAGGAACACGCCGCCGAGCTGCTGCGCCGCTACGGCAACGCCTTCCCCGAGGGCTACAAGGCCGACCACACCCCGCGCAACGCGGTCGCCGACCTCGTCCACCTCGAACAGCTCGACGAGGAGCGCAACTTCGCGCTCAGCCTGTACGAGCCGGTGGGCGCCGCGCCCGAGGAGCGCCGCTTCAAGATCTACCGCCGGGGCGACGCCATCTCCCTGTCGGCCGTGCTGCCGGTCCTGAACCGGCTCGGCGTGGAGGTCGTGGACGAGCGGCCGTACGAGCTGCGCTGCGAGGACCGCAGCGTCGCCTGGATCTACGACTTCGGCCTGCGCATGCCCCCGGCGCGCGGCGGCGGCGCGGCCTCCTTCGACGACGCCCGCGAGCGGTTCCAGGACGCCTTCGCCGCCACCTGGACCGGCAAGGCGGAGAACGACGGCTTCAACGCGCTGGTGCTGAGCGCCGGGCTGACCTGGCGGCAGGCGATGGTGCTGCGCGCGTACGCCAAGTACCTGCGCCAGGCGGGCTCCACGTTCAGCCAGGACTACATGGAGGACACCCTCCGCAACAACGTCCACACCACCCGGCTGCTCGTCTCCCTGTTCGAGGCGCGGATGTCGCCGGAGCGGCAGCGGGCCGGGCACGAGATCGTGGACGCCCTGCTGGAGGAGCTCGACGCGGCCCTGGACCAGGTGGCCTCCCTCGACGAGGACCGCATCCTCAGGTCCTTCCTCACCGTCATCAAGGCGACCCTGCGCACCAACTTCTTCCAGCAGGCCGACGACGGCACGCCGCACGACTACGTCTCGATGAAGTTCGACCCGCAGGCCATCCCCGACCTGCCGGCACCCCGCCCGGCGTTCGAGATCTGGGTGTACTCGCCGCGCGTGGAGGGCGTGCACCTGCGCTTCGGCAAGGTCGCGCGCGGCGGCCTGCGCTGGTCCGACCGCCGCGAGGACTTCCGCACCGAGATCCTCGGCCTGGTCAAGGCGCAGATGGTGAAGAACACCGTCATCGTGCCGGTGGGCGCCAAGGGCGGTTTCGTCGCCAAGCAGCTGCCCGACCCGAGCGTCGACCGCGACGCCTGGATGGCCGAGGGCATCGCCAGCTACCGGACCTTCATCTCGGCACTGCTCGACATCACCGACAACATGGTCGCCGGCGAGGTCGTGCCCCCGGCGGACGTCGTCCGCCACGACGGGGACGACACCTACCTCGTCGTCGCCGCCGACAAGGGCACCGCGACCTTCTCCGACATCGCCAACGAGGTCGCCGCCAAGTACCACTTCTGGCTCGGCGACGCCTTCGCCTCCGGCGGCTCGGCCGGCTACGACCACAAGGGCATGGGCATCACCGCCCGCGGCGCCTGGGAGTCCGTCAAGCGGCACTTCCGGGAGCTGGGCGTGAACACGCAGGCCGAGGACTTCACGGTCGTCGGCATCGGCGACATGTCCGGTGACGTGTTCGGCAACGGCATGCTGCTCTCCGAGCACATCCGCCTGGTCGCCGCCTTCGACCACCGGCACATCTTCGTCGACCCGGACCCGGACGCGGCCGTCTCCTACGCCGAGCGCCGCCGCCTGTTCGAACTGCCGCGCTCCAGCTGGGAGGACTACAACCAGGACCTGCTGTCGCCCGGCGGCGGCGTGTTCCCGCGCACGGCCAAGTCGATCCCCGTCAACGCCCACATCCGCGAGGCCCTCGGCATCGAGGAGAAGGTCACCAAGATGACCCCGGCCGACCTGATGAGGGCCATCCTCAAGGCGCCGGTGGACCTGCTGTGGAACGGCGGCATCGGCACCTACGTCAAGGCCTCCACCGAGTCCCACGGCGACGTCGGCGACAAGGCCAACGACGCCATCCGCGTCGACGGCAGGGACCTGCGCGTCAAGGTCGTCGGCGAGGGCGGCAACCTGGGCCTGACCCAGCTCGGCCGGATCGAGTTCGCGCTGCACGGCGGCCGGATCAACACCGACGCCATCGACAACAGCGCGGGCGTGGACACCTCCGACCACGAGGTGAACATCAAGATCCTGCTCAACGGCCTGGTCGCGGACGGCGACATGACCGTCAAGCAGCGCAACAAGCTGCTCGCCGAGATGACCGACGAGGTCGGCCGCCTGGTGCTGCGCAACAACTACGCGCAGAACACGGCCATCGCCAACGCGCTGGCCCAGTCCAAGGACATGCTCCACGCCCAGCAGCGCTTCATGAAGCACCTGGTGCGCGAGGGCCACCTCGACCGGGCGCTGGAGTTCCTGCCCACCGACCGCCAGATCCGCGAGCGGCTCGCCCAGGGCCAGGGCCTGACCAGCCCGGAGACGGCCGTACTGCTGGCGTACACGAAGATCACGGTCGCCGAGGAGCTGCTGCACACCTCGCTGCCCGACGACCCGTACCTGAAGGGCCTGCTGCACGCGTACTTCCCGACCGCGCTGCGCGAGCAGTTCGCCGACCGCATCGACGGCCACCCGCTGCGCCGCGAGATCACCACGACGGTCCTGGTGAACGACACGGTCAACACGGGCGGTACGACCTACCTGCACCGGCTGCGCGAGGAGACCGGCGCGTCGCTGGAGGAGATCGTCCGGGCGCAGACCGCGGCCCGCGCGATCTTCCGCGCCTACCCGGTGTGGGACGCGGTGGAGAGCCTGGACAACAAGGTCGAGGCCGCCGTGCAGACCCGTATCCGGCTGCACTCCCGCCGTCTGGTGGAGCGCGGCACGCGCTGGCTGCTCAACAACCGGCCGCAGCCGCTCCAGCTCGCCGAGACGGTCGACTTCTTCTCCGACCGGGTCGAGCAGGTCTGGACGCAGCTGCCGAAGCTGCTGCGCGGCGCGGACCTGGAGTGGTACCAGCACATCTACGACGAGCTGACGGGCGCCGGCGTGCCGGACGAACTCGCCACCCGGGTGGCAGGGTTCTCCTCCGCCTTCCCCACGCTCGACATCGTCTCGGTGGCCGACCGCACGGGCAAGGAGCCGCTGGACGTCGCCGAGGTCTACTACGACCTCGCCGACCGGCTGTCCATCACCCAGCTGATGGACCGCATCATCGAGCTGCCCCGCGCCGACCGCTGGCAGTCCATGGCCCGCGCGGCGATCCGCGAGGACCTGTACGCGGCCCACGCGGCGCTCACCGCCGACGTGCTGTCGGTGGGCGACGGCTCCTCGACGCCGGAGCAGCGCTTCAAGACGTGGGAGCAGAAGAACGCGGCGATCCTGGGCCGGGCGCGCACCACGCTGGAGGAGATCCAGGGCTCGGACGAGTTCGACCTCGCCAACCTGTCGGTGGCGATGCGCACCATGCGCACGCTGCTGCGGACGCACTCGTAGGACGCGCCCGCGAGCGGTACGCGTGACAAGGGGCGCCCCGGGCCGGGCCGGCCCGCGGGGGCCCCTGTCACGCGCACACGCGGGGCCCG
>NZ_JBFATO010000006.1:28682-131850 GCF_040678355.1 Streptomyces sp. NPDC052701
CTCCTCGCTGGCCGACTTGGCCGCCCCGGGCCGCGAAGGCCCGGGGCGCCCCTTGTCACGCGTACCGGCGGGCCCCGGGAGCTCCCCCGGCGCGCGGTCGGAGGGCTTCGGGGGGATCCGGGTGGAGGACCGGCCGTTTCCGGCCGAGGCTTGTGGGATGACCGTCGACCTTTCCCGGAGACCTGCGGTGATCGCCGCGCAGGCGATCACCGCGGCCGTCGTCCTGCTGCTGCTCCTGGTGATCGTCCGCCTCCCCTGGGCCGGCGACCTCGGCATGCACGCGGCGACCGTGGAACGCCTGCGGCACGACCTCCTCCACCCCGGCAACCCCCTGGTCGACGCGGACACGCCCAGCCCCTACTACTCGCCGTGGACGCTGCTGCTCGGCGCGGTCGCGCGGGCCGGCGGGCTGCCGGTCTTCGTCGTGCTGCGCCTGGGCGCGCTGGCCGCCCTCGGGCTGCTGCTGACGGGCGTGTGGCGGTACGTCCGCACCCTGAGCGCCCATCCGGCCGCGCCCGCCCTGGCCGTCCTGAGCCTGCTGCTGCTGTGGGGGACGGCCCTTTTCACCTGGAGCGGCTTCCTCGGCCTGAACTCGCTCGCGCTGACCGTGTCGTACCCGAGCGTGCTCGCGCTCGGCCTCGCCTTCCACCTGTGGGCGTGGCTGGCCCGGGCGGTGCGCGGCCCGGCCGGATGGGGGACGTGGCTCGCACTCGGGGTCCTGTGGGCGGTGATCCTGCTCTGTCACCAGTTCTCCGGGGTGGTGGCCTCGCTGGGCGCGCTCGCCACGGTGGCCGCGGCGCGGCCCGCCCGGGCGGTGTGGGTGCGGTCGGGCGGCGCGCTCGCGCTGGGGCTGCCGGTCCTGGCGCTGTGGCCGTACTACGACTTCTTCGCGCTGCTGGGCGCCGGGTCCGGCCTGGAGTCGGTGCACCGTCCGCTGTACCGGGACCTGCCCGGGCGGTACTGGCTGGCGCTGCTCGGGGTGGCGGCCCTGGCCCTGCGGTGGCGGCGGGACCGGTGGGACCCTCTGGCGCTGTTCTTCGCGCTGGGGGCGGCCGTGGTCGCGGCGGGCGGGCTCAGCGGCCACTACTCGTGGGGGCGTGCGCTGCCCGCCGCGCTGATCCCGGCGCAGCTCGCGGCGGCGCTGCAGGCGCTGGAGGCGGCGCGGCGCGCGGTGCGCGCGGTCTGGGCCGGCGCGCTCGCCGGGGCGCTGGCGGTGGGGGCGTGGACGCAGGCCGGGACGGTGGGCTACGTCGTGCCGCGCGGGGACCTGCCGGGGCCGGTCGCCGCCCGGTACCGGGAGCCGTGGACGGGCTACCACTGGATCACGCCGTGGGTGCGGTACGGAGACGTCGTCATGGCGCGGACGCGGCCGGCCCGGCAGATCCCCGCGTACGGGCCGTACACCGTGGCGCCCGGCTATCCCGACTTCTTCCTGCCGGACGAGGGGCGGCGGGCGGCGGCGGTGCGGCGGTACTTCGCGGCGGACACGCCGGGGAGCGTGCGGCGGGGGATCGTGCGGGAGTACGGGGTGCGGTGGGTGGTGGCCACGGAGGCGGCGCCGGCCGGGACGGGGCTGCGGGAGGTGGCCCGGGGGCCCGGTGGGCAGGTGCTGTACGCGGTGGTGCGGTGAGGCCGCGCGGCTCCCGTGGCGCCGCTGAGGGCGGGGCCTACCGCAGCGCGCCCGCCACCAGCCGCGCCGCCCTGCGCACCCCGGGACGGGCCAGCCGCCGCACCAGCGGCCGTACGACCGCGGCCGTCACCCCCATCGGTTCCCACCGCACCTGCAGGCGGCCCGGGCCGTGGCCCTCCGGCTCGACCGTGACGCGGTGCGGGGCCGCGCCGCGGCGGTAGCCGACGCGGGCGGTCAGCGACGGGAAGACCAGGGGCGCCAGCAGCAGGCCCGTGTGGGCCGCTCCCCGGTGTTCGAGGCGGAGCAGCGGGTGGCGTACGCCGGCGAAGCCGTGCACCGGGACGGGCGCCGCGGCCAGGTCGAGGCGGGCGCG
This sequence comes from Streptomyces sp. NPDC052701, assembly GCF_040678355.1. Taxonomy (NCBI): domain Bacteria; kingdom Bacillati; phylum Actinomycetota; class Actinomycetes; order Kitasatosporales; family Streptomycetaceae; genus Streptomyces; species Streptomyces sp. NPDC052701. The sequence continues at coordinate 30,686 of NZ_JBFATO010000006.1, forward strand.
GCCCTCGAACACGCCGGGCCGGACCGGGGACAGGCGGAAGGGGAGGCGCAGACGGCGCCGGCCGGGGGCCAGCAGCAGGGTCGCGCGCTGCGGGCCCACCGGCAGGCGCAGGCCCGGGTCGTAGGTGCGGACGGTCAGGTCGAGCGCGGCGCCCGGGCCCCGCGTGATCTCCGTGATCTCGTGGCGGAACTGCGCGCTGAAGAAGGGGCGCGTGTCCAGCTCCAGGTCGCCGACGTCCAGTTCGCGGCGCGACCGGTCGTCCGGCGGGACGCGGTCGCCCCAGTACGTCCGGCCCTGCGCGTCCGTCGTGACCTCCCGCGGCGCGACCCCGTGGCCCAGCCCCCGCGCCGCCAGCCGCGCGTCCCGCAGGCGCCGGTCGCGGACCAGCTGGAGGACGACCCGCTCGGCGCGCGGGAGGCGGGCGTACGCGCCCGGGGCCAGGGTCGCCAGGTAGGGGTTGACCAGGTCCGCGAAGGACTCCAGCCACGCGTCGTCACGGAACGGCAGGTCACCGGCGTACATGCGGAAGTCGTGCTTGAGGAACTTGTGGTCCTTGTCCTCGCGCAGCGACTCGTGCCCGCTCTCGGCCAGGAACGCGTCGATGAGGCGCTGGACGTGGACGCGGTCGCGGACGTTGCTCAGCAGGTGCCGCCGGTTGGATATCGAGGCCGCGTCCGAGGCCGCGTAGGGCGCCACGTACCAGCGGTAGACCGGCTCGGGGACGATGGTGAACCTCTTGGCCAGGCAGTACGCCTGCGCCGAGAACAGCTGGTCCTCGTAGTGGATGCCCTCGGGGAAGCGCAGCCCGTGCCGGTCGAGGAAGGCGCGGGCGTACATCTTGCTGGTCGCCAGGTGCTCGAAGAACAGCCGAGGGTCGGCCTCGATGCCGTCCAGCGTGCGGCGCTCGGACACCAGGTGCGGCATCCACGTGGAGCGGCGCCCGCTGTCCACCCGGATCCGCTCCACCGCGCCCATCGCGAAGTCGATCTCGCGCTCGCGGTGGGCGGACAGCAGCACCTCGACCGCGTTGCCGGGGAGTTCGTCGTCGCTGTCCAGGAACATCAGGTACGGGGCCCGGGCGATCTCCAGGCCGCGGTTGCGGGGGGCGCTGCAGCCGCCGCTGTTCCGCTCCAGGCGCACCACCCGGATGCGGGGGTCCCCGGCCGCCAGCCGCCGCGCCACCGCCGCTGTCCCGTCCGTCGAGTGGTCGTCGCTGATGACGATCTCCAGCTCGGCGTGGGTCTGCCGCTGGACGGAGGCGACCGCGCGGGGGAGGCGTTCGGCGTCGTTGTGGACGATGACCGTCACGGTGACGTCGGGTCTGCTCATGTGCTCGCCTCCTGCGGGGTCGGGGCGGGGGTGCGGTCCTCGACCGGCAGCACCGACGGCAGCCGCTCCTCGCCCTGGCCGAGGAAGACCCGGCGTACGACGCGTTCGGCGGCGCGTCCGTCGTCGTACTCGCAGAACCGGCGCCGGAAGGCGGCCCGCGCCTTCGCCGCGCCCTCGTCGTGCCAGGCGTCGGTGGTGAGGATCTCCGTGAGCCGCTCCTGGGTGCGGGCCACCGCGCCCGGCGCCTCGGCCATCAGGTCGAAGTAGACGCCGCGGGTGGTGCGGTAGGTCTCCCAGTCGTCGGCGTGGATCACGATCGGGCGGTCCAGGTTGGCGTAGTCGAACATGATCGAGGAGTAGTCCGTGACCAGGGCGTCCGCCGCCAGGCACAGGTCCTCGACCGGGTCGTAGGAGGAGACGTCGAGGATGCGGCCCGCGCGGCGCAGGCCGGTGAGCGGGGAGGCCGCGCGGTCGTAGAAGTAGTGGCCGCGCACCAGCAGGACCGTGTCCTCGCCGAGCCGGTCGGCCAGGGCGGCGAGGTCCAGGCGCGGGGTCCAGCCGGCCTCGTAGTCGCGGTGCGTGGGCGCGTACAGGATCGCCCGGCGGCCCGGCGCGATGCCGAGGCGCTCCCGGACCGCGCGGACGTCGCCGGCGCCGGCCGTGTAGTAGACGTCGTTGCGCGGATAGCCGTGGTCGAGCGAGACGAAGCGGGACGGGTACGCCCGCTCCCACATGCGGGTGGTGTGGCTGTTGGCGGAGACGCTGTAGTCCCACTTGTCGACGCGCTCCAGCAGGGCCCGGAAGTCCAGGCCCTGCGCGGCGGCCGGGAACTGCATCTGGTCCAGGCCCATGCGCTTGAGGGGGGTGCCGTGGTGGGTCTGGAGGTGGACCGCGTCCGGGCGTTTGACCACCTCGTTGGGGAAGTTGACGTTGTTGACGAGGTACCTGGCGGTCGCCAGGACCTCCCAGTAGCGGCGGGTGCCGGGGACGACGTGGTCGGTGCCGGGCGGCAGGAGGGCCGCGTTCCGCGCCGTCACCACCCACACCGGGCGGATCCACGGGGCCAGTTCGGCCAGCTTGGCGGCGATGGCGGCCGGGTTGCAGGCCACGCCCCGGTTCCAGTAGGCGGCGAAGACGGCCAGGTGGGGGTCGACCGGGCGGCTCAGCGCCCTGCGGTAGCGGTGGTCGTGGAGCCGGGCGCCGATCCGCCGCTTCCCGGCCCGTACGGCCGACCGGGCGGCGCGGCGGGTGCGGTTGGCGGCCTGGAGGGCCCGGTACCTGGTGTAGGCGCCCTCTTCGAGCAGGGACCGGCGGACGCCCTCCGGGCCGTCCGGGTGCCGGTGGCCCTCGGGGCGGCGGCGCAGGGCCGCGAGGGAGGCCCGGCGGAAGAACTCGCGTGCCACCTCCTCCGGCATGCCGCCGCGCGCGAAGGTGCGCAGGCAGTCGCGGACCATGACGTCGTAGAGCACGGCGTGCACGGCCGGGCGGTCCCGGGTGAGGTCCAGGAGGCGCTCGTAGCGGTCGACGAGGGCGTAGCGCTGCCCGGGGGTGACCGGGGGCAGGCTCGCGGGGCGCAGGCGGCGGTCCTCGTAGGCGGGGTGGGGCAGGCAGGCGACGCGCTCGGCGAGCAGCGGGGCGGCGTACGCCGCGAACGCCTCGTCGTCCGTGGCCAGCAGCTCCCGGTGGGCCCGCCAGAAGCCGGCGCGCAGCACGCGGGTGCCGAGCAGCGGGGTCAGGCGCAGCAGGGACGCGCAGTCGTCGAGCGCGAGGCCGGCACGGCCGGCGCGGGCGAGCAGGGGGCCGTCGGGGGAGGGCAGGCCGCGGGTGTGCCAGGTGCTGCGGACGTGGTCGAGCAGGAGGACGTCGACGGTGTCGGGGAGTTCGGCGGCGCGCTCGGCGACCGTGCGCGGGGCGCCGGCCGGCAGCCCGTCCTTGGCGCGCACGAACTGCAGCCAGCGGCCGGTGGCCCGCGCCGCCCCGGCCGCCCGGGAGGCGGCGTCGCCGGTCCCGTCCGGCAGGGGCAGCACCCGGACGCCGGGGGCGTGCCGCTCGGCCGTCTCCCGCGCCCAGTCGCCGACCGCGGCCACGATGACCTCGGCGTCCGGGAAGGGGTGGGCGACGAGGGAGTCGAGGAGTCCGGTCAGGTGGTCCTGGGTGTTCGGCCCGTGGACGACGACGCTGAGCTCGGGCATCACGGGACTCCTTCGTCTCGTCGCTCCGGACGCACCTATTCGGTCATAGTGCCACCGATGCGGCGAAAGGGCCGACCGGGCTGCGCCTCACGAGGGAAGAGGAACCTTCGTCCCCCCGGGTTCCGGCCGCGCCCGCCCGGGCGGCTCGGGCGCGGCCTTCGGCTTGGGCTTGGGCTTGGCCGACTTGTCCCCGGTGAACGCCTCGTACTCCTTGAGGACCTCCTCCGTCGGTCCGTCCATGCGCAGTTCGCCGCGCTCCAGCCACAGCACCCGGTCGCAGGTGTCGCGGATCGACTTGTTGTTGTGGCTGACCAGGAACACCGTGCCCGCGTGCTTGCGCAGCTCGCGGATGCGGGCCTCCGACCGCTTCTGGAAGGAGCGGTCGCCGGTGGCCAGGGCCTCGTCGATGAGCAGGACGTCGTGGTCCTTGGCGGCGGCGATGGAGAAGCGCAGCCGGGCCGCCATGCCGGAGGAGTAGGTGCGCATCGGCAGCGTGATGAAGTCGCCCTTCTCGTTGATGCCGGAGAAGTCGACGATCTCCTGGTAGCGCTCCCTGATCTGCTCGCGGGACATGCCCATCGCCAGGCCGCCGAGGTGCACGTTGCGCTCGCCGGTCAGGTCGTTCATCAGGGCCGCGTTCACGCCGAGCAGGGAGGGCTGGCCGTCGGTGTAGATCCGGCCGTTCTCCACCGGGAGCAGCCCAGCGACGGCCTTGAGCAGGGTCGACTTGCCGGATCCGTTGGTGCCGATCAGGCCGATCGCCTCGCCCCGGTAGGCGACGAAGGACACGTTCCGCACCGCGTGCACCCGGCGCACGCCCGCCGCCTTCTCGGCCTGCCTGCGGCGCAGGATGCGGTTGAGGGCGGCGGTCGCGGAACCGCGTCCGGCGCCGGTGCCGTTGACCCGGTAGACGACGTCGACGCCGTCGGCGATCACGGTGGGGATCTTCTCGCTCGCGAGCGCGTTGCTGTCAGCCACGGCCGTACGTCTCCTCAGCCTTCCAGAAGTAGATGAAGCCGCCCACGCCGGCGAGCAGCGCCCAGCCGGTGGCGATCGCCCACACGTGCGCCGGGAGCCGGCTCGCGTCGAAGCTGTCGATCAGGGCGAAGCGCATCAGGTCGATGTAGACGGCGGCCGGGTTGGCCTGGAGCACGGGGCCGAGCCACGACGGCAGGTCGTCGTGCCGGCCGACCAGCTGGTCGATGCTCCACATCACGCCCGAGACGTACATCCAGGTGCGCAGCACGAACGGCATCAGCTGGGCGATGTCCGGGGTCTTCGCGCCCACCCGGGCCATGATCATCGACACGCCCGCGTTGAAGGTGAACTGCAGCACCAGCGCCGGGACCGCCAGCACCCAGGACGCGGCCGGCGGCACGCCGAACGCGAGCAGGATGACGGCCAGGGCGGCCATCGAGAACAGCAGCTGCTGCAGCTGCTGGAGGCAGAAGGAGAGCGGCAGCGCGGCGCGCGGGAAGTGCAGGGCGCGCACCAGGCCGAGGTTGCCGGAGATCGCGCGGGTGCCGGCCATGATCGAGCTCTGCGTGAACGTCCAGACGAACACGCCCGTGACCAGGAACGGGACGTAGTCGGGCACGCCCTTCTTGGTCTGGAGCAGCACGCCGAAGACGAAGTAGTACACGGCCGCGTTCAGCAGCGGCGTCATCACCTGCCAGACCTGGCCCAGTTTCGCCTGGCTGTACTGGGCGGTGAGCTTGGCGGTGGCGAACGCGGAGATGAAGTGGCGGCGCGCCCACAACTGGCGCACGTACCGGGGCAGTGAGGGGCGGGCCCCGCTGACCGAGAGGCCGTGGCGGGCGGCGAGAGCCGCGAGGTCGTCGTCGGCCGGGACCGGTGTCCGGGTCGGGGGCGGTGTGGAGAGGACCTGACTCACATCCGCTGCTTTCACTAGGGGGGAGGGGGTGGCGCGTGCGGTTTCCGCGTCCGTGGCCCGGCGTTCGCCCACGCGGCACCGCACGTTCTCTTACGTCGGGACGGGACCGTATCGTCGCAACGCGAGCGTAGGGCGAACGGACGTCGGAACGCAACCGTTCCGTCGCGGCGGAGGGGGCGGGGTTGCGTGAGGACGGCACCGTATCGTCGCGGCGCCCTATGCTGGTCGGCATGACGACGAACGCCGACGAGCCCCAGCCGCGTCCGCGCCGCCGGGCCCCCGCCGGGGCGGCCGTGCTGCGGCAGGACGTCACGGAAGCCATCCGGGCGGCCGTCTTCGAGGAACTCGCGGCCGTCGGCTACGCGCGGATGTCCATCGAGGGGATCGCGCGCCGGGCGGGTGTCGGCAAGACCGCGGTCTACCGGCGCTGGCGCTCCAAACTGCACCTGGTCCTGGACATCGTCTCGGCGCTCGCCGTGCAGGGCCTGCCCGCGCCGGACACGGGCTCGCTCGAACGGGACCTGCGCCTGCTGTACGAGGTGACCTCCCGCGCCCTGCGCCACCCCGTCGCCTCGCAGATCCTCCCCGACCTCCAGGCCGAGGCGGCCCGCAACCCGGACATCGACCAGGCCCTGCAGAAGGCCCTGCGGGAAGGCCGGGACGGCGTCGCCAGCGGCATCGTGGCGGCGGCGGAGCGACGCGGCGAGGTCCGCGAGGGCATCGACCACGACCTGGCCCTCGACCTGATCTCCGGCCCCCTGTACTGGCGCTCGGTGGTGATCCGCAGCCCCGAGCTGCCCGAGGGCCATCTGGACGCGCTGGCCCGGGCCACCACCGAGGCGCTGAAGGCGCTGTGAGCCGGTCCGCGAAGCCCGGGCGTCCGGCACGCGCCCGGCGGTCCCGGTGGACAGGCCGTCGTACACCACCGCCCGTTCCCCCGCCTCGGCCACCGCCCGTACGACGTGCGCCCCGGGGTGGCCGGCGCCGCCGGCGATCAGCCGGGTCATGCGCGGTCGTCCCCTCGTCGGTCGGCCCGGTGCGGTACGCGCCCGTGGCTGTCGCGGCGCTCAGTGAAGCAGGCGGCTCTCAGTGAAACAGGCGCCGCAGCCTGCCGCGTACCACGGACGCCGCGCCGCGCGGGCCGGGCGCCACGCGCAGGGCCAGCGCGCCGGAGTGGGTGGCGTAGGGCTGGAGGAGGACCACCCCGTGGCGGGCGCTCGGGACGGCGCGACGGCGCAGCAGGCCGCCGCCCGTGCGCGCGTGCGCCGTGACCTCGCGGCTCGCGCCGTCGCGGAAGCGCACCCGCAGGCGCAGGTCCCAGGTGCCCGGCCCGTGCGTCGCCAGGTCCGCCAGGTCCACCGTCGTCCCGGCCGACCAGGTGGCGCCGGCGGACGGGGCGAGGGCGGCGGTACGGCGCCGGGCCGCCCGCCCGTCCTCCCGGCGCCGCCACTCCACCTCGACCGCCTCCGGGCCCGCCTGCGCCAGCCGGCCGTACAGCTCGTGCAGCCGCAGCCGCAGCCGCACGGTGCGCGCGTCCGGCCGCAGTTCCGCGTCGACGGCGAGGGGCAGGAGGCGGACGGGCCGGGTCAGCAGGGGCTCCAGGGCGACCTGGGGGAGGTCGTCCGACCAGACGGGTGTGCCGTCCGCGGCGCGCGCGTAGGGCGGCAGCAGGCGGGCCGGGCGGGCCGCCAGCTCGCGCAGCCGGGGCAGGTCGCGCGGCTCGGGGGAGGCCAGCACGACCCGTCCGATCAGGCGCCCGGGCGCGGTGGGGTTGCGCGCCCAGTCGGCCGCGTCGTACCGGGCGAGGTGCGCCCGGGTGAGCTCCCACCACGCGCGCCGGTGCTCCGCGTCGCGCAGCCCCAGCTCGCGCGCGTACATCCGCAGCTCGTGGTCGAGGAACTTGGCCCGCGCCGCCCGCGCGAGGTCCTTCTGCCCGGCGCCGAGCAGGATCTCGTCCACCATCCGGCACGCGCGCGTACGGGCCCGCCAGTTGTCGACGCCCGCCCGGTCCAGGGAGATCGACAGCCGCGCGGCGGACCGGCGCACGTGCCACACGTACACCCGGTCCGGGACCAGGGCGATGCGCGGGGCCGCGGCCAGCACGCGCGCGGTGAAGACCAGGTCCTCGTAGCGGAAGCGGCCCTCGGGGAAGCGGATGCCGTGCTCGCGCAGGAAGCGGGTGCGGTAGAGCTTGTTGACGCACAGCGTGTCGTGGACCAGGCGCGGGCGCAGCGCCGGGCGCGCGATCACGGCGGGCGCCGCGTACAGGCGCCCCTCCCAGGGCACTTCGCGCCCGGAGGGCAGCTCCCGGCGCACGCACAGTCCGCCCGCCACCTCCGCCCGCGCCCCGGCCGCCGCCGCGAGCAGCGCGTCCACCGCGCCGGGCGGCAGCACGTCGTCGCTGTCCAGGAACATCACGTACGGCGCCGTGACCGTGTCGAGCCCGGTGTTGCGCGGCGTGCCGCAGCCCCCGCTGTTGACCCGGCGCCGGACCACCCTCAGGCGCGGCTCGGCCGCGGCGAGGCGGGCGAGCAGCTCGGCGCTGCCGTCCGCCGAGCAGTCGTCGACGGCGACGACCTCGCGCACGGCGGGGCCCTGCGCGAGCGCCGAGCGCACGGCGTCCGTCACATGGGCGGCGTCGTCGTAGCCGATGACGACGACGGCGACCTGGGAGGAGGGAGCGTTCATGGACGTCCAAGGGCCGGATGCGGAGGCGGGGCCTGCCTACGACGGATCGTAAACCGGGCGAATGCCGCAACCGTGCCGATATTCCATCGACATCCGGTGGAGGTGCCCCGAGGACACGCCTTCGGCCCCGGGCCGGACGGCGGGGCGCGGGGTCCGCCGCCCGGCTACCGCTGCTCCCGCACCGCCGCGTCCAGGGCCGTGGTGAGCTGGTCGAGGCGTTCGCGCAGCGCGCGGATCTCGTCGACGTCGCAGCCGGTCGCGGCGGCGATCCGGCGCGGCACCTCCAGTGCCCGTTCCCGCAGTGCGGCGCCCTCCCCGGTCAGTCCCACCTCCACCGAGCGCTCGTCGCGCGCGCTGCGCTCCCGGCGGATCAGGCCGGCCGCCTCCAGCCGCTTGAGCAGCGGGGACAGCGTGCCGGAGTCGAGGCGCAGGTGCTCGCCCAGCTTCTTGACGGGCAGCGTGCCGTGCTCCCAGAGCACCAGCATCACCAGGTACTGCGGATACGTGAGCCCGAGGTCCTTGAGGATCACGCGGTAGACGCCGCCGAAGGCGCGCGAGGCGGCGTGCAGGGAGAAGCAGATCTGCTGGTCCAGGCGGAGCCAGTCCGCTGTGGGCGTGGTCATGCGTCCAGGATAACTCGGACGAGCAATTCAGTTGTGCACAACTAAATTGTGTGCTCTAATCGTTCCCGTCAACGACTCCTCTCCTCACCCAGGGACGGTTCTCCATGGACGCGCTCTACACCGCTGTCGCCACCGCCACCCACGGCCGCGAGGGCCGCGCCGTCAGCTCCGACGGCACGCTGGACCTCGCTCTGGGCATGCCCGTCGAACTCGGCGGCAACGGCCGGGGCACCAACCCGGAGCAGCTGTTCGCCGCCGGGTACGCCGCCTGCTTCGGCAGCGCCCTCGGGCTGGTCGGCCGGCAGGCGAAGGTCGACGTCAGCGATGCCGCGGTGACCGCCGAGGTCGGCATAGGCAAGCAGGGCGAGGGCTTCGCGCTCGCCGTCACCCTCCGCGTCGAGCTGCCCGACGGCCTGGACGAGGCGACCGGGCGCAAGCTGGTCGAGCAGGCCCACCAGGTCTGCCCGTACTCCAACGCCACCCGCGGCAACATCCCGGTCGACCTCGTCATCGAGTAGGCACCGGCCGCTCACCCCCGACCCGCGCCAGCACCTCCCCCGTCCGCCGGCTCCACGCCACCACCACCGCCTCCTCGGGCACCGGATGCCAGCGCGTCAGGAGCAGCCAGCGCACGCCGTAGCGGCGGGCGACGGCGGTGCGCCCGGCGCGGGTCGACCCCGGGGCGAGGTAGGCGCGGACGTCGGCGAGGCGGCGGCGCCGCTCCCGCTCGTCCAGCGCCCGGTCCGGCCAGGCGGGCGCCGCGAGGTTGGGTCCGTACCCGGCGATCGCGTGAACGGCGTAGTAGCCGTCGGTGATCACCACCTCGCCGGGCCCGATGTGCCGCGCGGCCCACTCGTACGTGGGCCAGCGCGGGGGCTGCGCGAAGCCGACCGGGTCCAGCGAGCGCGGCACCACCGCCCCGGCGTGCACCGTCAGGAACCCGGCGCACGCCCCCGCCGCCGCGGCCCCGCCCAGCAGCCGCCGCCACACCGGCCACGGCCGCGCCGCGGCCAGCTCCACCGCCAGCGCGAACTGCGGCGGCAGCACCGCGAGCCCGAGGATCCGGCCGTAGGTGTAGTGGCCGCTGACCCAGCCGTACGCCACCGCCAGGCAGTCCAGGACGAACATCACCACCAGCGGGTCGCGCCACGAGCCCCGCCGCGCCCGCAGCCACAGCGCCGGCAGCCCCAGCAGCGCCAGCCAGAACCGTCCGCCGAGGTCCTCGTACAGCCCCCGGTGCATCGCGTCCACGCTGCCGTCCCCGGCCAGGGCCAGCACGTCGAAGTACGGCCACGCCGACGCCGCCGTCAGCGCGCAGGCCGCCGCCAGCGCCCACCGCCCGGCGACCGCCCCGGGCCGGCCCCGCTGCCACCCGGCCACCAGCGCGACCGCCCCCAGCGCCGCCGCCACCGAGGTGATCGGGTGGACGAGCAGGATCAGCCCGTACAGCGCGCCGAGCCCCGCGTACCCGGCGAGCCCGGGCATCCCGCCCGGCCCCACGTACCGCACCGGCCCGGCGTCCCGGGCCCGCGCGCCCGTCAGCGCCCAGGCCCACAAGGTCAGCCCGACCGCGAACGCCGACGGGTAGCCGAGGGTGCCCGTCATCGACATCAGGCCCAGGTAGCCGCTCCACCAGGCCCGTTCGGTGCCCCACAGCAGGGTCATCGCGCCCAGCGCAAGCACCGGCGCCCACGGCCGCGCGGTCAGCACGCGCACGAACCGGCCCAGGCCGGTCAGCAGCACCAGCAGGTTCACCGGCCCGGCGAGCCTGACCACCTCCCAGCCGGTCAGCCCCGTCAGCCGGGCGAACACGCCCTGCGCGAGGGCGTACGGCGAGTAGTAGGGGCTGCCCGCGCCGGGGAGGTCCGCCGTCGGATGGCGGGGACGCAGGAGGTCGGCCTTCAGGCGTTCGACGACCGCCGCGTGCTGGCCGGCGTCGCAGCACAGCGGCACACGCCAGTACGCCAGCCACATCACCAGGAAGAACAGCAGGCCGACGGCCTGGTACGGGGTGGGGCGCCAGGTGCGGCCGCCGCGCAGCGCCGTGGCACCGCGGGCGGTCTGCCGGACCAGGACTTGGGCGCTCATCGGTTCGAGAGGGATCGGAGCGTCTGAGGCATTTGCCGAATGTTCCCGCGCGGGCCGGCGGCTTGACCTCGCGTCACCTCATCGAGTGAGCCCGGCCGCGGCCCCCCGCGCCGGCACCGCCGTCCGCTCCCGCACCACCCGCTCCCGCACCACCGGCTCCAGCAGCTGCGGCACCCCCAGCACCGGCAGCAGCCACGCCAGCACGATCAGCCGCTCGCCCCAGATGTTGATGTCCGGGTGCCCGGCCTGGTTGAGGAACCCGGTGAAGGCGGCGGCGGCCAGGAAGCAGCCGAAGGCGGGCCGCCGCCGCGCGCCCCAGGCACCGGCCGCCAGGAACGCCAGGAACAGCGGCTCCCACAGCTGCCGCCGCAGCCACTCCACCCAGAAGTTGACCTGGAGCTGCAGGAACTCCGGCCAGGGATCGGCCCGGTCGGGCCGGGCGAAGTGGTGGGTGAGCAGGTCCTGCACGCTCTCCGACCCGGACGGGTAGCGCAGCGCCCGGGCCAGCAGCAGCGTCCCGAGCGCCGCGGCGCACCCGGCCCCGGCGAGCGCGAGCACCCCGCGCCCCGGCGGCCGGCCCCGCCGCCACCGCCGTACGGCGAGCAGCGCGCCCGCCGCCGCCGTGCACACCCCGAGGAACAGCGCCTGGGAGTGCTTGACCGCGAACAGCGCGAGCAGCGCGCCGGCCACCAGCGCCACCCCCGCCCGCACCCGCCGCCCGTCCAGCACCAGCGCGCAGCCCCACAGCGCCGCCAGCGTGAGGGTCATCATCAGCCCTTCGGTCATGGGGCGCATGGCGGTCGTCCCGCACGGCAGGACGTAGAACAGCGCCTGCCCGGTCAGCGCGAGCGGCACCGGCACCGCCAGCGTGCGCAGGACCAGGAAGGCCAGGACCCCGCCCACGACCGTGATCACCACGCCGGCCGCCCACACCCCCCACATCACGCCGAGCAGCGTCACGAAGGGCACCAGCACCAGCGGATACCCGGGCCTCGCCTCGAAGATCCGCATGAAGCGCTCCGACGTGAAGGGCACGGTGTGCCCGCCGGTCTGCCCGGCCCGCAGCCGCGCCTCCACCCGCTGCAGCTCCCGGGCCCGGCACTCGGACACCACCCGCGGGGTGGGGTCCGGACGGTGGAAGCGCACCACGTCGACGTTCTGGTCGCGCAGCGCGATCGCCGCCCTGCCCATGCAGACGTAGTCGATGGTGGCGGCCGCCGCCTCCCGCTTGCCGTCGCCGCGCAGGCTCAGCGCGTACGACAGGTAGTTCTTGGTGTCGGGGGTGTCCCGCCCGGCGACGTTCGCGAGCTGGAGCACGGCGAACACCGCGGCCAGCACCAGCACCCAGGTGCGCGGCCTCACGACGGCGTCAGCAGGTCACGGCCGGCGGCCGGGGACGTGGGGGAGGGCAGCACGCCCCGGACGGCCACCGGCGCGGGCATCGCCTCGCCCAGCATCAGCGTGCGCACCACCCGCTCGGCGGCCCGGCCGTCGTCGAACTCGCAGAACCGCTCCCGGAACGCGGCCCGCAGCCGCGCCGCCTCCTCGTCCCGCCACGCCCCGGAGGCGAACAGCCACGCCAGTTCCCGGTAGGAGCGCGAGACGTGGCCCGGCGGTTCGGCGGTGATGTCGAAGTAGGCGCCCCGGCTCGCCGTGTACGCGCCCCAGTCGTCGGCGTGCACGACGATCGGCCGGTCCAGGTTGGCGTAGTCGAACATCAGGGCCGAGTAGTCGGTGACCAGCACGTCCGAGGCGAGCATCAGGTCCGTGACGTGCGGCTCGTCCGTCGCGTCGACGAGCACCCCGCGCCGGTGCAGCTCGGACAGGCCCAGGCCGCGCGCCGGGCCGGTGGCGAGGGAGGGGTGCAGACGGACCACGAGGGTGTGGCCCTCGCCCAGGTCCCGCGCGAAACGGGCCGGGTCGATCCGGTCCACGTGGCCGCTGCGGCGGTAGTCCCGGCGGGTCGGCGCGTACAGCACGACCGTGTGGCCGTCGGGGATGCCGAGCCGCGCGCGGACCGCCGCCCCGCGGTCCGGTCCGGCGCCGACCAGGACGTCGTTGCGCGGGCTGCCGGTCCGCAGGGACGTGAAGTGACAGGGGTAGGCCCGCTCCCACACCAGCTCGGAGTACCGGTTGGCGACCAGGCTGTAGTCCCAGCGGTCGGCGCGGCGCAGCATCTGCGGCACGTCGAGGCCGTACCGGGCCCCGGGCTTGTCCAGCAGGTCGGCGCCCATGTACTTCAGCGGGGTGCCCTGGTGGGTGTGGACGTGCACGCTGCCGGGACGCTTGACCAGCGTTCCGGGCCAGTTGACGTTGTTGACGAAGTAGGTGGCCCGCTCGGTGATCCGCCGGTAGGCGGCGGAGCCGAGCAGCACGTGTTCGACGTCCGGCGGCAGCAGGGCCGCCTGCTCCCCGTCGGCCAGGACCCACACGCCCCGGATGTGCGGGGCGAGCTCGCGGGCCTTGTGGTAGACCGCCGCGGGGTCTCCGAGCACGCCCCGGTGCGAGAACGCCGAGTACACGGCGAGGTGCGGATCCAGCGGGCGGCGGGCGTTCAGCGCGGACCGGACACGGCCGGCGCGCCCGGCGGCCGCCGCGCGCGCCTGCCCGGCCCGCCGCCCCAGCTCCCGGGCCGCCCGCCCGGCCTGCCGCCGGACCGCGTAGGCCGCGTAGCCGCCCTCCAGCACCCGCAGGCCGGCGGGCACCTCGGCGCCCTCGGGCCGGTGCCGGCGGAACAGCTCGGCCGTGCGGCGGAAGAACTCGCCCCTGTCGGACGGGGGCAGCCGGTCCGGCTTGGCGAGGATGTCGAGGCAGTGCTCGCCCATCTTGGCGTGCAGGAGGGGCCGCCAGCCCGCGAGCTCCGGACGGGAGTCGACGAACGCGAAGACCCGCTCGTACTGCTCGTGGACGTCGAAGTGCTTGCGGCTGGTGGTGGACAGGATGCTGCCCCGGCGGCGCTGGCGGTAGTACAGGCAGATCCGGTCCAGCGCGGCGATCCGCCCGGCGCTGAGCAGGACCGGGAACGTCCAGGGCGTGTCCTCGTAGTAGCCGGGCGGGAAGGTGAAGCCCTCCCGCTCGACGAAGTCGCGCCGGTAGACCTTGTTCCACACCACCATCAGCAGGTCGAGGACCTCGGGCCGCTCGGCGGCCGTGAAGGTGCCGTCGCGGGCCCCGGTCAGCACGTGCGCGAGGACGTTCCTGCGCGTCCCGCCCCACCAGTAGGTGCGGGCGTAGTCGAAGACCAGCACGTCCGGGTCGCCGGCCTCCTCCAGGCGGTCGGCCATCGCGCGCAGCGCGCCCGGGGTGAGGGTGTCGTCGCTGTCCAGGAAGAAGAGGTAGTCGCCGGTGGCGTGCGGCATCCCGGCGTTGCGGGCCCGGCCGAGGCCCACGTTCTCCGTCAGGTGCAGCACCCGCAGGCGCTCGTCGCGGGCCGCGTAGGCGTCCAGGATCGCGCCGCAGCCGTCCGGGGAGCGGTCGTCGACGGCGATCACCTCGATGTCCCGGAACGACTGCTCCAGGACCGAGTCCAGGCACTCGCGCAGGAAGCCCTGCACCTTGAAGCAGGGGATGATGATGCTGAAGCGCGGCACGTCAGCTCCTTGCCAGGGTCGTCGCGGCGGGGGCGGGCACCCGCTCGGCGAGCGGGGTCACCGGCGGCAGCGCCTCCGGCGGCTCGCCGAGGAACACCCGCCGTACGACGCGCTCGGCGGCCCGGCCGTCGTCGAACTCGCAGAAGCGCTCCCGGAAGGCGGCCCGCCGCGCGGCCGACTCGGCTCCCGCGTACGACCCGTCGCGGAACACCCGCGCCAGTTCCTCCGGCGTCCGCGCCACCGGGCCCGGCGGCGCGACCATCAGGTCGAAGTAGACGCCCCGGGTCTCCCGGTAGACGTCCCAGTCGTCGGCGTACACGACGATGGGCCGGTCGAGGTTGGCGTAGTCGAACATGATCGACGAGTAGTCGGTGACCAGCGCGTCGGCGGCCAGGCAGACGTCCTCCGAGGAGCGGTGCGCGGTCACGTCGATGACCCGGCCGCCGCCGCCGCGCCCGCCCCGGTCGTAGAAGTAGTGGGCGCGCAGCAGCACCACGACGTCCTCGCCGGCGGCCTCGCAGAACGCCTCCAGGTCCAGGCCGCCCGTCTCGAAGCCGGTGCGGTAGTCGCGGTGGGTCGGGGCGTACAGGACGGCGGTGCTGCCCTCGGGGACGCCCAGCTCCTCGCGGACGCGGGCCACGTCCTCGGCGGTCGCCGTGTAGTAGACGTCGTTGCGCGGATAGCCGTACTCCAGGTGCTCGTACGAACCCGGGAAGGCCCGCTCCCACATCTGGGTGGAGTGGCGGTTGGCGGAGAGGCTGAAGTCCCAGCGGTCCACCCGGCCCAGCAGCTTGGCGAAGCTGCCGGTGGCCGCCGCGACCACCGGGTACGTCGCCTGGTCGACGCCCATCGTCTTCAGCGGGGTGCCGTGCTGGGTCTGCAGGTGGACGCTGCCGGGGCGCTTGACCACGCCCTCCGCGAAGTTGGCGTTGTTGACCAGGTACTTCGCCCTGGCCAGGACCTCCCAGGAGCGGCGGCTGCCGATCACGGCGTGGTCGACGCCCTCCGGCACGGCGTGCGCCTGGCCGGCCTCCACCAGGAACACCGAGCGGATGTGCGGGGCGAGTTCGCGCGCCTTGGCGTGGATGGCGGCCGGGTTGCAGACGTAGCCGCGGCCCCAGTACGCGCAGTACACGGCGAGCTGCGGGTCCAGCGGGCGGCGCAGGTGGACCCGGTACAGCAGGCGGGTGCGCAGCGTCCGGGGCCGGGGCAGGCGCCCGATCACCCCCGACACGGACCGGTTGGCCCCGCGCAGGGCGTGGAACGCCGCGTACGAGCCGGCCGCCAGCAGCCGGTGCTGCACGCCGAGGCTGCCGCCCGGGAACCGGAAACCGGCCGGGCGGTGGCGGCGGTACAGCGTGCTCGCCCGGCGGAAGAAGGCCCGGCGCCCGGCCGGCAGCCGCCGGGGGTGGGCGGCCGTCTTCAGCACCGCGGCGAAGAGCTGCTCGAACAGCGGCCCCGACCGCTCGGGCGGCAGGCCCTGCTCGGCGGCCCGGGTGAGCACCAGCTCCACCTGGTCCAGCAGTTCGGCGTGGTGCTCGCCGGGCAGGTTCAGCCGGCTGCCCTGGCGCCGCACCAGGTGCCGTACGACGACCGAGCGCAGCACCGCCATCCGCTCGGCGCCCAGCACCGCCAGGCCGCCCCAGCCGACGTCCGTGAAACGGCCGTCGGGGAAGGCCAGCCGCCGCTCGGTGACGAAGGCGCGGCGGTAGGCGGCGCTCCACGCCGGCAGCTGCACGCCCGTCAGCCCGGGCGCCCGGCCGGGGGAGAACGCCCCGTCCGGCGCCCCGCGCAGCAGCGGGGCGGCCGGGTTGGCCGGCTCGCCCTCCCACCAGGGGACGCGCTCGTGCTCGAAGTGCAGCACGTCGACCTCGCCCGTCTCGGCCAGACGCGCGTCCAGCCGGGCCAGCGCCCCGGGCACGAGCACGTCGTCGCCGTCGAGGAACAGCAGGTACGCGCCGGTCGCCGCCCGCATCCCGGCGTTGCGCGCCCCGGCCAGGCCGTCCGACGCGGGGGAGCGCACGGGCGCCACCCGGGAGTCCCGCTCGGCGTGCCGGGCGGCGACGTCCGCCGCGGGGGAGCCGGGCTCCGCCGCGTCCCCGGTGCCGCCCGCACCGGGGACGTCCCCGTCGCAGACCGGGATCAGCTCGAAGTCGCCGAAGGACTGCGCGAGGACCGAGTCCAGTGCCAGGGACAGCCGGCCCGCGACCCCGTGGGACGGAACGATGATGCTGAAGCGGGGCATTCTGCTCTTTCTGTCGTGGTTCTGCTGCTCTCACGCCGGGCGGCGGCCGGGGCGCCCCGCCGGCCGCCGGGTGGGCGGCCGGGTCGGGGTGGGCCGCGACGGGCTGCGGGGCATACGGATTCCCGGAAGGGAAACGGCGGTCAGGGGCGGTCGGTGACGGTGAGGGGACCGGCGGACTGCTGCGGCACGGCCGCCGGCGGGGACTGCGCCGGCGAGGCGGCGGCCGAGCGCGCCGGGCGGCGCTCCTCCGGAGGCACGACCGGGGGGACGTCCCGCTGGCCGAGCACCACGTGGCGGACGACGCGCTCGGCGGCGTGCCCGTCGTCGTACGGGCAGAACCGCTCGCGGAACGCCGAGCGCAGCTGCGTGGAGCGCGAGCCGCGCCAGTGGCCGGTGGCGAAGATGTCGATCAGCTCGTCCTCGCCGCGCGCGACCGCGCCCGGCGGGAAGGACCGCAGGTCGAAGTAGGTGCCGCGGACCGCCTCGAACGCCTCCCGGTCCTCGGCGTGGATCACGATCGGCCGGTCCAGGCCCGCGTAGTCGAACATCAGCGACGAGTAGTCGGTGACCAGCGCGTCCGAGGCCAGGCACAGCGCCTGCACGCTCGGGTGGCCGGTGACGTCGACGACCCGGCCGCGGGTGGCGGCGAGGGGCCCGCCGTGCAGGCGGTGGGCGCGGGCCAGGACCACGAAGCGCGGGCCCAGGCGGCGCGCCACGCGCTCCGGGTCCAGCGGGACGCGCTGGGTGCGCCGGTGGTCGCGGTGCGTCGGCGCGTACAGGATCGCCACCGCGCCCTCGGGGATGCCGAGCGACTCGCGCAGCCGGGCCACGTCCGCCTCGGTCGCCGTCTGGAAGACGTCGTTGCGCGGACAGCCGTACTCCAGCGTGGTGTAGCGGCCCGGGTGGACGCGCTCCCAGGTCAGCGTGGAGTGGCGGTTGGCGGACACCACGTAGTCCCACAGGTCGACCTGGCGCAGGAGCTCGGCGAAGTCCCTGCCGCGGGCCGCCGCCGGGCGTTCCTGCAGGTCCAGGCCCATGTGCTTGAGCGGGGTGCCGTGCTGGGTCTGCACCAGGACCTGGCCGGGGCGCTTGACCAGGCGGGTGTCGAAGCCGGCGTTGCTCACCAGGTACGTGGCGCGCGCGAGGGCCGTCCAGTAGGCGGCCGAACCCGGGACCAGGGGGCGCGGGCCCGGCGGGATCGTGTGGTGGTGCTCGGGGTGGGCGATCCACGCCGTGCGGATGTGCGGGGCGAACGCGCGGAACGCCTCCTCCAGCGCACCCGGGTTGCAGCCGTGGCCGCGCCCGCCGTGGGCGGCGAAGACGGCCTGGTCGGCGCGGAGCGGAAGGCACCGCTGGAAGCGGTAGAACAGCTTCAGCGCGGTCGGACGGGCGCCCCGCAGCAGGAGCCCGGCGAACCCGGCCGCCCTGCGGCGCAGGGCCGACACCGCCCGCAGGGCGCCGTAGGTGCGGTGCAGGCCGAAGCGGACCAGGGCGTGGTGGATCCGGGCGCGCGGCGCGACGGGGGCGCCCGGGGCGCGGTAGCGGCGGTAGTGGGCGCGGGCCCGGCGCAGGAACCGCGCGCGCGAGCCGCTCGGCAGCCGGTCCCGCCGGGCGTACACCGTCACCAGGTGGTCGACCATGCGGCGGAACAGCGCCGGCCGCCACCGCGCCAGTTCGGGGTGCTCGTCGAGGAACGCGAAGACCCGGTCGTACTGCTCGAAGATGTCGAAGTGCCGCTCGCTGGTGGTGCGCAGGATGCTGCCCCGCCGCCGCTGCCGGTAGTGCACGCACACCCGGTCCAGGGTGGCGATCGACTCCGCGGTCATCAGGACCGGGTACGTCCACGGCGTGTCCTCGTAGTAGCCGGGCGGGAAGGAGAAGCCCTCGCGCTCGACGAACTCCCGCCGGTAGGCCTTGTTCCAGGCGACCATCAGCAGGCGCAGCAGCCCCGGCCGGTCCGCCAGGCGGAACGGCGCCGGCCCCTGCTCGGTGAGCTGGGCGGCGGCCTGGTTGCGCACGGTCTCGCCGGTCCAGTACGTGCGCGCGTAGTCGTGCACCAGGACGTCCGGTCCGCCGGTCTCCTCCAGGCGGTCGGCGATCGACCGCAGCGCGCCGTCCGTCAGGGTGTCGTCGCCGTCCAGGAAGAGCAGGTAGTCGCCCGTCGCCCGCTCCATGCCGGCGTTGCGGGCGGGTCCGAGCCCGGCGTTCCGCGGCAGGTGGACGGGCCGTACGCGCGGATCGCGGGCGGCGAACTCGTCGATGATCGCGCCGCAGGCGTCCGGCGAGCGGTCGTCGACGGCGATGAGCTCGAGGTCGGCGTAGGACTGGGACAGCACCGATTCCAGGCACTCGTGCAGGTACGCCTGGACCTGGTACGCGGGGACAATGACACTGAACCTGGGCAAGGGGCATCCATCGGTCGGCGCGGGCGTTCGGCCCGGGAACGGCCGATGGGCCGTCCCGGTTACGGCGGCTGCTGCATACGGGGGACGCGAAGGGGCGGACCCTTCCGGGTCCGCCCCTCCAACAGCCGCGCGCCGCCGGCTACTTCACCGCGCCCGCCATCACACCGGACACGAACTGCCGCTGGAACGCGAAGAACACGACCAGCGGGACCACCATGGAGATGAACGCGCCGGGCGCCAGCACGTCGATGTTGTTGCCGAACTGCCGTACCTGCGTCTGCAGGGCGACCGTGATCGGCTGGCTCCCCGAGTCCGTGAAGATCAGCGCCACCAGCATGTCGTTCCACACCCACAGGAACTGGAAGATCGCCAGCGAGGCGATCGCCGGCCCGGCCAGGGGCATCACGACCCGCACGAACAGGCGCAGTTCACCGGCGCCGTCCAGCCGGGCCGCCTCCAGCAGCTCCCGCGGGATCTCCGCGAAGAAGTTCCGCAGCAGGAACACCGCGAAGGGCAGGCCGAAACCGACGTGGAACAGCACCACGCCGGCCAGGGAGCCGAAGATGCCGAGCTCGCCGAAGAGTTCGGCGATCGGGATCAGCGCCACCTGCACCGGCACCACCAGCAGGCCGACCACGGCCAGGAACCACCAGTCGCGGCCGGGGAACTCCATCCACGCGAAGGCGTAGCCCGCCAGCGAGCCGATCACCACCACCAGGAGCGTCGCCGGGACGGTGATGTACACCGTGTTCAGCAGGGAGCCGGTGATGTCGTCGTTCTCCAGCAGCCGCTGGTAGGCGTCGAAGGTGAGCTGGGAGGGCTCGGTCAGGACGTTCCACCAGCCGTCCGCCGCCATGTCCCGCGGGGTGCGCAGACTGGCCAGCAGCAGGCCGATCGTCGGGACCAGCCAGAACAGGCCGACGACGACGAGGAACACGCGCAGCAGACCGCCGCTGACGCCCTCGGCGAGCCGCGAGCCCAGCGACTGCCGGGCCTTGGCGGTGGTGGCGGGCGGCGGTGCCGCCTTCGTGAGACCTGCGGTGTCCGCGGTCATCGCCGCACCTCCCGCCTGAGCCTGCGGACGTTGAACCACATGACGGGGATCACGAGCAGCAGCAGGAACACCGCGATCGCGCTCGCCACGCCCGGCTGGTCCTCGGAGAAGCCCTTGCGGTACAGCTCCAGGGCGAGGACGTTCGCGTCGTCCTGGGAGGAGCCCGGGGCGATGATGAAGACCAGGTCGAAGATCTTCAGCACGTTGATCATCAGGGTGACGGTGACGACCGCGAGGACCGGCGCCAGCAGCGGCACGGTGACCCGCCGGAACACCTGCCACTCGTTCGCGCCGTCCACCCGGGCGGCCTCCAGCAGCTCCCGGGGCACGCCCGCGAGCCCGGCCGCGATCAGCACCATCGCGAAGCCCGCCCACATCCAGATGTAGGCGCCGATGATCGCGGGCGTGACCAGGGACGGGCCGAGCCAGTCCAGACCGTTGTACGGCTCCTTGAAGTTGCTCGCCGGCAGCCGCAGCCGCGCGCCGTCGGCCGCGGCGGGCAGGGTGAAGGTGCCGTCGGCGGCGGCCGTCGCCGAGGCCACCACCCTGCCGTCCTTGACGGCCTCGATCCGCATGCCGGCGTAGCCCTGTTCGGAGGCGTCGACCCCGTTGAGCCGGCCGACGCCCTTGCCGCGGGTGAAGTCCTGCCACGTGGTGCCGGTGATCCTGCCCGGCTCGGGCTTCGCCGCCACCGCGTCCTTCGCGTCGCCGGGCATCTGGTCCGGGGCGACACCGACCAGGGGCAGGTCGACGACCTCTCCCGCGCGCACCGGCTCCCTGGTGACGAACGCGCCCCCGCCGGCCGCCTCCAGCGGCGACTGGCGGCCCGGGTGCGCCTTCGGGAACGCCGACGACTGGGCGAAGGTGTCGTGCACGCCCACCCACACCGCGTTGGCGACGCCCTTGTCAGGGTCCTGGTCGTACACCAGGCGGAAGATGATGCCGGCCGCCAGCATCGAGATCGCCATCGGCATGAAGACGACCAGCTTGAACGCCGTGCCCCAGCGCACGCGTTCGGTCAGCACCGCGAAGACCAGGCCGAGCGCGGTGGCGACCGTCGGCGCGAACACCACCCAGATGACGTTGTTCTTCAGGGCGGTGCGGATGCCCTCGTCGGTGAACAGGGCCTGGTAGTTGTCGAACCCGGCGAAGCCGTCGCCGGACTGGTCGTAGAAGCTGCGGACGAGCGAGTACCCGATCGGGTAGACCACGAGTGCGCCGAGCAGCACCAGGGCGGGCAGCAGGAACAGGGCCGCCACGGTCTTGCGGGTGCCCGTCACACTCTTGCGCGACTGGGGAGCGGCAGGGGTCGGGGGGACCCCTGCCGCCAGATCCGACGTCATGGCGTCAGCCTCCGTAGGCGGCGGCCGCGTCGGCCTCCAGCCTGCGCTGCGTGCCCGAGACGTCCTTCGGGTTCTTCAGGAAGTCCTGCAGCGCCTTCCACTCGCCCTTGCCGGGCGTGCCGCCGAACGCCTGCGGGGCCTGGTCGGACATGTCGAAGCGGAAGTCGTCGCCGGCGTCGACGAGCGCCTTGGCGATCCTGCGCTGCACGTCGTTCGGGTACGCGTCGTTCGGCACGTTCCTGTTCGGCGAGAGGTAGCCGCCCAGCTCGGCCTGGATGGTCGCCGCGTCCGGGGAGGCGAGGAAGGTGGCCAGCGCCTGCGCGGCCTCGGAGTCCTTCAGGATCACCGCCGCGTCGCCGCCGGTCACCACGGGCGCGGTGTCACCGACCGCCGGGAACGGGAACACCTTCGCCTCCGTGCCGACCTTCGCCTCGGTCTCGCCGATGTTGACCTGGACGAAGTCGCCCTCGAAGACCATGGCCGCCTTGGGCTGGTCGCCGCCGGTGAAGGTCTGCGTCACGGACGCCGGGAACTCGGTCTGCAGCGCGCCGTTCGCGCCGCCCGCGACGTAGTCCTTCTTGCCCCAGATCTGCGCCAGCGTGGTCAGCGCGTCCGCGACGGACCGGTCCGTCCACTTGATCTCGTGCCGGGCGAGCTGGTCGTACTTCTCCGGGCCCGCCTGGGAGAGGTAGACGTTCTCGAACCAGTCGGTCAGCGTCCAGCCGTCGGCGCCGCCGACGGAGAACGGGGTGACGCCGGAGTCGTACACCGTCTGCGCGGTGCTGAGCAGCTCGTCCCAGGTCTTGGGCTCGCTCGCGCCCGCGTTCTCGAAGGCCTGGGTGTTGTACCAGATCAGCGACTTGTTGGCGGCCTTGTAGTAGACGCCGTACTGCTTGCCGTCGACCTTGCCGATGTCCTGCCAGGCCTGGGAGTAGTTCTTGGCGAGCTGCTCCTGCGCCTCGCCGCCCAGGGGCTTGGCCCAGTTCCGGTCGACGGCCTGCTTGATCGCGCCCGGTTGCGGGAGCAGGGCCACGTCCGGCGGCTGGCCGCCCGCGATCTTCGAGCCGAGGAAGTTGACGATCGGGTCCTGGGCGGGGACGAAGGTCACCTTGGCGCCCGTGCGTTTCTCGAACTCAGCGAGGACCTTCTTGAAGTTGGCCTGCTCGGCGCCGGTCCACACGGCGGCGACCTCCAGGCTCTGCCCGTCGAGCTTGGGGAGGGTGACGGTGGTGGTGGTCTCCCGGGTGCCGCCGCCCGTGTCGTTGTCGTCGCCGTCGTCGTCGCCTCCGCCGCAGGCGGTGAGCGAGAACGCGAGCGCTCCCGCCACGAGGGCGGCCGCGGCTCTGCCCGCCGTGGCGCGCCTGGGAGACCTGCGTGTCCGGATGGTGCTGCTCGTGCTGCGCATCACTGCCCCGTTCTTCGTTCCTCGTCGAACGTCGAGCGCTGTCCCGTGCGATCTGGTGTACGCCCGGGAGATCGGGTCGGCAAGAGCGCGTCGGCCGTCGAGGCGGAGATCGTGACCGCGTCGTGACGCGGCGTCGGGCCGGGGGGCAGCCGTACCCGGCCGTCCCCCGGGCCAGTCTCGTCCCCTACAGCAGGGACGGCACCCTGACCGCCGCGACCTCCCGCGCCGCCCGCTCCAGGGCGCTGGCGAGCAGGGCCAGGTCCGTCGGCCCGTTGCCCAGCTCCCGCACCGGGCGCCGGGCCGGCGGGTCACCCATCCGGTGCCACTCCAGCGGCACCACCGTGGGGCGCAGCGTCGCCGTCCGGGGGATGCGGCCGGTGACCCGCCCGCCCTGGAACGGGATGACGCTCCCGTCCGGGCAGGTCAGACGCCCGCGCCCGGGTGCCGGTTCTCCTCCGGGGTCCCGGCCCCCCTCGAACAGGGGGACGCCCGCACGGCCCGGCGCCGGGGCGTCGAGCGTGATCCGCAGCGCGGCCTGCCGGGCCGGTTCGGACTGCGCCGCACGGCCCCCGGGGCCGGTGGCCGCCACCAGGTGCACGCCCAGCCGCTCGCCCTCCCGGGCCACGGCCTCCAGCGCGCGCATCACCGATCCGGCGGCGGGCCGTCCGGGTGAGCCGAGCGCGGGGGAGACCAGGGCGTCCAGGTCGTCGACGACCACGACGAGCCGGGGGAGCGGGGGCGCGGCCTCCGTCCGCCGCCCGGACCTGCCCGGCCGCAGCCGCAGCGTCGCACTGGCCGGGGAGTCCAGGTCGCCGGTGGGGTCCCCGGCCGTCGTGCCGCCGCGCGCCGGGGTGCCGCGCTGGGCGACCAGCCGGCCCGACAGCACCCGGCCGGCGTGCCACTCGGCGAAGTCGGACCGCCCCAGCAGCTCCGCGCGCCGCTTCAGCTCAGCGCTCAGCGACTGGGCGAACTCCCGCATGCGGACCGGGTCGCTGGCGGTGAGATGGGTGGTGACGTGCGGCACGTCCGTGCACACGCGCAGGCCGTCGCCGGGCCCGCCGCCCGCGCCGGTGCCGCCGCGGCCGTCCACCAGCACGATGCCCAGGCGGTCGGGGCGCTCGGCGGCGGCCAGCGACGCGACGACCGCCCGCAGCAGCTCCGTGCGTCCGCTGCCCGCCGGCCCCTCGATCAGCAGGTGCGGTCCCTCGGCCGCGAGGTCCACCCCGACCGGACCGCGCGGCCCGGCGCCCAGCACGGCGCACACCCGCCCGCCGAGCGCCGCCGGGTCGTCGGCCGCGTCCGCCCAGCGTGCCATCAGCGACGCCGGCGTGGCCCGGGCGAGCCCCAGCTCGTCGAGGAGCCGCGCGGCCTGCGGCAGCGGCGCGGACACCCGCGTGTGCCGCTCGTCGGCGGCCGCCTCGGGACGCAGCGGCGCCAGGGCCCGCGCGAACCGCTCGGCCCAGGGGAGGGAGACGGCGTCGACGGTGGCGACGGTGCCGTGGTTGATGGGGGCGGGGGCCTCGGCGGCCCGCGCGGGACCGGTGCGGGCCACGCGCATCAGCCGCAGGGCCGTCGCCACGTCACCGCTGAGCAGGGCGACCGCACCGCACTCCCGGAACGCCGGCGACACCGCGCAGGCCGCCTCGTACGTCTCCGTCACCGGTGACGACGGGGAGGCGGCGGCCGTCTCGGCTAGGCACACCAGGTGGATCCCGGCGCGCGGCCCCTCCAGGGCCAGCCGCGCCACCGCCGCGCGCACGGCGTCGTCGCCGGGGTCCCCGTCCACGACGACCACGGTGTACGGCCCCGGGAAGCCCTCCCCCTCCCCGTCGCCGTCCCGGGCCCAGGAGGGCCGCCGGGCGGCGCCCCGGGACCGGTCCCGGTGTGCCGGATCGCCCGGGGCGGCCTGCGCCGGGATGCCGGGGACGGACCCGTGCCGGTCCTCCGCCGAGAGGTCCTCCAGGCGGCGCAGGAGTTCGTCGGTACGGGCCGTGGCCTGGTCGAGGTCGTAGGCGAGGAGCAGCCGGCAGTCCTGGCCGTGGCCCGGGCGGACGTGCGGCAGCCAGCCCAGCCAGGACCACTCGGCGGTGCGCTCCGCCACGGGGCGGGAGGGGTCCGCGCCGATCAGGACGATCTCCAGGGTGTCGGGCGAGTGCAGCGCGGCGAGCTGGGCCAGCACCGCGCGGGCCAGCCCGGCGAGCCGCGCACGCGGGCCGGCCAGGCCCAGCGCGCCGACCTCGCGCAGCCCGGCGGTCACCGGCACCGCGGGCAGCAGGCCCGTGCCGTCCGGCGCCGCCCGGTCGGCCGTGCCGAGCCGCACCGCGAGCGCCTCCGGATGCCCCGGCCCGCGCTCCCACAGCCGCGGTCCCGGGCCCAGCGCGGTCAGCAGCAGCGTGGCCGGGTCCGGCCAGGTCTCCCGCACGGGGTGCGCGGCGGCCGTATGCTCCTCGGCCACGCCGGCCGGCTCCTCGCCGTACGCCTCGCGCCCGGCCTCCTCCTGCTCCCCGCGCCCCCCGGCCAGCCGCCGCGCCCAGGCCGCCAGGCCCCCGCGTCGGCGTATGCCCTGGGGCATGTCGGTGCCCCGCAGAGGGGTGCCCTTGCGGCCGCCGTCGGGGCCGGTGCGAGGGGATGCGCCGTCGGCGGCCGTGCCGGGGGAGGCCGCCACACCGCCGGGGGAGCCGTCACGGGCGGGAGTGCGGGCGGCCGGTGCGCCGGGGACCGGTGTCCCCGGGGGCGTGCCGCCCGGGACGGCCGGGCCGGGAAGCGGGGCGCCGGGGGCCGGTGTGCGGGGGCCCGCGGCACCTGAGGCTCCCGTGCCGCCGGGGGCCGCGGTGCCGGGGCGGGGGTCGCCGGGGGCCGGTGGGTGCGATGCCCCGCCGGCCGGAGCCGCCGCACCGGGGCGCGGTCCGGGGTGGGGCGCCGCATCCGCTGCCGTGCCCCCGGGAGCCGCCGCGCGCGGGGCGCTCCCCTCGGCGGTCCGGGCGGGCGGGACCGTGCCCGCGCCGGCCGGAGCCCCGGTGCGGGCCGCCGCTCCGGGACGTCCCGCGGGGGTGTCGCCGTCGCCGGGCACGGCCTGCCGCGCGCCACGGCCCCGGGGAGCCCGCGGGGCCTCCTCACGCGGGGCCCGGCGCGCGTCGTCCGCCTCGGTCGCCCGCACCCACGGCGCGCCGCCTCCGGCGGATGCCGGGCCGGACGCACCGGGTGCCCCGGCGGCCCGGTGGTCCGCTCCCCGGTCCTCGATCCGCGGTGCCGCGCCCTGTTCCGGGACCGCGTGCGGTTCGCCGGGGGTGTGCCCCCGGGGGGCGGCCGGGCCGGGGGCGGCCCAGTCCGCCGAGCCGTGGGTGTGGTGGGTGGTGCCGGAGAGCCCGGGGGACGGGTGAGCCGTCGTGCCTTCGGAAGGCCCGGACACGCGCACGTGCCCCTCCCCGTCCGGCGCCGTCCGCACCCGGGCTCCCGCACCCCCGGCCGGGGCGAGCCGCAGCGCCGACTCGCCGATGCGCAGCAGCGCGCCCGGGGCGAAGCGGACCGGACGGGGGCCCACGGGCCTGCCGTCCAGGGTCGTGCCGTTGGTGGAGCCGAGGTCGGCGACCGAGACGCGGCCGTCGGCGGCCACGGTCACCGCGCAGTGCAGCCGGGAGACGTCCGGGTCGTCGAGCGGGACGTCGGCGTCGGCGGAGCGGCCGACGCGGATCTCGCCGCCGTGCAGGAGGTGGACCCCGCCCGCGTCGGGACCGGCGACGACCTGCAGCCGGGCCGGGGCGCCGTCCAGCTCGGGGTGCGGCTCGGGCTCGCCCGGGGCGCCCACGGACAGCACGGCACCGTCGGTCAGCGGGGGTTCGCCGAGCGTGCAGCGCTGGGCGTCGAGCCGCTGGGCCCCGGCGTACAGCACGACCGGGCCGCCGGCCTCCCGGGCGGCGGCGCCCTCGCCGGCGACCGCCGAGGCCAGTGCGGACGTCACCGCGGCCAGGGCCGTACCGGCGGGTGCCGTGACCAGCACGTCGCAGCTCGCGGCGCGGCCCGTCCGGCCGGGCGGGCCCAGCGGGTCTACGACGGTCAGCCGGATCTGCATCGCCGTCAGCGGTCCCTTCTGCGCGGGTCTGCGCGGGTCTGCGCGGGCGCGGGCACGAATCCCCCACCCCGCGTGAGCACGTCGGCCAGTACTGACACGCATCCTCGCACCTGCCACCGACAACGCGCCCGCCGCTCGGTGGCAAGTGATCTTGATTGGTCGGCTCTGCCCGCAAAAATGCCTGCCGGACGCCACACCGGCGACCGCTTGAGATCGGTCACGTCGGTTTTCGGCAACCTGGAGACCGAGGCGAGCGTCTTTCCTTCGAACGTGTGCGGGGACGGGTACGCAAGACCCGCAGGAAGACGACAGCCCGGCCCTCCCGCCACGGCACTACAGTGGGTCGGAGCACAGGCAGACAGGACAAGGCAAGCAGCAGGGAGCGCGTGACGTGCGGCCAGTCGGCAGCAAGTACCTGCTCGAGGAGCCGCTCGGACGCGGCGCCACGGGCACCGTCTGGCGAGCCCGCCAGCGGGAGACCGCGGGCGCCGAGGCGGCCGTGCCCGGACAGCCCGGCGAGACCGTGGCGATCAAGGTCCTCAAGGAGGAACTCGCGAACGACGCCGACGTCGTCATGCGGTTCCTGCGGGAGCGCTCCGTCCTGCTCCGGCTCACCCACCCCAACATCGTCCGGGTCCGCGACCTGGTGGTCGAGGGGGACCTGCTGGCACTGGTCATGGACCTGGTCGACGGCCCCGACCTGCACCGCCACCTGCGTGAGAACGGTCCGTTCACGCCCGTGGCCGCCGCGCTGCTGACCGCGCAGATCGCCGACGCGCTCGCCGCCAGCCACGCCGACGGCGTGGTGCACCGCGACCTGAAGCCGGCGAACGTCCTGCTCAAGCAGGACGACGGCCGGATGCACCCGATGCTGACCGACTTCGGCATCGCCCGCCTGGCCGACTCCCCGGGCCTGACCCGCACCCACGAGTTCGTCGGCACGCCCGCGTACGTCGCGCCCGAGTCCGCCGAGGGCCACCCGCAGACGTCCGCCGTCGACATCTACGGCGCCGGCATCCTGCTCTACGAGCTGGTCACCGGCCGCCCGCCGTTCGGCGGCGGCTCCGCGCTCGAAGTCCTGCACCAGCACCTGAGCGCCGAACCGCGCCGCCCCTCCACCGTCCCCGACCCCCTCTGGACGGTCATCGAGCGCTGCCTGCGCAAGAACCCGGACGAGCGGCCCAGCGCCGTCAACCTCGCCCGCGGCCTGCGGGTCGTCGCCGACGGCATCGGCGTGCACGCCACCTCCGCGCAGATCGCCGCCGCCGAGAACGTCGGCGCGCTCCTCGCGCCCGACCCGGCGCCCGCGCCCGTGCCGGGCACGCCGGGCGGCCCGGGGGACGCCGACCCGACGCAGGTGCTGCCCCGGGGGGCGGGGTCGTACGACCCGAACGCGGCGACGAGCGTCCTGCCGCAGACCGGAGCCCCGGCCGGTGCCGCCGACCCCACCGCCGTCCTGCCCCACCGCGGGGCGGCCGACCCGACCGCGGTCATGCCGCCGGTGCCCCCGGGACAGCCCGGTCAGCCCGGTCAGCCCGAGGATCCGCACCCCTGGCAGAACCAGCTGCGGGCCGCGCGCGACCGCAACGAGCAGACGCAGGTGCAGTACCTCGACCCCGACGAGGACCCGCTGCGCCGCCGCCCCCAGCGCCAGGTCGCCCGGCCCCAGCAGCAGCCGCGCCAGCCGCAGCAGCCGCAGCAGGAACCGCGCCGGCCCCAGCGCCGGTCCCGGCCCCAGCCCGACCACGGCCACCCGCAGCAGCACCAGCCGCAGCCGTACGCGCCGCAGCGGTCCCGGCAGCCGCAGCCGCAGCGGTACGCGCCGCCCCCTCCGCCGCCCGAGCCGCAGCGGCCCGCGCGGGAGCCCCGGCAGCGGCGGCAGCGCAGCGCCAACCCGATGCGGATCCCCGGGCTCGGCTGTCTGAAGGGGTGCCTGTTCACCCTGGTCATCCTGTTCGTCGCGGGCTGGCTGATCTGGGAGCTGAGCCCGCTGCAGGACTGGATCGGCACCGGCAAGAGCTACTGGGGACAGCTCAGCGAGTGGTTCGGCGACGTGACCCGCTGGATCGAGGACCTGGGCAGCAGCTCGCCGCAGCAGTGACTCCGGGGGAGCGGCTCCGGGAGCGGATCCGGGAGCGGCTCCGTCCGGGGGAGCGGCTCCCGGGAGGCGACTCAGGGGATTTGTCGACACCCGGCGGGTGATTTCCGCCTCCGCCGTGAAGGCCGGCTCGCCGGACGCGTAGTTTTTAACGACAACACGCGTCGGTAGGAGCAGCCTTGGCACGGAAGATCGGCAGCCGGTACACCGCCCACCAGATCCTGGGGCGGGGCAGTGCCGGCACGGTGTGGCTGGGCGAGGGGCCGGAGGGCCCCGTCGCCATCAAGCTGCTGCGCGAGGACCTCGCGTCCGACGAGGAGCTCGTCGGACGCTTCGTGCAGGAGCGGACTGCCCTGCTCGGCCTGGAGCACCCCAACGTCGTCTCCGTGCGCGACCTCGTCGTCGACGGCAGCGACCTGGCACTGGTCATGGACCTCGTCCGCGGCACGGATCTGCGCACCCGGCTGGAGCGGGACCGGCGCCTGGCGCCCGAGGCGGCGGTCGCGATCGTGGCCGACGTCGCGGACGGGCTGGCGGCGGCGCACGCGGCCGGGGTCGTGCACCGGGACGTCAAGCCCGAGAACGTCCTGCTGGACATGCAGGGCCCGCTGGGCCCGGGCGGCTCCCACCGGGCGCTGCTGACGGACTTCGGCGTGGCGAAGCTCATCGACACGCCGCGCCGCACCCGGGCCACGAAGATCATCGGCACGCCGGACTACCTGGCGCCGGAGATCGTGGAGGGCCTGCCGCCGCGGGCCTCCGTCGACATCTACGCGCTCGCCACGGTCCTGTACGAACTCCTGGCGGGCTTCACGCCGTTCGGCGGCGGCCACCCGGGCGCGGTGCTGCGCCGGCACGTGACCGAGAGGGTCGTCCCGCTCCCGGGCATCCCGGACGAGCTGTGGCAGCTGCTGGTGCAGTGCCTGGCCAAGGCCCCGGCCTCGCGGCTGCGCGCCTCCGAGCTGGCGGCGCGGCTGCGGGAGCTGCTGCCGATGCTGGCGGGGATGCCGCCGCTGGACGTGGACGAGCCGGACACCGCGCAGGCGGACGAGGCGCGCGAGGAGCCGCCGGCCGCCGGACCCGAGCCGGGGACCGGGGAGCGGGTGCGGCGCCGGGGCGCGGTCCCGCTGGTGCCGGGAGCGAAGCCGGCCGACTCCAACCGGGACACGCACACGTCGATGAGGGTGCCGGGGCCGGACGAGCTGGCCGGGGGAGCGCGTGGCACGGCCCGGGCCCCGCGTGCCGCGGGCGCGCCCCGTCCGGGCTCCGCCCGCAACCGGGCGGCGGCGCGGCGCCGCCGGGTGGCGCTCGGGGCGGGCGCGGTGGCCCTGGTCGCCGCGGTGGGCCTCGGCACCTGGCTGGCGACGTCCGGCGACGACGCGGACGCGACCCCCCACGACACGAGGAACTCGGCCCCGGCCTCCCCCTGACCCCGCCCACCGCGGTCTCCCCCTGACCCCGCCCACCCACCGCGGTCTCCCCTGACCCCGCCCACCGGCCGCGGCGGACCGACCCTGCCCGGGGCCCGGCGCCTCGGGCCTCGCCCGTCCGCCGGCGCGGTCGCCGGGGGGAGGCGGTTCCGCCCGCGGCTCACCCCGGCCCTCACCCGCGGTGCCCGGGCGGCGCCCCGCCCTCCCGGTCCTCCTCCGGCGGATCCGGGGCCCCGGCGGGGCTCCCCTCCCGGCCGGGCCCTCGCGCCGGGGGCCGTCCCGGCCGGGCCCCGCGGCCGCCGGGGCCCGCCGTCCGGGCGCCGGCGGCCCGGCGCTCGCCGGCCGGCGGAGCCGTTACGCTGGATGCGTGGCAGTCGTCGATGTATCCGAAGAGCTCAAGTCCCTCTCCTCGACCATGGAGTCGATCGAGGCCGTTCTGGACCTCGACAGGATGAGGGCAGACATCGCCGTGCTCGAGGAGCAGGCGGCCGCGCCGTCCCTGTGGGACAACCCGGACGAGGCGCAGAAGATCACCAGCAAGCTCTCCCACCTCCAGGCCGAGGTCAGGAAGGCGGAGGCGCTGCGCGGGCGGATCGACGATCTCGCCGTGTTGTTCGAGATGGCGGAGGAGGAGGACGACCCGGACACCCGGGCCGAGGCCGAGGCCGAACTCGCCGCCGTGAAGAAGGCGCTGGACGAGATGGAGGTGCGCACCCTCCTCTCCGGCGAGTACGACGCCCGTGAGGCGCTGGTGAACATCCGCGCCGAGGCCGGCGGCGTCGACGCCGCCGACTTCGCCGAGAAGCTCCAGCGGATGTACCTGCGGTGGGCCGAGCAGCACGGCTACAAGACCGAGATCTACGAGACGTCGTACGCCGAGGAGGCCGGCATCAAGTCGACCACCTTCGCCGTGCAGGCGCCCTACGCCTACGGGACCCTCTCCGTCGAGCAGGGCACGCACCGGCTCGTGCGCATCTCGCCCTTCGACAACCAGGGGCGCCGGCAGACCTCCTTCGCCGGTGTCGAGGTGCTCCCCGTCGTCGAGCAGTCCGACCACGTCGAGATCGACGAGTCCGAGCTGCGCATCGACGTCTACCGGTCCTCCGGTCCCGGCGGCCAGGGCGTGAACACCACGGACTCCGCGGTGCGCATCACCCACCTCCCGACCGGCATCGTCGTCTCCTGCCAGAACGAGCGCTCGCAGATCCAGAACAAGGCCACCGCGATGAACGTGCTCCAGGCCAAGCTGCTGGAGCGGCGCCGCCAGGAGGAGCAGGCCAAGATGGACGCCCTCAAGGGCGACGGCGGCAACTCCTGGGGCAACCAGATGCGTTCGTACGTGCTGCACCCGTACCAGATGGTCAAGGACCTGCGGACCGAGCACGAGGTCGGCAACCCCGAGGCCGTGTTCAACGGTGAGATCGACGGCTTCCTCGAGGCCGGGATCCGCTGGCGCAAGCAGCGGGAGAAGTAACCGGGCAGCACCGGGCAGCACCGGGCAACGGCGCGAAGCGCGAAGAACGTTTTGTCGACAAGGCAACTGCCGCCTTCCTGGCGGCAGTTGCCTTGTCGCGTTCCGGGCCCCCTGTCGGCTCCGCGCCGGATGTCTGGGTTTTACATCACACTCACAGGCTCCAACATCCCGCAAAACGCTCGTACTTGGGCATCGCGCACGCAACGGCCTTGACGTTGCTTTGAAAAGTGGGAAGGGTGAAGCGTGGCATGCGTATCTCTGGGGCGCATGTGAACCGGGGGGCTTCCACTGCAGCTACCTCCGTCGATCACGGCCCCGGGCGCCGCCTCACTGACGATTCAGCTACTGGGGGTAGCAACCCATGACCAAGAAGACGCGGATCCGCGTCGCGCGCATCGCGGCCGGCGCCGTGATCGCGGCCGGTGCCTCGCTGACCGCCGCGGGCGCGGCATCCGCCACGGAGTCCGAGGACTGCCTGCTCGGCGTACTGTGCGCCGACGAGTCGCCGACCCCGACCGACCCGCCGACGGAGGTCCCCACCGACCCGCCGACCGAGGTCCCGACCGACCCGCCCGTGACGGACGTGCCCACCGACCCGACGGAGGAGCCGACCGAGCCCGAGGAGCCGACGGAGGAGCCGACCGAAGGGCCGACCGAGCCCGAGGAGCCGACCGTCGAGCCGACCGCCCCCGGCAACGGCGGTGGCAACGGCAACGGTGGCGGCAACGCCGCCGACCCGGACGGCGGCTCCGGCACCTCCACCCAGGAGCAGGGCTCGTCGGCCCTCACCGACACCGGCTCGGACACTACCCCGGCGGCCGGCACGTCGGCCCAGGGCAGCGGTGAGGAGCTCGCCGAGACCGGTGCCGCGCAGACCACCTTCCTGGTGGTCGGCGCCGCGACGATGATCGCCGGCGGTGTCGGCTTCCGCGTGCTTCCGCGCCTGATGGGCGGCCGTGGCGGCGCGGCCGCCTGAGGGTAGCCGCCCGCGTACGGCCCGTACGCGACGAGGGGCCCGGAGCGTATCGCTCCGGGCCCCTCGTCATGCCCGTCGTCCCCCGGGAGGAGGCGGCTTCGTACGGCCTTCCGGTACGGTCCTACGCGCTCTGGTGGGCCAGCAGGGCCACGGCCGCGATCAGCACGGCCAGCAGTGCGATCAGCGTCACAGGGGTGAGCCCCGCGAAGAAGTTCTCCTGCTGCAGCCGCTCGCGGTTCGCCCGGCACACGGGGCACCGGCCCTCGCTCACGGGCGCCGCGCAGTTCGCGCACACCAGCCGGTCGTACGTCATGCGCTTCGCCCTCCTTGCACCGGTTCCCTGTGTCTCAACGCTCGCGGGGGCGCGAACGTTCCCCTCCACTGTGCCAGGTTCCTCCGGAGGCTGCGCGGGGCACCGTCACGGAGGCGGTCCCGGCCACGCACCGGCCGCGGGGCGCACACGGCCGGGCGCGCGATACCCCGTACCCCTCGGATGACACTCCTGCGTCACCACAAATGCGCACAACCTTCCCACAACACCGGTCGGTGACTGCGGTGTCCTCCCCGGTTCGCGTATGGTCACGCTCATCTACCCCCGGCGACCCGTGGTGCATCCGTGATCCGATTCGACAACGTCTCCAAGGTCTACCCCAAGCAGAACCGCCCCGCCCTCAGGGATGTCTCCCTGGAGGTCGAGAAGGGCGAGTTCGTGTTCCTCGTGGGGTCCTCCGGCTCCGGAAAGTCCACTTTCCTGCGGCTGATCCTCCGCGAGGAGCGGGCCAGCCACGGGCAGGTGCACGTCCTGGGCAAGGACCTCGCACGCCTGTCCAACTGGAAGGTGCCGCACATGCGCCGCCAGTTGGGCACGGTCTTCCAGGACTTCCGCCTCCTGCCGAACAAGACGGTCGCCGAGAACGTCGCCTTCGCGCAGGAGGTCATCGGCAAGTCGCGCGGCGAGATCCGCAAGTCCGTGCCGCAGGTGCTCGACCTCGTCGGGCTCGGCGGCAAGGAGGACCGGATGCCCGGCGAGCTCTCCGGCGGCGAGCAGCAGCGCGTGGCCATCGCGCGGGCCTTCGTCAACCGGCCCAAGCTGCTGATCGCCGACGAGCCCACCGGCAACCTCGACCCGCAGACCTCGGTCGGCATCATGAAGCTGCTCGACCGGATCAACCGGACCGGCACGACCGTCGTGATGGCCACGCACGACCAGAACATCGTGGACCAGATGCGCAAGCGCGTCATCGAGCTGGAGAAGGGCCGCCTCGTCCGCGACCAGGCACGCGGCGTCTACGGCTACCAGCACTGACCGCCGTCTGAAGACGCTCCACGGAAAGGCATAACCAGACGCCATGCGCGCCCAGTTCGTCCTGTCGGAGATCGGTGTGGGTCTCCGCCGCAACCTGACGATGACCTTCGCGGTCATCGTCTCCGTCGCCCTGTCGCTCGCGCTGTTCGGCGGGTCGCTCCTGATGAGCGACCAGGTCAACACCATGAAGGGCTACTGGTACGACAAGGTCAACGTCTCGATCTTCCTCTGCAACAAGAGCGACGCCGAGTCCGACCCCAGCTGCGCCAAGGGCGCGGTCACCGAGGACCAGAAGAAGCAGATCCGCACCGACCTGGAGAAGATGTCGGTCGTCGACAAGGTCACCCACGAGTCGCAGGACGAGGCGTACAAGCACTACAAGGAGCAGTTCGGCGACTCGCCGCTGGCCGCCTCCCTCACGCCGGACCAGATGCAGGAGTCGTACCGCATCAAGCTGAAGGACCCGGAGAAGTACCAGGTCATCGCGACCGCCTTCGACGGGCGGGACGGCGTGCAGTCGGTGCAGGACCAGAAGGGCATCCTGGACAACCTGTTCGAGCTGCTGAACCTGATGAACCGGGCGGCGCTCGGCGTGATGGCGCTGATGCTGGTCGTCGCGCTGCTGCTGATCGTCAACACCGTCCGCGTCTCCGCGTTCAGCCGCCGCAGGGAGACCGGGATCATGCGGCTGGTCGGCGCCTCCGGCTTCTACATCCAGGCGCCGTTCATCATGGAGGCCGCCGTCGCGGGACTCATCGGCGGCTGCCTGGCGTGCCTCTTCCTGGTGGTCGGCCGGTACTTCACGATCGACCACGGCATGGCGCTGTCCTCGAAGCTGAACCTGATCAACTTCGTGGGCTGGGACGCCGTGGTCACCAAGCTCCCGCTGATCCTGGCCGCGAGCGTGCTGATGCCCGCGTTGGCCGCGTTCTTCGCGCTGCGCAAGTACTTGAAGGTGTGACGCATGCCAAGAGGGGCCGTGCGGTCAACGCGCCGTACGGCCCCTCGCGTTGTCCTAGACTCACCGGCATGTCAGGTCGTGACCTGTTCTGTCAGCCCCGCCGCCTACGCCGCGGGGCCGCCCTGACCTTCGTGTTCACCAGTGTGCTCGTCGCCGGTGCCGCCACCGGCACCCTCCCCGAGGCCGACCGGAAGTCCGCACCGGACGCGGTCCGTGCGGCCGTCCCCGCCGGGCGCCACGCGGACGTCGCCAGGGCGGCCGAGGAGGCGATGGCCGAGGGGAAGTCCCCCGTGGAGGCCGCGCGGCGCGCCGTCAGCCGCAGCGGCGACCGGTGGGACGCCGTCTACTCCCCGGACGAGTACGAGGAGTTCGAGGAGGCCCTCGACGGCCGGTACACCGGCGTCGGCCTGTGGGCGCGGCGCGAGCGCGACGGCCGGATCGAGGTGACGCGGGTGCGGGCCGGGTCGCCCGCCGCCGAGGCCGCGATCCGCGCGGGCGACCGGCTGCGCAGCGTCGACGGGCACGAGGTCGACGGGCGGCCCGTCACCGAGGTCGTCTCCCTGCTGCGGGGCGACACCACCGACGCGCCCGCCGGCACCACCGTCCGCCTCGGCCTGCAGCGCGGCACGCGCGTGTGGGACGTCACCCTGCGCCGGGCCCGCCTGTCCACGGAGCCGGTCACCGTCCGGGAACTCGCCGGCGGGGTCACCGTCATCAAGGTCGCCGCGTTCACCAAGGGCACCGGGGACCGGGTGCGCGGCGCCGTGCGGCGGGCCCCGGCCGGCGCCGGGATCGTCCTCGACCTGCGGGGCAACCCCGGCGGCCTGGTCGGCGAGGCCGTCACCGCCGCCTCCGCCTTCCTCGACGGCGGTCTCGTCGCCACCTACGACGTCGAGGGCGAGCAGCGGGCCCTGCACGCCGAGGGCGGCGGCGACACCGCCAGGCCCGTGGTCGCGCTCGTCGACGGGGGCACGATGAGCGCGGCCGAGCTCCTCACCGGGGCCCTGCAGGACCGCGGCCGCGCGATCGTGGTGGGGTCGCGCACCTTCGGCAAGGGCTCGGTCCAGATGCCGGGCCGGCTGCCCGGCGGCTCCGTCGCCGAGCTCACCGTCGGCCATTACCGCACCCCCTCCGGCCGCAGCGTCGACGGCCGCGGCATCACGCCCGACCTGGAGGCCGGCGAGGACGCCCTGCAGCAGGCCGGGACGGTCCTGAGCGGCATAGGGGGCCCCGCCGGCGGCCCCGGGGAGCCGCGTTAATCGACTTCCCCCGCACCCCCCGCGCAGTGCGAAAATGGGCGGCACTATGGCTAAGGAAAAAGGGCGCAAGCTGATCGCCCAGAACAAGAAGGCGCGGCACGACTACCTCATCATCGACACCTACGAGGCCGGTCTGGTCCTCACCGGGACCGAGGTGAAGTCGCTGCGCCAGGGGCGGGCGTCGCTGGTCGACGGGTTCGTGCAGATGGACGGGCGCGAGGCCTGGCTGCACAACGTGCACGTGCCGGAGTACAGCCAGGGCACCTGGACCAACCACAGCGCCCGCCGCAAGCGCAAGCTGCTGCTGCACCGCCACGAGATCGAGAAGCTGGAGTCCAAGTCCCAGGAGACCGGTCACACGATCGTGCCCCTGGCGCTGTACTTCAAGGACGGCCGGGCCAAGATCGAGATCGCGCTGGCGAAGGGCAAGAAGGAGTACGACAAGCGCCAGACCCTCCGTGAGAAGCAGGACCGGCGCGAGGCTGAGCGCGCCATGTCGGCGGTGCGCCGCAAGGCCCGCGCCTAGCGCGCCGGGCCGGGAATGTGCCGGGGCCGGGCCGCGTTGGACCCGGTACGACGACGGGTGACCGCCGGAAACACGGTGGCACCGACGGACGTCGGTCACGTAAGATGGCACCTGCACCTCACAGCGGGTGCGCACCTTGAGAAATCAACATGGGGATGATCGGTTTCGACAGCGGCTGTCGAAGCAGGGGAAGCGTGTCGAGGAAGCGGCCATGATCTCGTAAACCACAGGCCGAAAAAAATAATCGCCACTATCAAGAGCGATTCTCCCAAGGCGACGCAGTTCGCCCTCGCTGCCTGATCTCAGGTAGCTAGGCAACTGCCCCTTACTTAAGGGAGTGTCAGCCCGGGGCTGTTCCCGACCCGGATCCTGGCATCAGCTAGGGAACTAAACCTCGATCCCGGTCACGGGGTGAAGAGGGAAACCACACAGTGACTGAGCCCGTCGGAGACTTGTCCGCGTGATCTCCGGGGCCGAGAAAAGCGAAGCGGACTGCACACGGAGAAGCCCTGGTTCCACACCGTTGGACGCGGGTTCGATTCCCGCCATCTCCACAATCTCCATGTTGAGGGCCCGGTGGCTGCGCGCCACCGGGCCCTCGTTGTGTTTGTGGGGTCCGAGAACATACCGAGGGATCGTTCAGGCTTCTACGGTCCCTCCCCATGACCCAGACCAGAGCGGCAGACCGCCGCATCCTCCTGGCGACCCTGCTGGCCGCCCTGATCACCACCCTCCTGACCCCCGGCCGGGCCGCCGCCGCCTCCCTCCAGGAGGTCACCGGCTTCGGCTCCAACCCGGGCGCCCTGCGCATGATCCGCTACGTGCCCGACGGGCTGCCCGCCGGGCGCCCCGTCGTCGTCGCCCTGCACGGCTGCACGCAGAATGCCGCCGGGTACGGCACCGGCAGCGGCTGGCTCCAGCTCGCCGACCGGTGGGGATTCTCGCTCGTGCTGCCGCAGCAGCAGAGCGCCAACAACGCCTCGTCCTGCTTCAACTGGTTCCAGACCGGGGACATCCAGCGCGGCCGGGGCGAGGCCGCGTCCGTCGCCCAGATGGTCGACCGGCAGCTCGCCGACGTCCTCGGCGACCCGTCGCGGGTGTACGTCACCGGGCTGTCGGCCGGGGGCGGCATGACCGCCGTGATGATGGCGGCGTACCCGGAGAAGTTCGCGGCGGGCGGGATCGTCGCCGGGCTGCCCTACGGGTGCGCGCAGGCCGCCGGGTCGCCGTACGTGTGCATGTACGTCGGCGCCACCCAGACGCCCCGGCAGTGGGGCGACCGGGTGCGGGCCGCGCGGCCCGGCCACCCGGGCCCCTGGCCCAGGCTCACCGTTCTGCACGGCACCGCCGACCGCACCGTCACACCCGCCACCATGACGGACCTGGTGGAGCAGTGGACCGACGTCCACGGAGCCGACCCGACGGCGGACACCACCGACACCGTGGGCGGGCATCCCCACCAGGTCTTCCGCAACCCGGCCGGAGACGCCGTCGTCGAGACGTACGCCCTCACCGGCATGGGGCACGGCCAGCCCGTCGATCCCGGCAGCGGGCCGGAGCAGTGCGGTACGGCCGGGGCGTACGCCCTCGACGTGGACCTGTGCGCCGCGTACCGGCTCGGGCGGGCCTGGGGGCTCGGCTGACCCGGCCCGCGCACCCGCGGGCCGGCGCGGGGTGAGCGCCGGCGGACGCGGACCGCCGTCCGGCACCGGGCACGCGTCCGTGCGGCCCCTCACCTGCCGGGCCGCCCGCCCGCCGGTGCCGGCGTCCTCCCCCGGGCAGGAGGGCGCCGGTCCCGGCCCCGTCACGCGGGCGCCCGCCGTGCCGTGCTCGCCCGCCGCGTCAGCCGCGGCGCCAGCAGGGTCGCCTCCGGTACGGCCGTGCCGCCCAGCTTGCCCATCAGCAGCTCCACCGCCCGCTCGCCCACCTCGGCGGACGGCAGGGCGACGGAGGTGACCGGGACGCGCAGCGAGGCGGCGAGTTCGCCGGGGCAGACGGCGGTGACGGACAGGTCGCCGGGCACCCGCCGCCCGAGCTGCTCGAAGGCGTCGATCAGCGGTTCCAGGAGCGGCTCGTTGTGGACCACGACACCCGTCAGCGCGGGCTGTTCGCGCAGCAGCCGCTCGGCGATGCGGCGGGCCGCACCGGGGCCCGTCCCGCAGGGGTGCACGGCGCAGAACAGCCCGTGCCGGTCGGCGGCGGCCGTGAAGCCCTGTACGAGCCGCCGGGCGTACGAGGTCCGCCGTACGTACACCTCCGGCGGCGAGCCGACCAGCGCCACCACCCGGTGCCCGAGCCGCGCCAGGTGCTCCACGCACACCTCGCCCGCCGCCCTGAAGTCGAGGTCGACGCAGGTCAGCCCGGCCGGCTCGGCGGGCAGGCCGATCAGCACGGACGGCCGCCCCAGGGAGCGCAGCAAGGGCAGCCGCGGGTCCTGGAGTCCGACGTCCATCACGATCAGCGCGTCCACGAGCGCCGTGTCCGCCACCCGCCGCAGCGCCTCCTCGCCCTCCTCCTGCGTGAGCAGCAGGACGTCGTGGTCGTACCGGCGGGCCGTGGTCACCACCGACACCGCGAACTGCATCACGACCGGCACGTGGGTCCCGGCGCGCAGCGGGGCCACCAGCGCCAGTACGTTCGACCTGCTGCCGGCCAGGGCCCGGGCGCCGGCGTGCGGCCGGTAGCCCAGCTCGCGGACGGCCGCCTCGACGCGGAGCCGGGTCTCCCGGGAGATCGGGCGCTTGCCGCTCAGCGCGTAGGACACGGTACTGGGGGAGACCCCGGCGCGCCGCGCCACGTCCGTGATCTTCACCACCGGCCCGGCTCCGGCGCCAGGACACCGGTACCGGCCCGCGCCCGCACCTCGCGCCCGCCGCCCAAGCGGGTGAGGGCGACGCCGGTGACGCCGGGCAGCGGCGCGTGCACGCGGACCGTCACGACCCCAGGGCCAGTTGGCACAGGTACTGCTGGGCCGTGTACTCGGCGCCCGCGTCGGCCGGCGGGGTGACGCCCTCCTCGACGAAGGCGTCCATCACGGCGGTCAGTTCGGCGAACGTCCCCGGCCCGGGGCGGCCGTACCTCTCGAACAGGTCCTTGTCGTAGTGGACCAGCGCGTACTCGGCGTGGCCGGACACGCCCTACCACTTGCCGGAGCCCATGACGCCGTCGGTGTCGTACACGCTGGTGGTGCGCACGCCCGGGGCGGTCCTCCGGTCCCAGCCGCGCCCGGCGGCCTCGGCGGTCGGATCGGTGAGCAGGCCCTGCCGGGGGAGCAGGCCCGCCGTCGCGTCGCCCTTGTCGTCCTCCATGAGGTCCGGGGCGTCGCAGGAGGTCGCCGGCAGTGCTCCGGCCAGGATCACCGCCGCCGCCACCGCACGCCTTCGTACCGTCAACATCCCGTGCCTCCAGGGGAGCCGGATGGGCAGGTCGGGCACCACACGTGTCGTCGAACGGTTCGACACGCGGCATCGAAGCGCTTCGACGGGGGAAGGTATGCGCGGGTCGTGGGACCGTCAATGGGTCGCGCGAGAATCGGTGAAGCGATTCGACGGGGCGACCGGGGCGCAGGGCCCGCCCCGCCGCCGTCACCGGGCGCCGGACGCGGGCCGCCGCGGGCGTCCTCCGGCGCCCGCTCAGCGGCGCGCCGCCGACGCCAGCGCGAGCAGGAGCGCCACCGCGGCCGCCGTCACCGGCACGCCGA
Source organism: Streptomyces sp. NPDC052701 (assembly GCF_040678355.1). Taxonomy (NCBI): domain Bacteria; kingdom Bacillati; phylum Actinomycetota; class Actinomycetes; order Kitasatosporales; family Streptomycetaceae; genus Streptomyces; species Streptomyces sp. NPDC052701. The sequence goes on from NZ_JBFATO010000006.1 coordinate 71,341, forward strand.
AGCCCGCCGCGGCCGAGGCGTGCTCCGCCGTCCAGCCGCCGAGCGCGCTGCCGCAGGCGATGCCGCCGAGCAGGCCGGTGACCGCGAGGGTCATGCCCTCGTTCAGACGGTCGCCGGGGGTGTACTGCTGGACCAGCGTCATGGTGGTCACCATCGTCGGGGCGGTCGCCATCCCCGCCACCAGCAGCGCGCCGGCCAGCAGCGGGAGCGAGCCGGACAGGGCGGCGGCCAGCAGCGGGAGGGTCAGCAGGGCCGTCATCGCGGCCACGCACCAGGGCAGCCGCTCCCGCGCGGGCCCGGCCGGCCGGATCGCCCCGTACACCAGGCCGGCCGCGCAGGAGCCGGCCGCCTGCAGGGCGAGGACGACACCGGCCGCCGCCCGGTGGCCCTGTGCGTCCGCGAACGCGATGGTGACGACCTCCATCGCCCCGAACACCGCGCCCGTCGCCAGGCACACGGCCAGCAGCGGCGGCATGCCGGGCGCGCGCAGCGGCGGCCCGGCGGTCCCGGCGCGCCCCCGGGGCGGCGGCTCGGTCGAGCGCTGCGCGGCGAACAGCAGGACACCGGTCATCAGCAGCGCCGCGCCGACGAGCGTGCCCGCCTCCGGGAACCACGCCCCGCACAGCAGGGCCGCGAGCACCGGCCCGAGCATGAAGCACAGCTCGTCGACGGCCTGCTCGAAGGAGTTGGCGGTGTGCAGGGCCCCGGGGTCGCCCTTGAGCAGGTGGGCCCACCGGGCGCGGGACATGCCGCCGGTGTTGGGGGTCGTGGCGGTGGCGGCGTACGCGGCGAAGAGGGTCCAGTCCGGCGCCCCGTGACGCACGCACAGCACCAGCGCGACGGAGCCGAGGGCGGCCAGCGCGGTGGCGGGCACGGCGACCCGGGCCTGGCCGTGGCGGTCGACGAGCCGCGCCGTCCACGGGCCGGCCACCGCGGTCGCCGCGAGCCCGGTCGCCGTGACGGCGCCGGCGAGGGCGTACGAGCCGCGCGCACCGGCGATCATGACGACCGCGCTCACGCTGAACATGCCCATCGGCAGCCGGGCGATCAGGTTCCCGAGCGTGAAGGCCCGGGCGCCCGGCAGGGCGAGGAGACGGCGGTACGGGCCGGGCGGGCGACGGCGGACACGGGGACTGAAGTCGGCGGCCACGAGGGTGTCGCCGGTGACGGTGAGGAGCAGGGGCGTGGGGGACGTCGGTGGCGGGGTCGGCTGCGGCATGCGTCCACCGTCGCCCCCGGGGGATCAAGGGGTCCAACACCTGCTCGGTACCGATTCACGCGTTCCCGTTGTAAGTTCGCCGGATGCCCGGCACACCCCCGACACGCGCCCACCTCGACCCCCGCCTCCTGCGCGCCTTCGTCACGGTCGCCGAGGAGCTGCACTTCACGCGGGCCGCGGCGCGCCTGTACGTCGCCCAGCAGGCGCTCAGCCGGGACGTCCGGCGCCTGGAGAGGGAGCTCGGCGCCGAACTGTTCGTCCGCACCACCCGCCAGGTGACGCTCACGGCCGACGGCGAGCGGCTGCTGCCGCACGCCCGGCGCGTGCTCCAGGCGCAGGACGAGCTGCTCGCCGCCTTCGGGCAGGCCCGGCCGCTGCTGGTCGACCTCAACTCCCCGGGCCTGGCCACCCCGCGCCGGGTGCTGCACCGGGCCCGCGAACTCGCCCCCGAGCACGAGCTGATGGCCCGCTACGAGAGCGGCCTGACCGGCGCCGCCGGCGAACTGCTCGCGGGTCGCCTGGACGCCTCGTTCGGCCGGTACGCGGGCCTGCCCCCGGCGCTGCGGGCGGGCCTGTGCCGGCAGCCCGTGCGGTACGAGCCGATGGCCGTCGTCCTGCCCGAGGACCACCCGCTGGCCTCCCTGGCGCAGGTGCCGCTGGCCGCGCTGGCCGGTGAGACCGTGTACGCCGGCGCCGGGAACCCGCGCACCCCGGAGTGGACCGACCTGGCGCGGCTGCTGTTCGAGGGGCGGGGCATCGAGCTCGCGCCCCCCGTGCCGCTGGCCGTCGGGGACGAGGAGTTCCAGCGGATCATGGCGAGGACCGGTCACCCGATCCTCGCGGTGGTCGACTTCCCGCCGCTGCCTTCCACCGTGCTGCGGCCCCTGGTCGACCCGGTCCCGCTGTCGCCGGTGTCCCTGGTGTGGCGCAAAGGGCTGGCGCACCCCGCGCTCGACGCGCTTCGACGGGCGGCGGCTCAGGTCGCGGCCGAGGAGGGGTGGCTGCGGCGGCCCACCGGGGGATGGATTCCGGCCATGGATGATCTGTCCATGTCTTCCTGAGGTCCGGATGTCGTCTCGTGGCTGATACGAATCGGCACAGTGCAAACACACATCCTCCGCGTGCGCTACATTCGACGCCCGAGCACAGTGTGATAAACGGGGCGCTAGGAACGGGTGGGGGCCCGTTCCGGCGGCAGGTGCTCACGTCGCATGCGTACCCGTGAACGTCCCGTGGGGGGAAGTGCGCGCGTGAAAAATTGGCGAGAAGACGCCCAACGAGTGTGGCCCGAGGCCGCATCCGCCACCAAGGAGATCCCGGCCGGCGGCAGAGGCCGGGACCGCGGTGACACACAGGTCCTGCCCGAGGGCGCGGTCCCCGCGGACGGGGACGCCGCGGGCGCGGCGAAGCGCCTGGCCTCCGCCGCCGAGACCCGGCTCCTGCCGGGCATCCCCCGGCAGAGCGAGGGCGAGGCCGCCACGGAGGTGCTCTCCTCCGTGTCCGGCGCGGCCCCCGCCGCCACCGGGAGCCCGGACACCGAAGTCCTCGGGGGCGGGACCCGCCCCCTCCCGGCGGCCGGCCGCCCCGCCGTCCGTGACGTCCGCGATCCCTGGCAGCAGGACGCCGGCACCGCGGGGCACACCCACGACCCGCACGAGGTGACCGTCCAGCTCGACGCCGTGCAGCTCGGCGACGGGTTCGTGCGCCGGGCCGGCGGCGCACCGGGCGCCGGACCCGCGTCCTCCTCCGACGGGCCGGTCTTCGTCGACGCCTCCGGCCGCCGCAGCCGCCGCTTCCGCCGGATCGGCATGGCCGTGGCCCTCGCCTGCGCGGGTTACGCCGTCGTCATCGTCGCCACGATGCTGTCGGGCAACTCCGACGCGCCCTGGCTGCCCGTGCCGGGCCAGCAGGACGACCGGCCCGCAGGCCAGGTCGACACCCCGCCGCGGCCCGCGCGGTCCGGGCCGCCCGCCGGCACCGGCACCACCGCGCCGGGCGGCACGCCCCCCACCGGCACGGCCACCACCCCGCCGCCGGGCGCCGCCGCCACCGTGCCCGGCGTCACCGCGAACCCCGCCGGGCCGGGCACGGACCCGGACCCCGCCCCGGCCCCGGTCCGGCCGGCGACCCCGAAGCCGTCCGGCGGCGGCGTGACCGACCCGGCTCCGACGAAGCCGACCGAGCCGGCGGACCCGTCGGCCACCCCGGACCCCGAACCGACCCCGACGGCCGAACCCACGACCGGCCCGACCGGCACCCCGGACGGCGGCGGCAGCGACGGCACCGGCACGGTCGCCGGCGGCCAGGCCACCCCGCCGCCCGCCGCCGAGAGCCCCGCCGGGCAGCCGGCCCCGCCCGCCGCCCCCGCACCCTCCCCGGAGCACGTCCTCTGATGGCATCCCGCACCCGCCGTCCCGGGCCCGCGACCGCGGCCCGCGCCGGCTTCCGGCGCCGCCGCCTGCCCATGCGCCTGCTGCTGCCGGTGCTCGTCCTCGTCGCCCTGACGGCCATGCTCCTGCTGCGCGGCTTCGTGCACAGCGAGATCCTGGCCGACCACCGGGTCCAGCCGCCGGCGGCCAAGGACAAGGTGCCGCAGGAGATCCTCGAGGGCGGCCCGGTCATCGACACCCGCGGCGACCGCACCACCAGCCTGCGCGTGCCGGACCACCGCATCGTCCTCACCTTCGACGACGGCCCCGACCCCGTCTGGACGCCGAAGGTGCTGGACGTCCTGAAGGAACACCGGGCGCACGCCGTCTTCTTCGTCACCGGCACGATGGCCTCCCGCCACCCGGAGCTGGTGCGCCGCATGGTCGACGAGGGCCATGAGATCGGGCTGCACACCTTCAACCACCCCGACCTCTCCTACCAGTCCAGAAAGCGCATCGACTGGGAGCTGTCCCAGAACCAGCTCGCGCTCGCGGGCGCGGCCGGCATCCGCAGCTCCCTGTTCCGGCCCCCCTACTCCTCCTTCGCCCGCGCCCTGGACAACAGGACCTGGCCGGTGACGGAGTACATCGGCGACCGCGGATACCTCACGGTCGTCAACGACACCGACAGCGAGGACTGGCGCAAGCCGGGCGTCGACGAGATCATCCGCCGTGCCACGCCCGAGGGCGGCAAGGGCGCGATCGTGCTGATGCACGACTCCGGCGGCGACCGCCACCAGACGGTGGAGGCCCTGGAGAAGTTCCTGCCCCGGCTCGACCGCCAGGGGTACGAGTTCCAGAACCTCACCGAGGCCCTCGACGCGCCCAGCGCGCACACCCGGGTCACCGGTGCCGAACTGTGGAAGGGCAGGGCCTGGATCGTCCTGGTCAAGGCCTCCGAGAACATCACCGGGATCCTGGTCGTCGGGCTCGCCGCCGTCGGCGTCCTGGTCCTCGCCCGCTTCGGCCTGATGCTGCTGCTGTCCGGCCTGCACGCCCGGCGGACCCGCCGCCCGGACTTCCGCTGGGGCCCGCACCCGGTCACCGAACCGGTGTCGGTGCTGGTCCCGGCGTACAACGAGGCCAAGTGCATCGAGAACACGGTCCGTTCCCTGATGGAGAGCGACCACCCGATCGAGGTCCTCGTCATCGACGACGGCTCCAGCGACGGCACCGCGCGGATCGTCGAGGCGATGCGGTTGCCGGGCGTCCGGGTGATCCGGCAGCTCAACGCGGGCAAGCCGGCCGCGCTCAACCGGGGTGTGGCCAACGCCCGCCACGACCTGATCGTGATGATGGACGGCGACACCGTCTTCGAACCGTCCACCGTCCGCGAACTGGTGCAGCCCTTCGCCGACCCGCGCGTCGGCGCCGTCGCGGGCAACGCCAAGGTCGGCAACAAGGACAGCCTCATCGGCGCCTGGCAGCACATCGAGTACGTGATGGGCTTCAACCTCGACCGCAGGATGTACGACGTCCTGCAGTGCATGCCGACCATCCCGGGCGCGGTCGGCGCCTTCCGGCGCAGCGCGCTGGAGCGCGTCGGCGGCATGAGCGACGACACCCTCGCCGAGGACACCGACATCACCATGGCGATCCACCGCGACGGCTGGCGGGTGGTGTACGCCGAGAACGCCCGCGCCTGGACGGAGGCCCCGGAGTCGGTCCAGCAGCTGTGGTCCCAGCGCTACCGCTGGTCGTACGGCACCATGCAGGCGATCTGGAAGCACCGCCGCGCCCTCGTCGAGAAGGGCCCCTCGGGCCGCTTCGGCCGGGTGGGCCTGCCCCTGGTCTCCCTGTTCATGGTCCTGGCCCCGCTGCTGGCCCCGCTCATCGACGTGTTCCTCGTCTACGGCCTGGTCTTCGGGCCGACGCAGAAGACGGTCCTGGCCTGGTTCGGCGTGCTGGCCGTGCAGGCGGCCTGCGCGGCGTACGCCTTCGTCCTGGACCGCGAGAAGCTCACCCCGCTCATCTCGCTGCCGTTGCAGCAGATCCTCTACCGGCAGCTGATGTACGTCGTGCTGCTCCAGTCCTGGATCACCGCCCTCACCGGGGGCCGGCTGCGCTGGCAGAAGCTGCGGCGGATGGGCGCGGTGTCCGCCCCGCCCGTCACCCGGGACGAGTCCCGCGAGCGCGTCCTGGACGGCGGGCCGGCCCGGTGAGCACGCCGCCCTCCCCGCCCTTCGACCCGCCGGCGACGCCCGCGCCCACGACGACCCGGGAAACACCGCACATGACCGCACCCGCCGCGCCGCCCGGCACGGACGACCCGGCCGCGCGGACCGGGGCCGGACCGGCCCGCCGCGCGCCCGTCCGCGACCGGTACTTCGACCTGCTGCGCGCGGTCGCCCTCTTCCGCGTCGTCCTCTACCACCTCACGGGCTGGGCGTGGCTGCCGCTGGTCTTCCCCTCCATGGGCGTGATGTTCGCCCTGGCCGGCAACCTGATGGCCCGCTCCCTGAAACGCCCGCCCCTGCAGGTCGTACGCGGCCGGCTGCGCCGTCTGCTGCCCCCGCTGTGGCTGCTCGGCGCGATCGGCGTGACCGGCATGCTGCTGCAGGGCTGGGGCCCGGACGAGGACGGGCACCCCGGCTGGTGGTGGCTGCACCTCACCTTCTGGATCCTGCCGCTGAGCGACCCGCCGTACGCCGAGGGCCTGCCCGGCATCCACGGCGTGCTCGGCGACGACTGGGCCTCGGACCTCGCCGGTCCCCTGTGGTACATCCGCGCCTACCTCTGGTACGTCCTGCTCTCCCCGTTCCTGCTCAAGGCGCTGCGCGCGCTGCCGTGGGCGACGGTCCTGTCGCCGATCGCGCTGTCGGCGGCCCTGGAGTTCGGGTACCTCACCCTGCCCGGCGAGCGGATCCCCTCCGCCCTCACGGACTTCAGCACCTTCGGCGCCTGCTGGATCCTGGGCATGGCCCACCAGCAGGGCGTCCTGAAGCGCCTCCCGGGCTACGTCGTCCCCTCCGTGGCCCCGGCGATCGCCTGCCTGGGCCTGTGGTACGCGCTGACGCACGGCTTCGAGGAGGGCCACGACCTGGACGCCCTGCCCTTCGCGCAGTGCGTGTGGTCCTTCGCCACGGTCCTGCTGCTCCTGCACGTCAGCCCCTCCTGGGCCGAGTGGCCCCGCCGCCTGCGCCGCTGGGACCGCGTGATCACGCTCCTCAACTCCCGCGCGGTGACGATCTACCTGTGGCACAACGTGTGCATCCTGGCGGCCGCGACGATGTGGGACCGGCTGTGGGGCATCGACGTGCTGTGGCAGCACTTCTCCTGGCTGCTGGAGAGCCCCTGGCCGGTGCTGGCCTTCACCTGGGTGCTGATCGGGGGCTGCGTCCTCTGCTTCGGCTGGATGGAGGACCTGGCCGCCGGGCGCGGTCCGCGCCTGTGGCCGGACGGCCCGGAACCGGGGCGCGGGGGTGCGGGGGGCGCGGCACGCCGCGGGTGACGGACACCGGGCGGTGACCGCACGGCCTCCCGCACCGGGGCCCTCCTCACCGGCACACCGGTGAGGAGGGCCCCGGAACCGGCCGCCGCGGCGCACCGGGCGGGCCCGCTCGTCACCGCCCCGCCGTGCCGCCTCACCGCGCCGCGCCGCGCCTCACCGCACCGCGCCGCCCCGCCTCACCGCCTCACCGCGCCGCCCCGCCTCACCGCCTCACCGCACCGCCGCGCCGCCGTGCCGCCGCTCCCCGCGCGGCGGCGCGGACGGCACGCCCGGACCTCTCATCCCGCCCCCGCCCGAGGTGAGAGCAAAGTTCCCTGCCGGTCACCCAGGGCCACAGGCAGGAAACGCGCCCTCCCTACCTTCGGGACTCAGCCGTTCCCCAGGCACACCCGAGCCCCGGAGCACCGTGGAGGCGACATGACAGCCCCGAGCACGGCCCCCGCACCCCCGAGCAGGGGCGGCCGCTGGATCCGGCACTGGGATCCGGAGGACGAGACCTTCTGGAAGCAGACCGGGGAGAGGGTCGCCCGGCGCAACCTCCTGCTCTCCGTGCTGTCCGAGCACATCGGGTTCTCGGTGTGGACGATGTGGTCCGTGCTGGTGCTCTTCATGGGGCCGGAGTACGGGCTGACCCCGGCCGACAAGTTCATGCTGACGTCCATGGTCACGCTCGTGGGCGCCGTCGTCCGCGTCCCCTACACCTTCGCCGTCGCGCTGTTCGGCGGGCGCAACTGGACGATCGTCTCGGCCGGCCTGCTGCTCGTCCCGGCCGTCGCCGCGTTCGCGGTGATGGAGCCGGGCACGTCCTTCTCCACCTTCCTGCTCGTCGGGCTGCTCGCCGGCGTCGGCGGCGGCAACTTCGCCTCCTCGATGACCAACATCAACGCCTTCTTCCCGCTGCGCAGGAAGGGCTGGGCGCTCGGGCTCAACGCCGGCGGCGGCAACATCGGCGTGCCCGTGATCCAGCTCGTCGCGCTCGCGATCATCGGGGCCGGCGGGGGCCCGCGGGTGCTGCTCGGGATCTACATCCCGCTCATCGTCGTGGCCGCCGTCCTCGCCGCGCTGTTCATGGACAACCTGGAGAACGTCAGGAACGACACCGGCGCCGCCAGGGACGCCGCCGGGGACGCGCACACCTGGATCATGGCGTTCCTCTACATCGGCACGTTCGGGTCGTTCATCGGCTACAGCTTCGCCTTCGGGCAGGTGCTGCAGAACCAGTTCGGCCGGACGCCGCTGCAGGCCGCGTACGTCACCTTCGTCGGCCCGCTGCTCGGCTCCCTGATCCGGCCCCTGGGCGGCCGGCTCGCCGACCGGTACGGCGGCGCGAGGATCACCCTGTGGAACTACGTCGGCATGGGGGTGGCGACCGCGGTCCTGATCGGCGCCTCCGTGGAGAGGTCGCTCGCGCTGTTCACCGTCGCGTTCGTGGTGCTGTTCGTGCTCAGCGGACTGGGCAACGGCTCGACGTTCAAAATGATTCCCGGCATCTTCCAGGCCAAGGCGCACGCCAGAGGGCTCACCGGTGAGGCGGCCGCCTCCTACGGGCGCCGGCTGTCCGGCGCCTCCATGGGGCTCATCGGCGCCGTCGGCGCGCTCGGCGGCGTCGGGATCAACCTCGCCTTCCGGCAGTCGTTCCTCTCCTCCGGCTCCGGCACCGGCGCGTTCGTCGCCTTCCTCGCCTACTACGGCGTCTGCTTCGCCGTGACCTGGGCCGTATACCTTCGCCGCTCGGCCTCCCGGCGCCGTACGGTGGTCGCCGCCGGGGCGAAGCCGCAGCTCGGCTACGCCGAGGTGTGACGTAACACCGGCGACATCGCGCCGAACCGAGCCTGTCACGCGCCGTTGACAGGCTCGACCGGCATGCAGGTACGGCCGTACGGATACCTGTACGACGACTCGAGTGCGGGACGAGAGCCACCATGGACGAGCAGGAACAGCGACCAGAACACGGTCCACTCGCGGGATTCACCGTGGGCGTGACCGCCGCGCGCCGGGCCGACGAGCTGGGGGCGCTGCTCCGGCGGCGCGGCGCCGCCGTCCTGCACGCCCCCGCCCTGCGCATCGTGCCGCTGTCCGACGACGGCGAGCTGCTGGCGGCCACCAAGGAGATCGTCCACCAGGCGCCGGACGTCGTCGTGGCCACGACCGCGATCGGTTTCCGGGGGTGGGTCGAGGCCGCCGACGGCTGGGGGCTGGGCGAGGACCTGCTGGCGCGGCTGCGCGACGTGCGGATCCTGGCGCGCGGGCCCAAGGTCAAGGGCGCGGTCCGGGCCGCCGGGCTGACGGAGGAGTGGTCGCCCTCGTCCGAGTCCATGGCCGAGGTGCTGGACCGGCTGATGGAGGAGGGCGTCGACGGTCTGCGCGTCGCCGTCCAGCTGCACGGCGAGCCGCTGCCCGGCTTCGTGGAGGCGCTGCGGGCCGGCGGGGCCGAGGTCGTGGGGGTGCCCGTCTACCGGTGGATGCCGCCGGAGGACCTCGGGCCCGTCGACCGGCTCCTGGAAGCCACCGTCTCCCGCGGCCTGGACGCGCTCACCTTCACCAGCGCGCCCGCCGCGGCGTCGCTGCTGTCGCGGGCCGAGGAGCGCGGGCTGCTGCCCGAGGTGCTGGCCGCCCTCGGCCACGACGTGCTGCCGGCCTGCGTCGGCCCGGTCACCGCGCTGCCCCTGCAGGCCCGCGGCATCGACACCGTCCAGCCGGAGCGCTTCCGGCTCGGCCCCCTCGTGCAGCTGCTGTGCCGGGAACTGCCCGCCCGGGCGCGGTCGTTGCCGATCGCCGGGCACCGGGTGGAGATCCGGGGGCACGCGGTGCTGGTGGACGGCGAGCTCCGGCCCGTGCCGCCGGCCGGCATGGCGCTGCTGAGGGCCCTGTCCCGGCGGCCGGGCTGGGTCGTCGCCCGCGCCGAGCTGCTGCGCGCCCTGCCGGGCGCCGGGCGCGACGAGCACGCGGTGGAGACGGCGATGGCCCGGCTGCGCGCGGCCCTGGGGACGCCGAAGCTGATCCAGACGGTGGTCAAGCGGGGATACCGGCTGGCCCTGGATCCGGCCGCCGGCTCCAAGTACGCGGACGGGTGACGGCCCGCGCCGCTCCGGCGCCCGGGGCGCGCCCCGGCGCGTGCGCGGCCGTCGCAGGGGTTCCGGGCGCGGCGGCGGGCGGGCACTGTGGGAGGGAACGGTTTCCCGGCCCCCCACCGGCGTCTCACCGGCCCCTCGCGACCGGGGTGAACCCCTAGGCGGTGAAAGGAACATGGCACTGGGTACGGCCACGGCCCCCCACGAGCTGCGGTTCGACGCCGGGCGGGTCTGCCTGGACCTCCTGTCGACCACGCATCCCGGGGAACGGCTCGACTCAGTCGAGGCGCTGCGCGCCTGGATCGCCGGCTCCGGACTCGTCCCGGCGGGCACCCCGCTGGCCCACGCCGACGCCTCCTGGCTGGCCGGGTTCAGGGAACTGCGCTGCCAGACCGGCCGGTTGGTGCGCGCCCGGCCGGCGCCCGGGGGACGGGCGTACGACCTCGCGCTCGCCCGCGTCAACGACCTCGCCCGCCCGGCGCCCCCGGCCCCGCGCGCGGTCCTCGGCGAAGACGGGCTGCTGGTGAGGCGGTTGGACGGCCCGCCCGGCTGCGCCGCCCTCCTCGCGGCCGTCGCCCGGGACACCGTCGACCTGCTCACCGATCCCGTCGCCCGGGCGGGCCTGCGCCAGTGCGCCGGCGACGACTGCCCGATCGTGTACCTGGACACCTCCCGGGGACGCAGGAGGCGTTGGTGCTCCAGCGAGGTCTGCGGGAACCGCGAACGGGTGGCCCGGCACCGCCGCCGCGCGGCCCTCGCCCGCGCCTAGCGCCTGGCGGGGCGGACGGGAGTTCGACGACAGGCCCTGGATGCCGGTTTCGCGGCTTGTGTATGGAAGTTGAGCCCTCGCCGTCGAAGTGATTTCGATTACACGCCGTTTGCCTGCGGCCTCGCAGGGGGAGGCGGCGCGCCCCTGCCGTCCGTGTCGGAAATGTAAAGAACGAGCGGGGGGAATGTAGCCGCATGTCCCGCTCGTCACGTCACCCGGCGGAAAACTGTCACTTCACTTTGAACACTCCAACCCCCTCCTGCGTACCGGTGGTCGAGCGACCGACTGGGGGAACCCCCGGACACCGGAGGTGGGCGTGCGCAAGGATGCGGCCGTGGCCAATGAACGTGGAACGAGGGCCCGACATCGCATGTCCCAGCCCTCGGAGCCTGACGAGGAGCTGATGCGTGCGCTGTATCGAGAGCACGCCGGACCCCTGCTCGCCTACGTGCTGCGCCTGGTCGCCGGAGACCGGCAGCGCGCCGAGGACGTCGTGCAGGAGACGCTCATCCGTGCCTGGAAGAACGCCGGTCAGCTCAACCGTGCGACCGGATCGGTACGCCCCTGGCTGGTGACGGTCGCCCGGCGCATCGTCATCGACGGCCACCGCAGCCGGCAGGCCCGGCCGCAGGAGGTCGATCCGTCGCCGCTGGAGGTCATCCCCGCGGAGGACGAGATCGACAAGGCGCTGTGGCTGATGACGCTGTCGGACGCGCTCGACGACCTGACCCCGGCCCACCGGGAGGTGCTCGTCGAGACGTACTTCAAGGGGCGTACCGTCAACGAGGCGGCCGAGACCCTGGGCATACCCAGCGGCACCGTCCGCTCCAGGGTGTTCTACGCCCTGCGTTCGATGAAGCTGGCACTGGAGGAGCGGGGGGTGACGGCGTGATGAGCGAGTACGGGGGATATCAGGGATTCGGCGCGGGCGGTGCGGGTATGTCTGGCTCCATGCAGGGATCTCCGGTGCCGAACGAGCACGAGACCGTCGGCGCCTACGCCCTCGGGATTCTCGACGACGCCGAAGCAACCGCTTTCGAGGCCCACCTCGCGACCTGCGAGTGGTGCGCCCAGCAGCTCGACGAGCTCGCCGGGATGGAGCCGATGCTGGCCGCGCTCGCGGACCTGCCGGGCGCCGGTACGCCCGCGATCGGCGAGTCGCTGTCGGCGAGGCCCAGCCCGCGGGTGGTGGAGAAACTCGTCGACGAGGTGGCCGACCACCGCGCCCGCAAGCGCCGCCGCAGCTTCTACATGGTGGCCGCCGCGGGTGCGCTGATCATCGGCGGTCCGTTCGTCGCCGTGGCGACGAGCGGCGCGGACGGCGGCGGCGGTGGCGGCGGCGCCAACCGGCCGCTCGCGGCGAGTCCGGCCAAGGAGGCCTTCCGCCTCATGACCGACAAGGTCTCCGCCACCGACCCGAACACCAAGGTCACCGCGACCATCGCGCTGCAGGAGAAGCCCTACGGCACCGACGCGGTCATGGAGCTCAAGAACGTCAAGGGGCCGGAGAAGTGCTCGCTCATCGCCGTCGGCAAGAACGGCGAGCGCTGGACGCTGACCTCCTGGTCCGTGCCGGACTGGGGCTACGGCCTGCCGGACGCCAAGACCGACCGGGCCAAGCAGCCCCTGTACATCCAGGGCGCCGCCGCCCCGCAGCCGAACGAGATCGACCACTTCGAGGTCATGACCTTCGACGGCCAGCGGCTGGTCGAGGTCGACGCGTAGCCTTTCCGGGTCCCCTTCGCGTACGGTTGACGGCTGCCCAGCACGTCAGAAGGGGGCCCGGTGGCCGCTCAGGCTCAACAGGAAACCGCGCTCGACTCCGTCCGCGACCGTGAGATCAGCGTCGAACAGGAACACCTGGACCGGGTGTACCGCCGCCTCGAGGAGAAGATCCACGAGGCGGAGTTCCTCATGCGCGACGCGGCCCGGCGCGGCCAGGTCGGCACACCAGGCGCGCTGGCCGAGCGCGACGCGCAGGTCTTCCGGGCCGGCGTCCACCTCAACCGGCTGAACAACGAGTTCGAGGACTTCCTCTTCGGCCGTATCGACCTGCTGCCCGGCAAGGACGGCAAGAAGGGGCCCGACGGGGCGTACACCGCCGTCGAGCCGGCCGAGGGCGCGGTGCGCCCGGACAACACCGCCGACATCGCCGAGACCCTGCACATCGGCCGCATCGGCGTCCTCGACGAGGACTACGCCCCGCTGGTCATCGACTGGCGGGCCCCCGCCGCGGCCCCCTTCTACCGTTCCACCCCGGTCGACCCCGGCCGGGTCGTGCGCCGCCGCGTCATCCGCTCCAAGGGCCGCAGGGTGCTCGGCGTCGAGGACGACCTGATGCGCCCCGAGCTGAAGGCGTTCCTGCGCGGCCACGAGCTGCCCGTGATCGGCGACGGCGCCCTGATGGCCGCGCTCGGCCGCGCCCGCGGCCACACCATGCGGGACATCGTCGCCTCCATCCAGGCCGAGCAGGACCTGGTCATCCGCGCCCCCGCCGCCTCCGTGACGTACGTCGAGGGCGGCCCCGGCACCGGCAAGACCGCCGTCGCCCTGCACCGGGCCGCGTACCTGCTCTACCAGGACCGGCGCCGGTACGCGGGCGGCATCCTGATCGTCTCGCCGACCCCGCTGCTCGTGGCGTACACCGAGGGCGTGCTGCCCTCCCTCGGCGAGGAGGGCCAGGTCGCCGTCCGCGCCATCGGCTCGCTGGTGGACGGCGCCGAGGCCACCCTGTACGACTCCCCGTCGGTGGCCCGCGCCAAGGGCTCCTCCCGCATGCTCAAGGTGCTCCGCAAGGCCGCGCGCGGCGCCCTGGAACTGAACGACCCGCCGGCCCGGCTGCGGGTCGTCGCCTTCGGCCGCCGCCTGGAGCTGGAGGCCGGGGAACTGGACCGGATCCGGCGCAGCGCCCTGGGCGGCACCGCGCCCGTCAACCTCCTGCGCCCCCGGGCCCGCAGGCTCCTCCTGGACGCCCTGTGGGACAAGTCCGGCCAGGCCGCCCGGCACATCGACCCGGAGCTGGCCGCCGAGCTGCGCTCCTCCTTCGACGAGGACGTCGCCTCCGAGGACGACTTCCTCGCGTTCCTCGACGCCTGGTGGCCGGAGCTGACCCCGCAGGCCGTGCTGCGCGCCATGGCCGACGAGAAGCGGCTGGGCCGCTGGGCCCGGCGGGTGCTGAACCCGGGCGAGGTGCGCAAGGTGGCCCGCTCGCTCAGACGGGAGGGCCACTCCGTGCACGACATCGCCCTGCTCGACGAGCTCCAGGCCGTCCTCGGCACCCCGGCCCGCCCCCGCAGGAAGCGCGAGATCGACCCGCTCGACCAGCTCACCGGCCTGGAGGAGCTGATGCCCGTGCGCGAGGAGTCGCAGCGCGAGCGGGCCGAGCGCCTGGCGCAGGAGCGCACCGAGTACGCGCACGTCATCGTCGACGAGGCCCAGGACCTCACGCCGATGCAGTGGCGCATGGTCGGCCGCCGCGGCCGGCACGCCACCTGGACGGTGGTCGGCGATCCCGCCCAGTCCTCCTGGTCCGACCCCGAGGAGGCCGCCGAGGCCCGCGACGAGGCCCTCGGCACCCGTCCGCGCCGCCGCTTCCGGCTCACCGTGAACTACCGCAACCCCGCGGAGATCGCCGAGCTGGCCTCGAAGGTGCTCGCCCTGGCGATGCCGGGGTCCGAGTCGCCGGCCGCGGTGCGCTCGACCGGCGTGGAGCCCCGCTTCGCGGTCGTGGGCGACTCCCTCGGGGAGACGGTCCGCGAGGAGGCGGCGCGTCTGCTCGGCCGGGTCGACGGCACGGTCGGCGTCGTGGTCGCCATGAACCGGCGCGAGGAGGCCCGGCGCTGGCTGGCCGGGCTCGGCGACCGGGTGGTGGCGCTGGGCAGCCTGGAGGCCAAGGGCCTGGAGTACGACGCCACGGTCGTCGTGTCGCCCGCGGAGATCGCCGACGAGAGCCCCGCCGGACTGCGGGTGCTGTACGTCGCCCTGACCCGGGCCACGCAGCAGCTGACGGTGGTGTCGGGCGAACGCGACGAGCCGGACGCGGACGGGGTGCCGGATCTGCTCAGGGACTGATTCCTGTGAACCCCTCGTCCGGGAATGGCCTTACCGGATCCGTTTGTTAGCCTGGGTGTGGCACCGGCCCGATCCAAGCCCCCGGGCCCAACCTTAGTCGCTTCGAGCGACCACTTGCCGCGAGGCGAGCATGGCGGGTCGGTGCCACTGAACGCGGCAGAGGCCCACGTCACGATGTGACGTGGGCCTCTGTTCGTCCGGCCTTCTCTCGTATCGCGGAAGTTCTTTTCCGCGTCGGCCCCTCCATTGTGAACAAAACGTCCGCAATCCAGGGCGGCTACCACGTACCCAGGGGTAGGTGCGACGATCGGACGGCACAACGTCGCGACACGGTGAAAGCAGAGGAAGTCGGCCATGGCAACGGCGCCCAGCGTCTCCTACTCGATGACCATCCGGCTGGAGGTGCCCGCGAGCGGAACCGCCGTCTCGCAGCTCACCACCGCCGTGGAGTCCTCCGGAGGCTCGGTGACCGGCCTCGACGTCACCGCGTCCGGCCACGAGAAGCTCCGCATCGACGTCACCATCGCGGCCACCTCGACCGGGCACGCCGACGAGATCGTCGAGAAGCTGCGCGGCATCGAAGGCGTCACGCTGGGCAAGGTCTCGGACCGTACGTTCCTCATGCACCTCGGCGGCAAGATCGAGATGCAGTCCAAGCACCCCATCCGCAACCGTGACGACCTGTCCATGGTCTACACGCCCGGGGTGGCCCGGGTCTGCATGGCCATCGCGGAGAACCCCGAGGACGCCCGCCGCCTGACCATCAAGCGCAACTCCGTTGCGGTCGTGACGGACGGCTCCGCCGTGCTGGGCCTGGGCAACATCGGCCCCAAGGCCGCGCTGCCCGTCATGGAGGGCAAGGCGGCCCTGTTCAAGCGGTTCGCCGGCATCGACGCCTGGCCGATCTGCCTGGACACCCAGGACACCGACGCCATCGTCGAGATCGTCAAGGCGATCGCCCCCGGCTTCGCCGGCATCAACCTGGAGGACATCTCCGCGCCCCGCTGCTTCGAGATCGAGGCGCGGCTGCGCGAGGCCCTGGACATCCCCGTCTTCCACGACGACCAGCACGGCACCGCGATCGTCGTCCTGGCCGCCCTCACCAACGCGCTGCGCGTCGTGGGCAAGGGGATCGGGGAGGTGCGGGTCGTGATGTCCGGCGCCGGCGCGGCCGGTACGGCCATCCTCAGGCTGCTGGTCGCCGCGGGCGTGAAGAACGCCGTCGTCGCCGACATCCACGGCGTCGTGCACGCCGGCCGCGAGGACCTGGTCGGCGCCGCCCCGGAGTCGGCGCTGCGCTGGATCGCCGACAACACCAACCCCGAGAACCTGACGGGCACGCTCAAGGAGGCCGTGCGCGGCGCCGACGTGTTCATCGGCGTCTCGGCCCCCAACGTGCTGGACGGCGAGGACGTGGCCGCCATGGCCGACGACGCGATCGTGTTCGCGCTCGCGAACCCGGACCCCGAGGTGGACCCGGCGATCGCCCGCCAGAGCGCGGCGGTGGTGGCCACCGGCCGCTCCGACTTCCCCAACCAGATCAACAACGTGCTGGTCTTCCCGGGCGTCTTCCGCGGCCTGCTGGACGCCCAGTCCCGCACGGTCAACACGGAGATGATGCTCGCCGCCGCCAAGGCGCTGGCCGGCGTGGTGACCGAGGACGAGCTGAACCCGAACTACATCGTCCCCAGCGTGTTCAACGACAAGGTGGCGGGCGCGGTGGCCGGTGCGGTGCGGGAGGCCGCCAGGGCGGCCGGGGCGTCGGTCTCCGAGGGCCGGGCCGCCGCCGGCCTGTGAGGATCGCCACGCCCGGCCGGGCGACGGCGCGTCGGGGAACCGCCCTGTCGGCGGGGGCCTCTATCGTGTCGGCCAGGCTCAGGCCTGCTCCTCGTGTGACTCCCAAGAGTGTTCCCACGACTCCTGCGGGTGCCGGATTGGCTTTCCCGCCGCAGGTAGAGGCAGGATGCGTCCCTGGGCGCGAGGGTCCGACGAGGGACCCGGGTCCGGGGACTCACCGAGGACCCTGGCAGCATCGGCTTCGACGCCTCAACGGCAAGATGAACACGGGAGTAACAACATGAACCGCAGTGAGCTGGTGGCCGCGCTGGCCGACCGCGCCGAGGTGACCCGCAAGGACGCCGACGCCGTGCTGGCCGCGTTCGCCGACGTCGTCGGCGACGTCGTCTCCAAGGGGGACGAGAAGGTCACCATCCCCGGCTTCCTGACCTTCGAGCGCACCCACCGTGCCGCTCGCACCGCCCGCAACCCGCAGACCGGCGAGCCGATCCAGATCCCGGCCGGCTACAGCGTGAAGGTCTCCGCGGGCTCCAAGCTCAAGGAAGCCGCCAAGGGCAAGTGATCCCCGCCGTCCGTACGCCACGGGACGGCGTGGGGACGCCATGACGCCGATGGGGCGGCCCCCCGGGTCACCGGGGGGCCGCCCCATCGGCGTGCGCGCGCCTGGCGCGGACGGTCAGCCGAGCGCCTTGCCCGGCAGCTCGACCTTCGCGCCCAGTTCCACGAGCTTGTCCATGAAGTTCTCGTAGCCGCGGTTGATCAGGCCGATGCCGTGGACCCGGGAGGTGCCCTGGGCCGCGAGGGCGGCGATGAGGTACGAGAAACCGCCGCGCAGGTCCGGGATGACCAGGTCGGCGCCCTGGAGCTTGGTGGGGCCCGACACGACGGCCGAGTGCAGGAAGTTGCGCTGGCCGAAGCGGCAGTCCGAGCCGCCCAGGCACTCGCGGTAGAGCTGGATGTGGGCGCCCATCTGGTTCAGCGCGGAGGTGAAGCCCAGACGAGACTCGTAGACCGTCTCGTGGACGATGGACAGGCCCGTGGCCTGGGTGAGGGCCACGACCAGCGGCTGCTGCCAGTCGGTCTGGAAGCCGGGGTGCACGTCCGTCTCCAGGGCGATGGACTTCAGCTGCCCGCCGGGGTGCCAGAAGCGGATGCCCTCGTCGTCGATCTCGAAGGCGCCGCCCACCTTCCGGTAGGTGTTCAGGAACGTCATCATCGAGCGCTGCTGGGCGCCGCGGACGTAGATGTCGCCCTCGGTGGCCAGCGCGGCGGAGGCCCAGGAGGCGGCCTCCAGGCGGTCGGCCAGGGCGCGGTGGGTGTAGCCGCCGAGCTTGTCCACACCGGTGATGCGGATGGTCCGGTCGGTGTCCATCGCGATGATGGCGCCCATCTTCTGCAGGACGCAGATCAGGTCCTCGATCTCCGGCTCGACGGCCGCGTTCGAGAGCTCGGTGACGCCCTCCGCGAGGACGGCGGTCAGCAGCACCTGCTCGGTCGCGCCGACGGACGGGTACGGCAGCCGGATCTTCGTGCCGCGCAGCCGCTGCGGGGCCTCCAGGTACTGGCCGTCCGCCCGCTTCTCGATCGTCGCGCCGAACTGCCGCAGCACGTCGAAGTGGAAGTCGATGGGCCGCCCGCCGATGTCGCAGCCGCCGAGGCCCGGGATGAAGGCGTGGCCGAGACGGTGCAGCAGCGGGCCGCAGAACAGGATCGGGATGCGGGACGAACCCGCGTGGGCGTCGATGTCGGCGACGTTCGCGCTCTCGACGCGGGTGGGGTCGAGCACCAGCTCGCCCGGCTCCTCGCCGGGGCGGACGGACACGCCGTGCAGCTGCAGCAGACCGCGTACGACGCGCACGTCGCGGATGTCCGGGACATTGCGCAGCCGGCTCGGCTCACTGCCCAGCAGGGCGGCGACCATGGCCTTCGGCACGAGGTTCTTCGCACCGCGGACACGGATCTCGCCCTCCAGCGGGGTTCCGCCGTGGACAAGCAGTACGTCATCAGCGCCGTTGACGGTCATGAATCTCGCGTTCCGTGGAGTTGGGCAGGGGCCGGAGAGACAGACTAATGGCCGTCGGCCCCCCTCAAGTAAGCCCGGGGACGGCCCGTTCGCGTCATGGCTGTGTCACAACACGAACCGTTCCGCGCCGGGCACACCGGGTCACGGCCGCCGGGGTGCGCCGGGGGTGCCACCCGCCCGCTCTGAGCTGCGCGCACTCGCGCACCCCCGATTGCCTCCCCACGGGAGGGGAAGATGCGGGATCATGTCTGGCATGACCGAGGTGTCCTCGCTCACAGGGCGGCTGCTCGTGGCCACCCCCGCCCTGGCGGACCCGAACTTCGACCGTGCGGTGGTGCTCCTTCTCGACCACGACGAGGAGGGCTCCCTCGGCGTCGTCCTCAACCGCCCCACCCCGGTGGGCGTGGGCGACATCCTGGAGGGCTGGGCGGACCTCGCCGGGGAGCCCGGCGTCGTCTTCCAGGGCGGCCCGGTCTCCCTGGACTCGGCCCTCGGGGTCGCCGTCGTCCCCGGCGAGACGTCCGGGGAAGCCGCCCCGCTGGGCTGGCGCCGGGTGCACGGCGCGATCGGCCTGGTCGACCTGGAGGCCCCGCCCGAACTGCTGGCCCCCGCCGTGGGCTCCCTGCGGATCTTCGCCGGGTACGCCGGCTGGGGCCCCGGCCAGCTGGAGGACGAGCTGGCGGAGGGCGCCTGGTACGTCGTCGAGTCCGAGCCCGGCGACGTCTCCTCGCCGGCGCCCGAGAGACTCTGGCGCGAAGTGCTGCGCCGCCAGCGCAATGAGCTGGCGATGGTGGCCACCTACCCCGACGATCCCTCGCTCAACTGAGGGCCGCCCTTTCGCCCGGCCGACGGGTGCGGGCTTTCAGTACCCTTGGGGCCATGAGCACTCTTGAGCCCGAGCGCGGGACTGGTACGGGGACCCTCGTAGAGCCGACGCCGCAGGTGTCCCACGGCGACGGCGACCACGAGCGCTTCGCCCACTACGTCCAGAAGGACAAGATCATGGCGAGCGCCCTCGACGGCACCCCCGTCGTGGCGCTGTGCGGCAAGGTCTGGGTGCCGGGCCGCGACCCGAAGAAGTACCCCGTGTGCCCCATGTGCAAGGAGATCTACGACTCCATGGGCTCCGGCGACGACCAGGGCGAGGGCGGCGGCAAGTAGCCCTTCCCGTCCGGCGGGTGTGAGGCCTCCAGGGTGCGTTTCGCGTGCCCTGGGGGCCTTTGTGCCGTCCGGGCGTTGCACGGAGTGCTTCGGCCGGTCACAGAGTGGTGGAGACCTCTTGTCGGCGTGTTCGCAGGGTCTCTAGCCTCCGGAGTGTTGTGCACAGCGAAACCGTCATTGCGCATGTTGCAACACTCTCGCGGAGGAACGCTCCATGAAACTGCCCGTCCGCCTGGCCGCGCTGGCCGCGGCCCTCCTCGTCTGCGCCGCCTGCGTCCCCCAGTCCTCCGGCACCACCTCCTCCGACAGGGACGACAGGACCGGCACCCTGCGGGTCTGGCTCTTCCAGGAGGTCGGCAACGCCCCGAAGGAGAAGGTCGTCGACTCGGTCGTCACCGCCTTCGAGAAGGCCCACCAGGGCACCGAGGTCGACGTCGAGTACATCCCGGTCGAGACCCGCGCCCAGCGCGTCAAGGCCGCCTTCAACGACCCCGGCTCCGCGCCCGACGTGATGGAGTTCGGCAACACCGACACCGCCGGATACGTCCGCGACGGCGGACTCCTCGACGTGAGCGAGGAGTTCGGCGCCTGGAACGAGGCCGAGGACGTCGACCCCACCGCCCGGCAGTCGGTCACCGTCGGCGGCAAGGTCTACGGCGCGCCCCTCTACGTCGGCGTCCGCGCCCTGTACTACCGCACCGACGTGTTCGAGGAACTCGGCCTCCGGGCCCCGAGGACCATGGCCGAACTGGCGTCCACCGCCCGCCGGATCCGCGCCGCCGAACCCGGCCTGTACGGGCTCGTCGTCGGCGGCGCCTACACCTACGGCGCGATGCCCTTCGTCTGGGCCCACGGCGGTGAACTCGCCACCGGTGAGGGCGGCTCGTACACCTCCGCCATCGACTCACCGGCCGCCCGGAAGGGCATCGAGGCCTACACCTCCCTCTTCTCCGACGACAACTGCCCCGCCGCCAAGTGCGCGGGCATGGGCGGCAACGACACCGTCACCGCGTTCGCCGCCGGCAAGGCCGGCATGGCGATCGGCGGCGACTTCAGCCACGCGGCCGTGGAGGCCGGGAAGGTGAAGGGGAAGTACGCCGTCGTCCCGCTGCCCGGGGTGAAGCCGGGCTCCGTCGCCCCGGCGTTCGCCGGCGGCAACAACATCGGCGTCCTCAGGAGCACCTCCCACCGCACCCTGGCCGTCGACCTGATGAAGCGGCTCGCCTCGAAGAGCACCCAGGGGCGCCTCTTCGACGCGATGGGCTTCCTGCCGACCTTCACGGACGTACGGCAGCAGGCGGCGGCGAAGGAGCCGTTCGTGAAGCCCTTCGTCCGCACCCTCGCCGCGGGCACCCGGTTCGTCCCCGCCTCGCCGGCCTGGTCGCGGATCGACTCCTCCCAGGTCCTGCCGACGATGTTCCAGGAGGTCGTCAGCGGCCGGAAGAGCGTGGCCGCGGCCGCCGAGGACGCCGCCGCGAAGATGAACGACGCCTTCGGTTCCGCCGGATGACGGCGCCGGCCATGAGCCCGAAGGCCGCGAAGCGCCGGCGGGTGCGGGCCGTCCGCGGCCCGTCGCGCCCGCGCGGCGGCAGCCGCACGTCCGGCACGGCCCCGCGCCCCCCGGGGCGCGGGGGCACTCCCTGGCTCTACCTCGCGCCCGCTCTCGTCGTCCTCGGCGGGCTGCTCGTCTACCCGGTCTGCCAGCTCGGGCTGATCTCGCTCTTCGAGTACACCCAGGCGCAGGTCAGCGGTGGCGAGCCGGCCGTCTTCCGGGGGTTCGGGAACTACGCCGACGTCTTCCGCGACGACCGGTTCCGGCAGGTGCTGCTGGCGACCGTGGTGTTCGCCGCGGCCTGTGTCGCCTCCACCCTCGCGGTGGGCTGCGCGCTGGCCGTGCTGCTCACGCGCGTGCGGGCCGTGCCGCGGCTCGCCCTGATGCTGGCCGCGCTCGGCGCGTGGGCGACCCCGGCCGTCACCGGCTCCACGGTCTGGCTGTTCCTCTTCGACCCGGACTTCGGCCCGGTGAACCGGCTCCTCGGGATCGGGGACTTCTCCTGGACGTACGGCCGCTACAGCGCCTTCTTCCTCGTCCTGCTCGAAGTCGTCTGGTGCTCCTTCCCGTTCGTGATGGTGACGGTGTACGCCGGGATCCGCGCCGTCCCGGCCGAGGTGCTGGAGGCCGCCGCCCTGGACGGCGCCTCGCAGTGGCGGATCTGGCGGTCCGTGCTCGCCCCGATGCTCCGCCCGATCCTGGTGGTCGTCACCATCCAGTCGGTCATCTGGGACTTCAAGGTCTTCACCCAGATCTACGTCATGACCAACGGCGGCGGCATCGCCGGCCAGAACCTGGTGCTGAACGTCTACGCCTACCAGCAGGCCTTCGCGTCCTCGCAGTACGGCCTGGGCTCGGCGATCGGCGTCGTGATGCTGCTGATCCTGCTCGCCGTGACCCTGGTCTACCTGCGGCTGCTGCGCCGCCGGGGGGAGGAACTGTGAATCTTCTGCACGGCCTGGTGCGGCGGCCCGGGCGGCTGGCCGCCGAGGCGTCCGCGCTGCTGGTCGCGGCCCTCGTCGCCTTCCCGCTGTACTGGATGGTGCTCGGCGCCTTCAAACCGGCCGGCGAGATCGAGTCGGCCGAGCCGAGACCGTGGACCGCGGCCCCCTCGCTGGAGTCCTTCCGGCGCGTCTTCGGGCAGCAGGAATTCGGCCGTTACTTCCTCAACAGCCTCGTCGTGGCGGGCTGTGTCGTGGTCGCCTCCGCCCTGATCGCATTTCTCGCCGCGACCGCCGTGACGCGATTCCGGTTCCGTTTCCGGACCACCCTGCTGATCATGTTCCTGGTGGCCCAGATGGTGCCCGTGGAGGCGCTCACCATCCCCTTGTTCTTCGTCATGCGGGACGCCGGTCAGCTGAACACGCTGGGCGCGCTGATCCTGCCCCACATCGCCTTCTCGCTGCCCTTCGCGATCTGGATGCTGCGGGGGTTCGTGAAAGCCGTTCCCGAAGCCCTGGAGGAGGCCGCGTACATCGACGGGGCGAGCCGTGCCAGATTCCTCTGGCAGATCCTTTTCCCGCTCGTCCTGCCGGGTCTGGTGGCCACCAGCGTGTTCTCCTTCATCTCCACCTGGAACGACTTCCTGTTCGCCAAGTCGTTCATCATCAGCGACACCTCCCGGTCGACCCTGCCGATGGCCCTGCTGGTCTTCTACAAGCCCGACGAACCCGACTGGGGCGGCGTCATGGCCGCCTCGACGGTGATGACGATTCCGGTGCTGGTCTTCTTCGTACTCGTGCAGCGACGGCTGGTCTCCGGACTGGCCGGAGCGGTAAAGGACTGACGTGCCCTCGACCACCGACCTCGTCCCGGCGCCCCGCGCCGTCGACGCGCCCGCGCGCCGCGTCGTCCCGCTGACCGCGGACACCACCCTGTGGGCCGCTCCCGGCACCGGCACCACCGAGCGGTGGCTGCGCGCCGTGCTCGGCCCGGCCCTGGGCCTGCCCCTGCGCCCCGGTCCCGAGGACGCCCGGGACGCCGTCCGGCTCCGCCTCGACCGGGCCCTGGGGCCCGAGGAGTACCGGCTGCGCGCCGTCGCCGGCCGGGGGGTGGAGATCGTCGGCGGTGGCGCGGCCGGGGTGTTCTGGGGCGCTCAGACGCTGCGTCAGCTCCTCGGACCGGAGGCCTTCCGCAGGGCCCCCGTACGGCCGGGCGCCCGGTACGGAATCCCGCACCAGGTGATCGAGGACGCCCCGCGTTTCGGCTGGCGCGGCCTGCTGCTCGACGTCGCCCGGCACTTCATGCCCAAGGACGGCGTCCTGCGCTACCTCGATCTGATGGCGGCGCACAAACTCAACGTCCTCCACTTCCACCTGACGGACGATCAGGGATGGCGCATCGAGATCAAGCGGCACCCGCGGCTGACGGAGGTCGGCTCCTGGCGGGCGCGCACGAAAATCGGCCACCGGGCCTCACCTTTGTGGGAGGACAAACCGCACGGCGGCTACTACACCCAGGACGACATCCGGGAGATCGTCGCGTACGCCGCCGAGCGGCATATCACCGTCGTCCCCGAAATCGACGTACCGGGCCACTCGCAGGCCGCCATCGCCGCCTATCCGGAACTCGGCAACACCGACGTCGTCGACACCACCGCCCTGACCGTGTGGGACACCTGGGGGATCAATCCGAACGTACTCGCCCCCACCGACACCACGCTGCGCTTCTACGAGGGCGTCTTCGAGGAGGTCCTGGAACTGTTCCCCTCGCGGTTCGTCCACGTCGGCGGCGACGAGTGCCCCAAGGACCAGTGGCGGATCTCGCCCACGGCCCAGGCGCGCATCCGGGAACTCGGGCTCGGGGACGAGGACGGGCTCCAGGCGTGGTTCACCGGCCACTTCGGCCGGTGGCTCGCCGCGCGCGGGCGCCGGCTCATCGGCTGGGACGAGATCCTGGAGGGCGGACTGGCCGAGGGGGCGGCGGTGTCCTCCTGGCGCGGGTACGCCGGCGGGATCGCCGCCGCGCGGGCCGGGCACGACGTCGTCATGTGCCCCGAGCAGCAGGTGTACCTGGACCACCGGCAGGACGCGGGCCCCGACGAGCCCGTCCCGATCGGGTACGTGCGCACCCTGGAGGACGTCTACCGGTTCGAGCCGGTGCCGCCGCAGTTGACGCCCGAGGAGGCCCGCCACGTGCTGGGCGCGCAGGCCAACCTGTGGACCGAGGTGATGGAGGACCCCGCGCGCGTGGACTACCAGGCCTTCCCCCGGCTCGCCGCCTTCGCCGAGGTGGCCTGGAGCGACCTGCCCGCCCCGGCCGAACGGGACTTCGCCGACTTCGAGCGGCGGATGACCGCCCACTACCGGCGGCTCGACGCCCTCGGCGTCGCCTACCGGCCGCCCACCGGGCCCCTGCCCTGGCAGAAGCGACCGGGCGTCCTGGGGCGCCCGATCGACGGCACGCCCCCCGACCGGTAGCGCTCACGCGTCCGGTGGCCCGAACACGTCACGGGAAAAGAACGCAAGCACCACCGAAGAGTGCCAATAAGTATGCACCGGAGGAGCGGTGCGAAAACGGACCATCTCCCCGATGAGGTGGGCGAATGCCTCCTAGCGGACCCCCGTCCTCGGCTCTTGCGAAGATGTGCCAGAGTTGCCACGTCCGCCCTGTCAGCACGTACCGTACGGCAACACAGGTGGGACCAGGTGGGGCAGCGGGAAGGGGCAAGCCGGTTTGACCACGCACGCACCGCAGGCGGCGCAGGCCGTGACGCTGCCCACGACGCTGGACGAGGCCGTGGCGGCACTCGCCGCCATGCCGGCCGCCGTGCCCGTCGCGGGCGGCACCGACCTGATGGCCGCCGTCAACTCCGGACAGCTGCGGCCCGCCGCGCTGGTGGGGCTCGGCCGGATCAGCGAGATCCGCGGCTGGCAGTACCTGGACGGTCACGCGCTGCTCGGCGCGGGCCTGACGCACGCGCGCATGGGCCGCCCCGACTTCGCCGCCCTCATCCCGGCGCTCGCCGCCGCCGCGCGCGCCGCGGGCCCGCCGCACATCCGCAACGCGGGCACCCTGGGCGGCAACATCGCCACGGCCGCCCCCACCGGGGACGCGCTGCCGGTCCTGGCCGCCCTGGAGGCGACGCTGATCGTCGCGGGCCCGGGCGGAGCCCGCCGGGAGATCCCCGTGTCGCACCTGCTGGCCGGGGTGGACATGCTGCGCGCCGGCGAACTCATCGGGTACGTGCGCGTGCCGCTGCTGCACGCCCCGCAGGTCTTCCTGAAGGCGACCGGCCGTACGGGCCCGGGGCGGGCGGTCGCCTCCGTCGCCCTGGTCCTCGACCCCGCCCGGCGCGGCGTGCGGTGCGCCGTCGGCGCCATAGCGCCGATGCCGCTGCGCCCCCTGGAGGCCGAGCACTGGGTCGCCCAGCTCATCGACTGGGACAACAGCCGCGCGATCGTGCCGGAGGCGCTGAGCGCCTTCGGGGAGTACGTCGCCGCCGCCTGCATCCCTGATCCGGCCCCGGCCGAGGACGGCTCCGTACCGCCGCTTCCGCCCGCCGTACTGCACCTGCGGCGCACCGTCGCCGCGCTGGCCCGACGAGCACTGGGGAGGGCGCTGTCGTGACCGACGACCAGCACGGAGAGGGCACGCCCCGGGGCGGCGGGCGCTGGGACCCGCTGCCGCAGGGCGACTACGACGACGGCGCCACCGCCTTCGTCAAGCTCCCCGAGGGGGGCATCGACGCCCTGCTGGCCGGCGCGGACAGCCCCCTGGCCGCGCCCGGCCACGGCTACGTGCCGCCGCAGATCACGGTCGCCCCCGCCACGGCCGCCGGCACCGACCCCGCGGCACCCGGCACCTGGCCGGTGCCGGGCGCGCCCGTCGACGGCGCCCAGTGGCACGACCCGCACGCGGGGCACCCGCAGCACGGCGCCGGCGCCGTCCCTCAGCAGCACGCGGGCGGCGCGGCCCACCCCGCGCACGGCGGAGACGCGGCCCACCACCAGCAGGGTCCGGACGCGGTCCACTACGAGCACGGTCCGGACGCGGCCCACCACGAGCACGGCCGGCGGGACGACCCCCACGCCGGGGCGCAGCAGCACACCGCGCACGACCAGTTCGCGTACGACCCCGGCGTCACCGGTCAGTGGGGCTTCCAGGAGGCCACGGCCGCCGAGACCGCCGCGCCGGCGCCCGGGCACGACGTGACCGGGCAGTGGTCCATCCCCGTCGCCGGGGGAGACCTCCCGGACGAGTCGGGCGAGTTCACCACGTCCGCGCTGGTCGAGCAGTGGGGCGGGACGCCCCCGGCCACCCTGCCGGGCGGTGCCGCCGCGCCCTGGGCGCCCCAGGCGCCGGGGCAGCCGTGGGAGCAGGGGGCGCCGGCCGGGCACGAGCAGGCCGGCGCCGGGCCCGCGCACGAGCGGACGGGAGCGCCCGGGTACGCGTCCCCGCAGGCCGCGGGCGGTCACGCCCCCGAGCAGGTGGGCGACGGGCCGCACACGGTGGAACACGCCCCCGGGCCGTCCGGAGCGGCCGGTCGCGGGCACGAGGCCCGGACGCACGACGGGCAGGCCCCCGACGGCAGCGCGCACGAGGACCGGGCCCCCGACGGCAGCGGGCACGAGGACCGGGCCCCCGACGGCAGCGGGCAGGAGAGCTACGCGCACCAGGGCCAGGCCTACGACGGCCGTGCGCACGGGGAGCCGGGCCGGGGCGGGCCCGAGCAGGCGGCGGGGCACGCCCCCCAGCCGCCCGCCGAGCCGTATGCGCAGGACGCGGCCGGGCACGCGGCCCCGCAGCCGCCCGAGGAGGGGGCCCCCTCCGCCCCCGAAGCCCCTCAGCCGGCCTCCGGGCCCGATGAGGCCCCCGAGGACGCCCCAGGGGCCGCCGAGGCCGCCGAGGGCCCCGCCGAGCCTGCCGCCGACGCCGTGCGGTCCCCGGAGGCCCCGGAGGCGGGACACGGCCCCGAGGCCGCCGACGGCCCCGCGACGGCCGCCGCGTCCGGCGGCCCCGACGCCCCGGGCCAGGACGCCCCGGGCCAGGACGACCCGGGCCAGGACGACCCGTCCTCGGCGACCGCGCACGAGCAGGCGGCCCACGAGCCGGAACCGCACGAGCAGGCCGCGCACGAACAGGCCGCGCACGAACAGGCGGCCCACGAGCAGGCCGCGCACGAGCCGGAACCGCACGGGCGGACCCTGCACGAGGAGGCCCCCGCCCCGGACGCCCCGGTCCCGGACGCCCCGGTCCCGGACGCCCCGGTCCCGGACGCGCCGCAGGACGCGGCCCACGCGCCCCCGGGCGAGGAGCACCCCCTCGCCTCGTACGTGCTGCGCGTCAACGGCACCGACCGCCCCGTCACCGACGCCTGGATCGGCGAGTCGCTGCTGTACGTGCTGCGCGAGCGCCTCGGCCTCGCGGGCGCCAAGGACGGCTGCTCGCAGGGCGAGTGCGGGGCCTGCAACGTGCAGGTCGACGGACGCCTGGTCGCCTCCTGCCTGGTGCCGGCCGTCACCGCGGCCGGCAGCGAGGTCCGCACCGTCGAGGGCCTGGCCGTCGACGGGCAGCCGTCGGACGTGCAGCGGGCGCTCGCCCGGTGCGGCGCGGTGCAGTGCGGCTTCTGCGTGCCCGGCATGGCGATGACCGTGCACGACCTCCTGGAGGGCAACCCGGCGCCGACCGAGCTGGAGACCCGCCAGGCCCTGTGCGGCAACCTGTGCCGCTGCTCCGGCTACCGGGGCGTCGTGCGGGCCGTCCAGGAGGTCGTCGCCGAACGCGAGGCGCACACCGCCGGCGCCGACGAGCCCGAGCCGGACGCCGGCGAACCCCGTATCCCCCACCAGGCGGGTCCCGGAGCCGGCGGCGTCCACCCCGCGGCGTTCCAGCCCCCCGGACCGCACGACCAGCCCTACGGCCAGGACGGAGGCCAGGCGTGAGCAACGAAGCAGCCACCGCGCAGGCCGCGCAGCCCGCGGAGGCCGTCCCCGCCCCCGAACCGATCCCGCACGGCCTGGGCGCCTCCCTCCCGGCCGCCGACGCGCGCGCGAAGACCGAGGGCACCTTCCCCTACGCCGCCGACCTGTGGGCCGAGGGCCTGCTGTGGGGCGCGGTGCTGCGCTCGCCGCACGCGCACGCGCGCATCGTGTCCATCGACACCTCCCACGCGCGCGAGATGCCCGGCGTACGGGCCGTCGTCACGCACGAGGACGTCCCCGGCACCCCGCTGCACGGCCGGGGCAAGGCCGACCGCCCGGTCTTCGCCTCCGAGGTCGTGCGCCACCACGGCGAGCCCATCGCCGCCGTCGCCGCCGACCACCCGGACACCGCCCGGATGGCCGCCGCCGCCGTCATCGTCGAGTACGAGGTGCTCGACCCGGTGACCGACCCGGAGAGGGCCTTCGAGGCCGAGCCGCTGCACCCCGACGGCAACCTGATCCGGCACATCCCGCTGCGCCACGGCGACCCGGAGGCGCACGGCGAGGTCGTCGTCGAGGGCCTGTACCGCATCGGCCGCCAGGACCCGGCCCCCATCGGCGCCGAGGCGGGCCTGGCGGTGCCCCGCCCCGACGGGGGCGTGGAGCTGTACCTGGCCTCCACCGACCCGCACACCGACCGCGACACGGCCGCCGCCTGCTACGGGCTGGAACCCGAACGGGTGAAGATCGTCGTCACCGGCGTCCCCGGCGCCACGGCCGACCGCGAGGACCAGGGCTTCCAGCTCCCGCTCGGCCTGCTCGCGCTGAGGACCGGCTGCCCGGTGAAACTCACCGCCACGCGCGAGGAGTCCTTCCTGGGCCACGCCCACCGGCACCCCACCCTGCTGCGCTACCGCCACCACGCCGACGCCGAGGGCAAGCTGGTCAAGGTCGAGGCGCAGATCCTGCTGGACGCGGGCGCGTACGCCGACACCTCCTCCGACGCCCTGGCCGCCGCGGTCGCCTTCGCCTGCGGTCCGTACGTCGTCCCCAACGCCTTCATCGAGGGCTGGGCCGTGCGCACCAACAACCCGCCCTCCGGCCATGTGCGCGGCGAGGGCGCCATGCAGGTGTGCGCCGCCTACGAGGCGCAGATGGACAAGCTGGCGAAGAAGCTCGGCCTCGACCCGGCCGAACTGCGCCTGCGCAACGTCATGGCCACCGGGGACGTCCTCCCGACGGGCCAGACGGTGACCTGCCCGGCGCCCGTCGCGGAACTGCTCCAGGCCGTGCGGGACCACCCCCTGCCGCCGCTGCCCAAGGACACCCCCGAGGACGAGTGGCTGCTGCCCGGCGGGCCCGAGGGCGCGGGCGAACCGGGCGCGGTGCGCCGGGGCGTGGGCTACGGCCTGGGCATGGTGCACATGCTCGGCGCGGAGGGCGCGGACGAGGTGTCCACGGCGACCGTGAAGGTCCAGGACGGCGTGGCGACCGTGCTGTGCGCGGCCGTCGAGACCGGCCAGGGCTTCACCACCCTCGCCCGGCAGATCGTCCAGGAGACGCTCGGCGTCGACGAGGTGCACGTGGCGCCGGTGGACACCGACCAGCCCCCGGCGGGCGCGGGCTGCCGCGGCCGGCACACCTGGGTGTCGGGCGGCGCGGTGGAACGGGCCGCCAAGATGGTCCGCACCCAGCTGCTCCAGCCCCTGGCGCACAAGTTCGGCATGTCCACGGAGCTGCTGCAGATCACGGACGGCAAGATCACCTCGTACGACGGCGTGCTCTCGACGACCGTCGCGGAGGCGCTGGACGGCAAGGAACTGTGGGCCACCGCCCAGTGCCGCCCGCACCCGACGGAGCCGCTGGACGAGTCCGGCCAGGGCGACGCCTTCGTGGGCCTGTCCTTCTGCGCGATCCGCGCGGTGGTGGACGTCGACATCGAGATCGGCTCGGTACGGGTCGTGGAACTGGCCGTCGCGCAGGACGTGGGGCGGGTGCTGAACCCGGCCCAGCTGGAGGCCCGGATCGAGGCGGGCGTGACGCAGGGCGTGGGCATCGCGCTCACCGAGAACCTGCGCACCCCGCGCGGACTGGTCCGCCACCCCGACCTGACCGGCTACGCCCTCCCGACGGCGCTGGACGCGCCCGACATCCGGATCGTCAAGCTCGTCGAGGAACGGGACGTGGTCGCCCCGTTCGGCGCGAAGGCGGTCAGCGCGGTGCCGGTGGTGGCGTCCCCGGCGGCCGTCGCCTCCGCCGTCCGCGCCGCCACGGGCCGCCCGGTGAACCGCCTGCCGATCCGGCCACAGGCCGCGGTGGTGGCCGGCACCTGACGGAGGGCGTCGTCCTCGGCACCGGCGTGATGACGGCCGGGAGGCCGGCGCCGGCACGGGCGGCGAGGGGGAGGCCCGGTTCCGGTCGCGGCAGCGGCTGCCGGTGGCCACGGCGGCCGCGTACGCCGAGGCCGGCTTCGCGGCGTCGTGCGGGACACGGCGCCCGGCGAGGACCCGGACGGGGCGCCGCGGGCCCGGACCCCGCGGACCGGACCGGGGCCGGACGCCTCGGACCTGACGGTGGGTGAGACGGCGCGGGTGATCCTGGCCCGGAGGCAACGGGCCGGGTGGTTCGAGCGTCCTTGAAGGTGGGGCGCCGGTCCGGGCATTCCGAAATTCGGGGGCGTTGTCAGTGGTGGCGCGTAGTGTTCCGAGTGGTGGTGGACGGGTGCCGGGCCCGGTGGACGGGCGGGCCCGTCCTGCCCCGGGGCGGTGGCTTCGGCCCGGGGCCGCGGGGCACGGGGACTGGAACACGTAGGCGCGGGGGAACCATGAGCAGCACCGGCACGGGCACGGCGACGATCACACCGGTCGAGGACGAACTGGCTCCGTGCGGCACGCACGCGCCGGCGCGCCCCCGGCCGCCCCTCCCCGCACCGCCCGGCCACAGCGGGGTGCCGGGCCACAGCGGGGTGCCGGGCTTCGCGGAGCTGTGCCGGGAGGGCCTGTGGTCCGCGGCGGTCCCAGCGGGCGAGTCCGGCGCCCGGCCGGCCGCCGGGCTGCGGGACCGGCTGGTCACGGGGGGACCGGCGGGCCCGGCCGGGCCGGAGAGCGGGCCGGTGCCGCTCGACGGGGCGACGGGCGAGGGCCTGGCGGCGTACTTCTTCCACGACCGCCCCGACCTGATGGACCACCGTCCGCTCGCGCCCTCGCTGCTGACGCTGGTGCGGTTCGCCGCGGCGACGGACGAACTGGCCGGGCTGCGCGGCCAGCTCGCGGCCCGCGCGGGCCGCTTCGGGGCCGGGGCGGTGGCCGGGGCGTCGCGCCGGCTGCTGGCGCTCCTCGAGGAGGGCGCGGACGGCCGGGTGCCGCCGTTGCGGAGGATGGCGGCCCTGATCCGCCCCCTCGCCCTCGCGGCCGGCCCGGGGACGAGGTCGGGGCTGGCCCTGGACCTGCCGATCCGTCTGCTGGAGCGGGAGTTCGGCCGCGGCGGGGTGGCACGCTTCGAGGACGTCGACTTCCCCGCCACCCTCACGCACGAGCCGACCCGCCGTTTCCTGCGCGAGACGGGCCTGCCGGAAAACGGCTTCCTCTTCGGCCTGGACCCGGACATGCCGCCGCGGACCCTGACGGAGTACTACGAGGACGAACGCCCCGGCGCGTTCCCGGCCGGCCGGCTCCCGGCCCGCGCCGACCGGTTGATACGCCTGGGCCACCTGGTGGAGGACAACAGCCTGGTCGTCGACGGGACGACGGGCACCGTTCTGGGCTGGAGCGAATCCGAGGCCGTCCTCCACCCGCTCAGCAAGGACATCTCCACCCTCGCCTTCACCCTCTGGTTGCTGCACCGCGAGCACGCCGTCGACGAGGGCTCCGGCCAGGCGCTGACGACCGACAGGTGCGACCAGCTGGCGATGGCGATGCTCCAGGCACTGTCCGCCGTCGGCCCGGCCGGCACGACGCCGGACACGGACCGGCCCCACTGGACGGAGCTGTCCCGGGACGGGGCGGGCGGGGCGCTGTGAGGCGCCGGGCCGGGCGCGACGCGGCGGACCGGCCACGTCCGCCGGGGCCGCGCCCCGGGCCGTGACCGGCCGGCCGGCCCGGAGCACGGTCGCCCCGGCGGCCCGGCCGGTCAGGACGGTCGGGACGGCCCGGCCGGTCAGGACGGCTTGACGGCGGTGCGGCGGCGTACGGCGAGGACCAGGAGACCACCGAGCGCCGCGACGGCGGCCGCGGCGCCGGCGAGGAGCGGGGCGCCGTCGGAGCCCGTGGCGGCCAGGTTGCCGCCGACGGAGCCGCCCGTGGAACCGCCGGCCGGGGTGCCCGCCGAGGCCGAGCCCGTCGAGCCCGTGCCGCCGGCGGCCTGGCCCTGCGGGTCGTTGCCGCCCCCGCCCGTGCCGGAGCCGCCGTCCGCCGGTTTGCCGCCGGTGCTCGCGTCCCCCGTGGGGCTCGGGCCGGGCTCGTTGTCGTCGGGCAGGTCGACGCTGATCCGCGCGGTGTTGTTCGCGGGGTTGTCGTCGTACTTCGGGGCGATGTCGTAGACGGAGGTCGCCTTCACCACGCCCTCGGTGTCCCGCGCGGTGTCGTCGATCTTCAGGACGAAGGTGTAGGACAGCGACTCGCCGACCTCCACCACGCCGCCGGTGCGCCAGCAGACGTACTTCGGCTTGCCCGGCGTCCCCTGCGGCCCGCTCGGGCCGTCGATGCCGAACGGCGCGCATTCCCGGGGCACTTCGACGGCCTTAGTGCCCGGCGGGATCTGCACGAGCAGGGCCGGGAGGTCGTCGCTCTCCTGGTCCTGGACCCAGCCGGGGCCGTCGTTGCGCAGCGTCGCCGTGACCGACTGCCGGTCGCCGGGGAGCGCCTCGGTCCGGTCGCCGACCGCGACCAGGTCGGCCGAGCTGTCCGCCGTGAGCGTCAGGCGCCGGTGGCTGTCGCCGAACCCCTCGGCCGGGGCCTCACCGGCGGGCCCGGTGCCGTACTCGACGGCCTCCATCAGTGCCTTGGGCAGGGCCTTGAAGCGTACGGGCGTGGTGATCGAGGCGCCGGGCTCGATCACCGTGTCGAGTGCGCACAGCGCCTGCCTGACCTGGTCGCCGACGGTCGAGTAGGTGCAGCCCTCGACCGGCTCGGGGAAGTCCAGGCCACGGGTCAGCCGCACCCGGAAGGTGACGCCGTCCACGGCCGCCGTGCCCTTGTTGGTGAGGGTGACGGACTCGTCGTACACCTCGCCGGGCTTCAAGGCGGTGCGCGGCAGGGTCGAGACCACCAGGGCGGGCCCGGCCTCCTCGGCGTGCGCCACGGGCGCGGCGACTACGGGAACGGCGGCGGCGATCGCGGCGGCGGCCACGACGGCTGCCGAGGGGCGGAGGTGTTGGCGCACGGCGGGTCTACTCCTCGGAACGGAAAGCACGACGACCGGGGTCTTGACCGCCCGGTCATGTCCTGGACACCCGGAGGGCGCCAGGGGTTGTGCTCCTGTTCGAGGAGAGGGGAAGGAGAGCAGAGGCCGTGACGGGAATCGAACCCGTGTAACTCGCTTTGCAGGCGAGCCCCTCAACCGCTCGGGCACACGGCCGTGCCGGGGGCGAAGTTCCCTGGGGTGCTTCGCCGTTCCGGACCCGGTGCACCGACCGTAGGCCGACGGCCGGGCACGCCTCAAGGGAACCGGGGCCGCCGCAACGGGACTGCCACACGCCGTTCACGAAACACGGAAGGGGGCCGGCCGGCGGGCGGTCGTACGACCAAGGTCCCGGGCCGTGACCGTCTCCCGACAGGGGTCAAAGCGGCCTGTGGCCCTTACGCTGGCGGGCATGACCGCCCCGGACCCGCGCGACACCGATGTCACCGATGTCGCGGACACCTCCGCATGCCCTGCTCACCCCCTGGCCGAGCGGGACGAGAGGACCGTGCTGAGCGGCTCCTACCGTGCGCTGAGCATCGGGACCGTCTCCGTCGTCCTGCTGATCGCCTTCGAGGCGACGGCGGTCGGGACGGCGATGCCGGTCGCGGCCCGGGAGCTGGACGGGGTGCCGCTGTACGCGTTCGCGTTCTCGGGCTATTTCACGACGAGTCTGTTCGGGATGGTGCTCGCCGGCCAGTGGTCGGACCGGCGCGGACCGCTCGGGGCACTGACCTGCGGTATCGCCTCCTTCGCGGCCGGGCTGCTGCTGTCGGGCACCGCCGGGGCGATGTGGCTGTTCATCCTGGGGCGGGCCGTGCAGGGCCTCGGCGGCGGACTGGTGATCGTCGCGCTGTACGTTGTCGTCGGCCGGGCCTACCCGCAGCGGCTGCGGCCGGCGATCATGGCGGCGTTCGCGGCGAGCTGGGTCGTCCCGTCGGTCGTCGGCCCGCTGGCCTCGGGCGCGGTGACCGAGCACCTCGGCTGGCGGTGGGTGTTCGTCGGGATCCCGGTGCTGGTGGTGTTCCCGCTGGCGCTCGCGCTGCCGCAGATACGGCGCCGGGCGGCCGGGCCGGCGGCCGGCAAGGAGCCGGCCGCCTCCTTCGACGGCCACCGCATCCGGCTGGCGCTGGGCATCTCGCTGGGCGCGGGACTGCTCCAGTACGCCGCCCAGGACCTGCGCTGGACCTCCCTGCTCCCCGGCGCGGCCGGTGCGGCGCTGCTCGTCCCGGCCGTGCTCGGACTGCTGCCGCGCGGCACGTACCGGGCGGCCCGTGGACTGCCCTCCGTCGTGCTGCTGCGCGGGGTCGCCGCGGGGTCCTTCATCGCCGCGGAGTCCTTCGTGCCGCTGATGCTGGTCACCCAGCGCGGGCTCAGCCCGACCCTGGCGGGGTTCTCGCTCGCGGCGGGCGGCGGGACGTGGGCGCTGGGCTCGTGGGTGCAGTCCCGGCCGCGCCTGGAGCCGTACCGGGAGCGGCTGATGACCGTCGGGATGCTGCTGGTGGCGGCGGCCATCGCCGCGGCGCCGAGCGTGCTCGTCGACGCCGTGCCCGCCTGGACGGTGACCGTCGCCTGGGCCTTCGGCTGCTTCGGCATGGGCCTGGTGATCTCCTCCACCAGCGTCCTGCTGCTGCGCCTCTCCGCCCCCGAGGAGGCCGGCACCAACTCCGCCGCCCTGCAGATCTCCGACGGCCTGTCCAACATCGTGCTGCTGGCCGCCGGCGGGGCCGCCTTCGCCGCGCTCGGCGGCGGCACCGTGGCCCACACCGCCGCCGAGGCCTCCGGCTCCCGCCCGGCCGCCTTCGCCGCGGTGTTCCTGCCGATGGCGGCCGTGGCACTGGTGGGGGCCTGGGTGACGACGCGGCTGCGGGAGCGGGAGGCGTGAACCGGTCGCCGGCGCGGCCTCCGGAGCCGGGCCAGGGGGCGGGGATCACGGGACGGCTGAGGCGGTTGTGACGTCGGTCCCACCCTCGGGCGACCCGGTGCCGTCCGCGCGTCGGTGCCGCCGGGCCGCCGGTAGGGTGGCCCGGTTGTCATACGCAGCCGAGCCGCGCGGCTCTCCCGTCCGAGCCGCCCGACCTTTTCCACGGAGACCGTGACTACCACCGCCAGCTCCGCCTCGCACCACCTGTCCCCGGCCTTCCCCGGCCGCGCCCCCTGGGGTACCGCCAGCAAGCTGCGCGCCTGGCAGCAGGGGGCGATGGAGAAGTACATCCAGGAGCAGCCGCGCGACTTCCTGGCGGTCGCCACCCCCGGCGCCGGCAAGACGACCTTCGCGCTGACGCTGGCCTCCTGGCTGCTGCACCACCACGTCGTGCAGCAGGTGACCGTGGTCGCGCCCACCGAGCACCTGAAGAAGCAGTGGGCCGAGGCGGCCGCGCGGATAGGGATCAAGCTGGACCCCGAGTACAGCGCCGGGCCGCTCGGCAAGGAGTACCACGGGGTCGCCGTCACCTACGCGGGTGTCGGCGTGCGGCCCATGCTGCACCGCAACCGGGTCGAGCAGCGCAAGACCCTGGTCATCCTCGACGAGATCCACCACGCCGGTGACACCAAGTCCTGGGGCGAGGCCTGCCTGGAGGCGTTCGAGCCGGCCACCCGGCGGCTCGCCCTGACCGGTACGCCGTTCCGCTCCGACACCAACCCCATCCCGTTCGTGACGTACGAGGAGGGCGACGACGGCATCCGGCGCTCCGCCGCCGACTACACCTACGGGTACGGCTCCGCGCTCGCCGACGGCGTCGTCAGGCCGGTCATCTTCCTCTCCTACAGCGGCAACATGCGCTGGCGGACCAAGGCCGGCGACGAGATCGAGGCCCGGCTCGGCGAACCCATGACCAAGGACGCCGTCAGCCAGGCCTGGCGTACCGCGCTGGACCCGCGCGGCGACTGGATGCCCGCGGTGCTGCGCGCAGCCGACCAGCGCCTCACCGAGGTCAGGAAGGCCATCCCCGACGCGGGCGCCCTCGTCATCGCCTCCGACCAGGAGTCGGCGCGCGCCTACGCCAAGCTCATCCGGGACATCACGGGCCACAAGGCGACCCTGGTGCTGTCCGACGACGCCGGCGCGTCGAAGAGGATCGACGAGTTCAGCGCCGGCGACGACCGGTGGATGGTCGCCGTCCGCATGGTGTCCGAGGGCGTCGACGTGCCCCGGCTCGCGGTCGGCGTGTACGCCACCACGATCTCCACGCCCCTGTTCTTCGCGCAGGCCGTCGGCCGTTTCGTGCGGTCCCGGCGGCGCGGCGAGACCGCGTCGGTGTTCCTGCCGACCGTGCCCGACCTGCTCTCCTTCGCCAACGAGATGGAGCGCGAGCGCGACCACGTCCTGGACAAGCCCAAGAAGGAGGGCGAGGAGGACCCCTACGCCGAGTCCGAGAAGGAGATGGAGGAGGCGAACCGGGAGCAGGACGAGGACACCGGCGAGCAGGACATGCTGCCCTTCGAGGCGCTGGAGTCCGACGCCGTCTTCGACCGGGTGATGTACAACGGCGCCGAGTTCGGCATGCAGGCCCACCCGGGGAGCGAGGAGGAGCAGGACTACCTCGGCATCCCCGGCCTGCTGGAACCCGACCAGGTGCAGCTGCTGCTGCAGAAGCGGCAGGCCCGGCAGATCGCGCACAGCCGCAAGAAGCCGGACGAGGAGGCCGACCTGCTCGAACTGCCCGCCGAGCGACGGCCGGTGGTCTCCCACAAGGAGATGATGGAGCTGCGGCGGCAGCTCAACAACCTGGTCGGCGCGTACGTCCACCAGAGCGGCAAGCCGCACGGCGTCATCCACACCGAGCTGCGCCGCGTGTGCGGCGGGCCGCCGGCCGCGGAGGCCACGGCGGGGCAGCTGCGGCAGCGGATCGCCAAGGTGCGGGAGTGGGCCACCCGCATGCGGTGACCCGCGCCGCCCGTGGGGCGGTGCGCGGTTCCCGGTGTGCGGCTCCCGGTCTCCTGAGCGCGGTCCCCGCTGGGCGGTGCGCGGTCCCTGGGGGCAGCCGCCCAGGAAGCGTGCGGCGGCGCACGGCTGATACGCGTATCCGGACAAAGCGAAGTACTTCCCGTCGGCCACCGCCCGGATTCTGGACGGAGCCTTCCGCTGAGCGGACCGGCTCGCTACTGTCCCGCTACGCACACGCCCCGTGGCAGCGCCGCCGCGGAGCGCAGCCGTGAAGCGACTGAGCCCGGAACAAGGCCGGGCCGCCAGCCGATCGGCGGCCGCTGGTGCGCGTCACCGACGGGACTCGGTGACGCACTCAGCCGTACGGGGGCCGCCGACCTCACCACTAAGGAGTGGGCGTCGTGACCGCGGAGACCTCCCAGACGCTCGACAGGGGACTGCGCGTCCTCAAACTGCTGGCCGAGACCGATCACGGCCTGACCGTCACCGAACTCTCCCACAAACTGGGAGTGAACCGGACCGTCGTGTACCGGTTGCTCGCCACCCTGGAACAGCACGCGCTCGTACGCCGTGACCTGGGCGGTCGCGCCCGGGTCGGGCTCGGGGTGCTGGGGCTGGGGCGTCAGGTGCACCCGCTGGTGCGGGAGGCGGCGATGCCGGCGCTGAGGTCGCTGGCGGAGGACATCGGGGCGACGGCGCACCTGACGCTGGTGGACGGGGCGGAGGCGCTGGCCGTGGCGGTCGTCGAGCCGACGTGGACGGACTACCACGTCGCCTACCGGGCCGGGTTCCGGCATCCGCTGGACCGCGGCGCGGCGGGCAAGGCGATCCTCTCGGCGCGGCAGCAGCCCGCGGGGGATCCGGGTTACACGCTCACGCACGGGGAGCTGGAGGCGGGGGCGTGCGGCGCCGCGGCCCCCTTGCTGGGGGTGTCGGGGGTCGAGGGCAGCGTGGGCGTGGTGATGCTCGCCGACGTGGTGCCGGAGAGGGTGGGGCCCCGGGTGATGGAGGCGGCGCGGGAGGTCGCGGAGGCCCTGCGCTGACGCCGTGGGCCGGTCCCCGCGCCGCCGGCCGGTTCCCGTCCCCGCGTTAGATTGATCCCGTGCTCTCTCGTCTCACGCGCCCCCGCGCCCTCGCCGTCTGCGCCGTTCCCGTCGCGGCCCTGCTCGCCACCGCGGTGTTCGCGCCGCTGCCGTTCTCGGTGGCGCAGCCGGGGATGACGGCGGACGTGCTCGGGGAGAACAAGGGCACGCCGGTGATCACGATCTCGGGGGCGCGGACCCGGGAGACGAGCGGGCAGTTGCGGATGACGACGATCGTGGCGACCGCCCCGGACACGCGCGTGACCCTCCCGGACGTCGTCGACGGCTGGTTCCGCACCGACCGGGCGGTCATGCCGCGCGACTCGGTCTACCCGAGCGGCGAGAGCGTCAAGGAGATCGAGCGGCACAACGAGGAGCAGATGAGGCGGTCGCAGGACGCGGCGACCCAGGCCGCGCTCGGCTACCTCGGACTCGACGGCAAGGACGTCGAGGTCAGCCTCAAGCTGGCCGACGTCGGCGGGCCCAGCGCCGGGCTCCTCTTCTCCCTCGGCATCGTCGACAAGCTGGAGGGCGGCAGCGGCGGCGACCTCACGGGCGGCCGCACCATCGCCGGCACGGGCACGATCACCGCCGACGGCACGGTCGGCGCGGTCGGCGGCGTGGCCCTGAAGACGCAGGCCGCCCGGCGGGACGGGGCGACCGTCTTCCTCGTCCCGAAGGCGGAGTGCGCGGACGCCGAGGCCGAGCTGCCCGAAGGGCTGCGGCTGATCCCGGTGACGACCCTGAAGGGCGCGGTGAGCGCGCTGGTCGCGCTGAGGACGGGCAAGGGCTCCGTGCCCGGCTGCTAGACCGCCGCACCCCCGCAGGCCCCGGCCCCGCTGACCGCGGTCCGCGGGTTCCACCCCCCGTAGGCCCCGGCCCCGTAGGTTCCACCTCCGCAGGCCCCGCCGCCTTCGACCACCGGCACGGGGTCGCCGGCCGGGCCGCGCCCACCTGCACCGGGTCGGCCCCGCGCGGGCCCACGACCGCGTCGCGCGTACGGCGCCGGCCCCGTACGGCGCCGGCCTCATACGGCGCCGGCGCGATCACCGTCGGCGGCACGCCCGGTCCCACCACCGGGACGGGCAGGCCGAGCACGGTCGGGGCCGGGAACGCCGGGGCGGCCGTCGTGGCGGGGTTCCCGGCCCGTTCGCCGCGGTGGACGGCCACCCCGGCCGGCACGCCACGCCGGGCACGGTCGCCGCGACCAGGCCACGGCAGGTCACGCCAGGCCACGGCAGGACGGCACCGGCGTGCCGGCGGGCGCCGTGGGCAGCCGCCGGCGCCGGCTGCCCGGGTGCTCCCGGGAGTCCCTGCCCGCTCACCCCACGCCCCCGAGCCCCTGCGCCCCGCGCCCCCGGGCCCGGCCCCCGCGGGGCCCGCGCCGCGGCGGCTCACTCGCCGAGCGCGGCCTGCTCCACCAGCGGGATGATCCGCAGCGGAACGGGGTTCTCCATGACGATCGCCGTGGCGGCCCGGACGATGCCCTCGAAACCGACGACCCGGTCGATCACCCGCTGGAGATCGGCGTTCGAGCGGGCCACCAGCCGGCACAGCATGTCCCCGGTGCCGGTGGTGGTGTGCAGCTCCAGCACCTCCGGCACGGTCGCCAGGTGCGCCCGCACGTCGGCCCCCTGGCCCTGCCGGATCTGGAGCGTGGCGAAGGCGGTCACGGGGTAGCCGAGCGCCGCCGGATCCACCTCGGGGCCGAAGCCGCGGATGACTCCGTTCGACTGGAGCCGGTCCAGCCGCGCCTGCACGGTGCCCCGGGCCACCCCCAGCCGCCGGGACATCTCCAGCACGCCGATCCGCGGCTCCCGCGCGAGCAGCAGGATGATCCGGCCGTCCAGCTGATCGATCGCCATGGCTGCCTCCCGCAGTGGTCACCCTGTACAGATGAGCCGCCCATACGGCCGTGGGGTTGGGCAGATTGCCCAGCCGGAACGCAAACTATTGCGCACCTTGCAGGGCCGGGCCAGTCTGCCGGTATGACGCAGACCACACACCACACTCCCGACACGACCGTACGGCAGGCCGACCCCTTCCCGGTCAAGGGAATGGACGCGGTCGTCTTCGCCGTGGGCAACGCCAAGCAGGCGGCGCACTACTACTCCAGCGCCTTCGGCATGAAGCTGGTCGCCTACTCCGGACCGGAGAACGGCAGCCGCGAGACCGCGAGCTACGTGCTGGAGAACGGCTCCGCCCGCTTCGTCCTCACCTCGGTGATCAAGCCGGCCACCGACTGGGGCCGCTTCCTCGCCCGGCACGTCGCCGAGCACGGCGACGGCGTCATCGACCTGGCCATCGAGGTGCCCGACGCGCGCGCCGCGTACGCCCACGCGATCGAGCACGGCGCCCGCTCGGTGGCCGAGCCGTACGAACTGAAGGACGAGCACGGCACGGTCGTCCTCGCCGCGATCGCCACCTACGGCGAGACCCGGCACACCCTGGTCGACCGCTCCGGCTACGACGGCCCCTACCTGCCCGGCTACGTGGCCGCCGCCCCGATCACGGCCCCGCCCGCCCGCCGCACCTTCCAGGCCATCGACCACTGCGTCGGCAACGTCGAACTCGGCCGGATGAACGAGTGGGTGGAGTTCTACAACAAGGTCATGGGCTTCACCAACATGAAGGAGTTCGTCGGCGACGACATCGCCACCGAGTACTCGGCGCTGATGTCGAAGGTCGTCGCGGACGGCACCCGCAAGGTGAAGTTCCCGATCAACGAACCCGCGATCGCGAAGAAGAAGTCGCAGATCGACGAGTACCTGGAGTTCTATGGCGGCCCCGGCGTCCAGCACATCGCGCTGGCCACCAACGACATCGTCGCCACGGTCCGCCACATGCGCGAGCACGGGGTGCAGTTCCTGGACACCCCCGACTCGTACTACGACACCCTCGGCGAGTGGGTCGGCGAGACCCGCGTGCCCGTCGACACCCTGCGCGAGCTGAAGATCCTCGCCGACCGCGACGAGGACGGCTACCTGCTGCAGATCTTCACCAAGCCGGTCCAGGACCGTCCGACCGTCTTCTTCGAACTCATCGAGCGGCACGGTTCGATGGGCTTCGGCAAGGGCAACTTCAAGGCGCTGTTCGAGGCGATCGAGCGGGAGCAGGCCCGGCGCGGCAACCTCTGAGCGCGCCCGGCCCGCAACCGCGGCGGGCCGGCCGGGCCTCTCCGGTCGTGCGGGCGCCACGGGGGCGCCCGCACGATCCGGGGGAGTGGAGCATGGACGAGTTCATCGACCTCGCCGCGCCGGCCGTGCGGTGGCTGCGGCGGAAGGCCACGCTGAAGGAGCCGACGGTCCTGCAGTCGTTCGCCTTCGACGAGGTGCACCGGCACCTGTACGTCCTGCAGCTGCGGCGGGGCGGCGCCGACGCCGGCGACCTGTGTCTGAACAAGCTGGACCACACCGGCGAACGGCTCGGCCACATGTACCTGCACGGCTTCGGGCACGGCGTCGGCATGGGCGTCCAGCACGCCCCCGACGGCACCCTCTGGATCTGGACCGAGGCCCACGCCGAGGACGGCTACGGCCGGGGCGTAACCCGCTTCCGCTTCTCGCACGGCGCCGTCCGCACCCGCCGGGACGTCAAGGTCCGTCACCCGGTCGGGGGATCCACCCACAACCAGCCGTCGGTCTGCCAGGCCACCGGCCGCATCGCCGTCCGCTACCGGCTCGACGGCCGGCCCCGCTACCGCGTCTGGGACCTGGACGCCTTCACCGCCCGCGACTACGACCGCCCGATCGCCGACCTCCCGCAGACCGGCGCCCACCCGGACCCGGGCGTTCCCTTCCAGGGCTACGCCCTGTGCGGCGACCACCTCTACCAGCTGGCCGGCACCGCGTACGACGCCACCGCCAACCCGCCCGCCCGGCACGGCAACACGTACCTCTCCTGCCTCGACATCCGCACCGGTGCCCTGCTCCGGCGGCGGCGCACCGAGGCCGGCCGCTCCCTCGACTTCCGCGAACCGGAGGGGCTGGCGGTCCGGCACCGCCCCGAGCCGCGGCTGTACGTGGGATTCGCGTCGGGCCCGCCGGGGGCGCGGCGGTTCTCCCTCTACTACAAGCCGAAGACGTGACCCGCCGTCACTCCTCCCGCGCCGGCTCCTCCGGCCCGGCTTGGGCCGACGGCTCCTCCGCCGCCTCCGGCCCGGTTTGGGCCGACGGCTCCTCCGGTTCCTCCGGCCCGGTTTGGGCCGACGGCTCCTCCGGCTCCTCCGGCACGGCTCCGGCCGGCGGCTTCCTCAGCTCCTCCGGCACGGCTCCGGCCGGCGGCTCCCCCAGCTCCTCCAGCGCCGCCCGGGCCGCACGCGCCTGCAGCGGCGAGAAGTACGGATTGATGCGGAGCGCCTCCTGCAGGTGCCGCCGCGCGGGCCCGTACCGCTCCAGCGCCCGCTCGATCATGCCCCGGTGGTAGGCGTACAGCGCGCTGCGCACCCCGCCCCCGCGCTCCGGGTCCGTCGCCCGCACCGCGAACCGCAGCGCCTCCTCGTGCTGCCCGGCCCGGTGCAGCGCCCAGCCCAGCGCGTCGGCCACGGCGGTCCCCGGCTGGCGCCGCCACTCGGCGCGCAGCCTGCGCACCGCGGCCGCCGGATCCCCGTGGTCCGCCTCGAACTGCCCGAGCACCAGCTCCTCGTCGGCCCCGCCGGCGGCGGCCTCCCGCACCCGGTCCCGCAGCAGGTCGTACTGCACCCGGGCCGCGTCGGGCAGCCCCAGGAACTCGTACAGCTCACCCAGTTCCAGGGCGTACTCCGGGCGGGGCTGCTTGGCCAGCGCCACCCGGTACGCGTTCAGCGCCTCCGTCGTGCGGCCCAGTGCCGCCAGCGCCCGCCCCTGCCCGGCGAAGGCGGCCCGCTGGTCGGGGTCGAGGCGCACCGCCTCCTGGAAGTGCCGCAGCGCGGCCCCCCGGTCCCCGCGCTCCCAGGCGAGCTGCCCGGCCTGCTCCAGGTACGCCGCCTGCTCGGCCGGGGCCTGGGCCCGCGCCACCGCGTCGGACAGCGCGGCCGCCGCGTCCTCCCGCCAGCCCCGGTCCCGGTAGACGGCCGCCGCCCGCGCCATGACGGCCGGCCCGGTCTGCAGCTCCATCAGCCTGTCCAGGGCCCGGCCGGCGGCCTTGTGGTCGCCGAGGCCGGTGCAGGCGTCGACGAGCAGCGGATACGTCGTCCACCGCCGGGGCTCCAGCTTCAGCGCGGCCTCGCCCCACTTCCTCGCCGCGGGGAAGTCCCGCCGCGCGTTCGCCAGCGCGGCCAGTCCCGCCAGGGCCGCGGCCCGCTCGCCGTCGCCCGCCGCCCGTACCTTCGGTGACGTCACCTTCGGCGACATCACCTTCAGCGACGTCCGCAGCGCCCGCTCGGCCCGCGGGTAGTACCGCGGGTCCGCCAGCCGCCGCCCCTGCTCCACGTACGCGGTCCCGAGCACC
Source organism: Streptomyces sp. NPDC052701 (assembly GCF_040678355.1). NCBI lineage: Bacteria > Bacillati > Actinomycetota > Actinomycetes > Kitasatosporales > Streptomycetaceae > Streptomyces > Streptomyces sp. NPDC052701. The sequence goes on from NZ_JBFATO010000006.1 coordinate 115,542, forward strand.
GTCCAGGACCGGGCGTCCCGCGGGTGCGTCCGCACGCGCCGCTCCCGCTCGTCGATCAGTTCCGCCAGATCCGGCAGTGCGGCCGGCACCCCGGTGGTGACCGCCGTCAGCGCCTGCGCCCCCAGCGCCGGCGGCGACGGCCGCGACGGCGTGCGCTCCCGGGGCAGCAGCGCCAGCACCCCGCCGAGCACGGCACACCCGGCGACGAGGGCGATCACCACCCCCCGCCGGCGGACCGGTGCCCGGTGCTCCTCTTCCTTCTCCGTGGCCTCCATGGCGTCACTGTGCGTCAATACGACGAATCCGCCGGGCATCCGGCGGCCGCCGTACGCGGGGTTCACACCGATGGCCCCCGGTGCGAACCTGTGATCATGAGCCGTAGCGAAGCGCCTCCCGACGACACGGCGGTGACCGGCGACCTCGTCGGTCACCTGCTGAACGGCCTGCCCGCCGAGGCGGTCCTCACCGACCCCGACGTGACGGCCTCCTACGCCCACGACATGGCGAGTTTCTGCCCGGCCGGCACCCCGGCCGTGGTCGTCCTGCCCCGGACGGTCGAACAGGTCCAGCACGTCATGCGGACCGCCACCGCACTGCGCGTCCCGGTCGTCCCGCAGGGCGCCCGCACCGGTCTGTCCGGCGCCGCCAACGCCTGCGACGGCTGCATCGTGCTGTCCCTGACGAAGATGGACCGCATCCTGGAGGTCAACCCGGTCGACCGCGTCGCCGTCGTCGAACCGGGCGTCGTCAACGCCGCCCTCGCCCGCGCGGTCGGCGCACACGGCCTGTACTACCCGCCGGACCCCTCCAGCTGGGAGACGTGCACCATCGGCGGCAACATCGGCACCGCCTCGGGCGGCCTGTGCTGCGTGAAGTACGGGGTCACCGCCGAGTACGTCCTGGGCCTGGACGTGGTGCTCGCCGACGGACGGCTGATGTCCACCGGCCGCCGCACCGCCAAGGGCGTCGCCGGGTACGACCTGACCCGCCTGTTCGTCGGCTCCGAGGGCTCCCTCGGCATCGTCGTGCGGGCCGTCCTCGCGCTGCGTCCCAAGCCGCCCGGGCAGCTCGTGCTGGCCGCCGAGTTCGCCTCCGGCGCCGCCGCCTGCGACGCGGTGTGCAGGATCATGGCGGGCGGGCACGTCCCGTCACTCCTCGAACTCATGGACCGCACGACGGTGAGGGCCGTCAACGACCTGGCGCACATGGGCCTGCCGGACAGCACGCAGGCCCTGCTGCTGGCGGCCTTCGACACCGCCGACCCGGCCGCCGACCTCGCCGCCGTCGGCGCGCTGTGCGAGGCCGCCGGCGCCCTCGGGGTCGTGCCCGCCGAGGACGCTGCCGAGTCCGAACTGCTGCTCCAGGCACGGCGGCTGTCCCTCCCCGCGCTGGAGGCGGCCAAGGGCACCACGATGATCGACGACGTGTGCGTGCCCCGCTCCCGGCTCGGCGAGATGCTCGACGGGGTCGAGCGGATCTCCCGGAAGCACCGGCTCACGATCGGTGTCGTCGCCCACGCGGGCGACGGCAACACGCACCCGACCGTCTGCTTCGACGCGGCCGACCCCGACGAGTCCCGCCGGGCCCGCGAGTCGTTCGACGAGATCATGGCCCTCGGCCTGGAACTCGGCGGCACCATCACCGGCGAACACGGCGTGGGCCTGCTGAAGAAGGAGTGGCTGGCGCGCGAGATCGGCCCGGTGGGGGTGGAGATGCAGCGGGCGGTCAAACAGGTCTTCGACCCGCTGGGCATCCTCAATCCCGGCAAGCTGTTCTGACCCCCTTCCCGGGCGGGGCGCACCGGGCGAGCGGCCGGGCCGGGAGCACCACGAAGATGCGCGGAACTTCTTTCGGGGGGGCGTGCACGGCTACCACATCGGTGCCCGAAAGGGGTGGGTCCGGCGGGACGGGCGGTGGGGGTTGCGCTCGTCTGGTAGATGTGGAGGCCCCCATCACACCCCCGAGCAGATACGGGACGACGGACATGAGCGCCCCAACCCCGGCCCCCGGTGACGACAGGCCCCGCGAAGGGTATTACCCGGACCCGTCCATTCCTGGATACGTCCGGTACTGGAACGGCGCCGCCTGGGTGCCGGGCACCAGCCGGCCGGCGCCCGGGGAGGGCGAGCAACTCGCGCCCCCGCCCGGCGTGCGCCCGGCGGGGTCCTCCGCCGCCCCGGTCGAGGAGACCGGCCCGCACTTCTTCGACGAGGACCCGGCCCCGGCACCCGGGACCCGGCACGGCACCCGGCCCGAACCCGCCTCCGCCTGGGGCGCCGACCGCACCCACCAGTCCGGCTTCGGCGGCGACCAGGACCGCCGGGTGTCGTGGGGCGCCCCGCAGGGCGCCCAGAGCGCCGACCCGCGGGTGACGCCCGCGGGCGGCCCCGCCCGGCCGGACGGCGAGCCCGCCCGTACGGACGGTACGGCGACGAGCCCGCCCGCCGCTTCCGAGGCGGGCGGCGCGGCACCGGGCAGCACGTTCGTGTTCCGCCGGCCGGTCCCGAAGCCGCAGGCGGGGACCCCGGAGGCGGGCGGCGGCAGCGGCGCGGCCGGCCCCGCCGGACCGGGCGCTCCCGGCGCCCCCGGCACCGGCGGCCCGCTCGCCGACGAGGGCACCATGACCTTCCGCGCGCTCTCCCCGCGGCCGGGACGGCAGGGCGCGGCCGCCGGGCCGCGGCCCGGCGGCGCGGACGTCCCCGGCGGCGGCCCGGCGGCTCCGGCGGCCGGTGCCCAGGCCGGGGCGGGCGCCCCGGGCGCGCCGGGTGTCCCCGGGGTCGCGGGGGGCCCGGGTGCCGCGGGGACCCCCGCGGGTCCGTCGGGTCCGTCGGGTCCCGGTTTCGGTGCGGGGAAGGCCGCCGCCGCCCGTGCGGCCTCGGCACAGGCGGCCGCCGGAGCGCAGGCGGCCACGGCCGCCCCGGCGGCGCCCTCGGGTCCGCAGCACACGCCGTTCTCCGGCCCGTCGCAGGCGGCCCCGGCCGTCCCGCCGCAGTCCGCCGGCCCCCAGCCCGCCGCCTCCACCGCGCCCGCCGCCTCCATCGCGTCCCCCGCCCCAGCCCTCGCCTCCACCCCGCTGACCAGCGGCCCCGGTGGCGGTCAGTCCTCCTGGGCGCAGCAGGTGCACCGGCTCGCGGGGGCGGGCGGCGACGAGCAGCCCGTCGCGCCCTGGAAGCCGCCGGTCGAGGACCTGTTCCAGGCGGCCGCGCGGCGCCAGGCGGCGGCCCGGCCCGCGGGGCTCGGCAAGCGGCTGGCCGCCCGGCTGGTGGACACGCTGGTCGTCGCGGGCGTCACCTCGGCGGCCGCCGTACCGCTCGGCGCCAGGGCCGTCGACCACGTCAACGAGAAGATCGAGGCGGCCAGGCTCTCCGGCCGGACCGTCACCGTCTGGCTGCTCGACGGCACGACCTCGGTCTACCTGGGCATCGTCCTCGCGGTCCTGCTCCTCGTCGGCGTCGTCTACGAGGTGCTGCCCACCGCCAGGTGGGGCCGCACCCTGGGCAAGAAGCTGCTGGGCCTGGACGTGCGGGACATCGAGGGGCACGAGGCACCCGGGTTCGGCGCGGCCCTGCGCCGCTGGCTGGTGTACAGCGTCCCCGGGCTCCTCGTCGTCGGGGTCGTGGGCGTCCTGTGGTGCCTGTTCGACAAGCCGTGGCGCCAGTGCTGGCACGACAAGGCCGCGCACACGTTCGTGGCGGGCTGACGACGCGGGGCACGAGGACCGGCGGGACCGGCCGGTCCGGTACTCCGGACGGCCGTCCGCCGGATGCGGAGCCGGGGGGTTCGCGGTCCACTCGGGCCATGAGCAGCGAACCGCCCCCCGGCTCCGGCCGCCCGCCCGAGGACGACCCGTTCACGAAGCAGCCCCCGCCCGGCGAGGGGGCCGGTTCCCCCCACGGCGCGCAGCCGCCGCCCGGCCACGGCGGCCCCTACGGAAGCGGCTCCCCGGGGGGAGGAGAGCAGGGCGGGAGCCCTTACGGAGGCGGTCCGCAGGGCGGCGGCCCCTACGGCGGAGGCCCTTACGGCGGAGGCCCTTACGGCGGCGGTGGCGGCCCGACCCCCGCCGATCCGCTCGCCGGCATGCCCCCGCTCGCCGACAGCGGCAGGCGCACGCTCGCCCGCGTCATCGACATGGTCCTCGTGGGCATCGTCGTCGTGCTGCTCACCCTGCCGTTCGGCGTCAGCGAGTACACCGTCGACGGCGAGCGGATCGAGGTGGGCGACTCCTTCGCCCAGTCGCTGGTCGCCGCCGTCCTCTACATCGCCTACGACACCTTCATGACGGCCAGGTCGGGCCAGACCCTCGGCAAGAAGTGGCTGAAGATGCGGGTGGCCAACCTCGACAACGGCGACACGCCCTCCCTGCAGACCGCGCTGACGCGCGCGGCGGTGCTGTGGCTGCCGTTCGCGTTCTGCTGCGCCTGCATCTGGACCGCGATCTCGGGCGGTTGGAGCTTCTTCGACAGGCCCTACAAGCAGGGCCTGCACGACAAGGCGGCCAAGACGGTCGTGGTGAGCACGGGTTGACCCGGGGCGGAAGCTCCCGCCGGGGAGCGGGCCGCGCGGAAGGTCAGGAGGCCGCGCGCTCGCGCACCGGCTCCGTGCCCCGGACCGCCCGCTGCTCCCGCGGGGCGGGCCGCGCCACCACGGCCGCGCCCGGCCCGGGCACCGGAACGGTCAGCGCGACCAGCAGCCCGAGGACGAGCGCGGAGAGGGCGATGAGGACGATCCCCGCACCCGAACTCGTCTGTGACAGCAGCAGCATGGCGAGGGTCGAGAAGATCACGGTGCACGAACCGTAGGCGAGCTGTGCGGCGGTCGGACGGGGCATGGCCATCGTGTCCTCGGAAGTGGGGACCTCCCCCCGTGCCTCTCACCGGGGGAGGGTGCGGATGACAAAGGGGGTCGGACGGGTTGTCGGCCTGGCTTTCCGCCGATTTCCGGGCGTTCCGCCGAACGACTCTAGTCGCCAGCGTGCCCGAGGGGAACGAACAGTAAGCGTGACCTGACCAACAGTGCCGGTGCACGGGGGGCGCACGGAGTCATGGTGTCCACGAAGTGGACGGCCGCACACGCCTGTTGGGCGACGGCCACACGTTCGTTAAGCGAACGCCGGCTCCGCATAATGCAATTGACCTGTTCAAGTCAAGGTCTGTCTTTTCCGGTGAACCTCTAGTCCAATGTCGTCACTTGACTACACGCGTTGATCACGCGCGCGCGGACCCTCCACGGCCAGGACCCCCTTCCTTCCGCGCGCACGAACGCGGGGGAGGATCTCAAGTGACCAGTAGACCCCGGACGTTCCGGGCCGCCGCCATCGGTGTGGCGCTCGCGGCGGCCACCGCCACCCTTTCGACGGTCACCGTGGCCCAGGCCGCCCCGGCCGGCCAGCCCGTCACCGTGGACCGTCACGACCCGGCGGGCCACGACCACGCCGAGCACGACCTCGACGGCCCGCTCTCCAAGACGCAGGAGGCGCAGCGCGAGGAGGCCCTCAACCAGGTCATATCCGGCGAGGCCACGGTCAAGGACCGTGAGGGCTCGAAGGTCGTCCAGCTCAAGAGCAAGAAGGGCGACCCGAAGTACGTCGAGCTCGGCCGCGAGAAGACCGACCGGATCTTCACCATCCTGGTCGAGTTCGGCGACCAGGTGGACAGCCGCTACGGCGGCACCCCGGGCCCGCTGCACAACCAGATCCCGAAGCCGGACCGCGCCAAGGACAACTCCACGGCCTGGAAGGCGGACTACGACCGCGAGCACTTCCAGGACCTCTACTTCGGCACCGGCAAGAACGCCGAGTCGGTGAAGAAGTACTACGAGAAGCAGTCCTCGGGCCGCTACTCGGTCGAGGGCGAGGTCTCCGACTGGGTCAAGGTCCCCTACAACGAGGCCCGTTACGGCAACAACGCGTGCGGTGACACCAACTGCCCGAGCGTGTGGAACGTCGTCAGCGACGGCCTGAACGCGTGGGTCGCCCAGCAGAAGGCGGCCGGGAGGACCGACGCCGAGATCAAGGCGGCCGTCGCGCGGTACGACCAGTGGGACCGCTACGACTTCGACGGCGACGGCGACTTCAACGAGGCCGACGGCTACATCGACCACTTCCAGGTCGTGCACGCCGGCGAGGACGAGTCCGCGGGCGGCGGCGCGCAGGGCGAGGACGCCATCTGGGCGCACCGCTGGTACGCCTTCGGCACCGACGCCGGCGCCACCGGCCCGGAGAACAACAAGCTGGGCGGCGCGCAGATCGGCTCCACCGGCATCTGGGTCGGCGACTACACCGTCCAGCCCGAGAACGGCGGACTCGGCGTCTACGCCCACGAGTACGGCCACGACCTCGGCCTGCCGGACCACTACGACACCAGCGGCGGCGAGAACTCCACCGGGTTCTGGACGCTGATGTCCTCCGGCTCCTGGCTCGGCACCGGGAAGAACGAGATCGGCGACCTGCCCGGCGACATGACCGCCTGGGACAAGCTCCAGCTGGGCTGGCTGAACTACGACACGGCCAAGGCCGGGGTCAACTCCTGGCACAAGCTCGGTGTGGCGGAGTACAACTCCAAGCACAAGCAGGCGCTCGTGGTCGAGCTGCCCAGGAAGCGGGTGACCACCGAGCTCGTCACGCCCGCCCAAGGCGCCACCCAGTGGTGGAGCGGGAGCGGCAACAGCCTGAAGAACACGCTCGCCCGCTCCGTGGATCTCACGGGCAAGTCCTCGGCCGCCCTGAGCTTCGACGGCTGGTGGGACACCGAGAAGAAGTACGACTTCGTCTACACCGAGGTGTCGACCGACGGCGGCGCCAACTGGAAGGCGATCGACGGTACGGCGAACGGCAGGCCGATCAGCCGGGACGGCAGCGGCAACCCCGCGCTGGACGGCACGGTCGACTCGTACCAGAAGCTGGTCTACCCGCTCGACGCCTACGCGGGCCAGAAGATCGAACTTCGTTTCCGCTACGCGACGGACAGCGGCGTGTCGAAGAAGGGCTTCGCGGCCGACTCGATAACGGTGACGGCCGACGGCAGCCCCGTCTTCTCCGACGACGCCGAGGCCCTGGACGCGGCCTGGACGGCGAAGGGCTTCACCCGGATCGGCGGGTCCTTCAGCGAGGACTACGCGCAGTACTACATCGCCGAGAACCGGCAGTACGTGTCCTACGACAAGACGCTGAAGACCGGCCCGTACAACTTCGGCTTCACGGCGCGCCCGGACTGGGTCGAGCACTACGCGTACCAGAACGGCCTGCTGATCTGGAAGTGGGACACCTCCCAGGCGGACAACAACACCAGCGAGCACGAGGGCACCGGCCTGGTCCTGCCGGTCGACTCGCACCCGACCGCGCTGAAGTGGTCCGACGGCACCCTGATGCGCAACCGCATCCAGTCCTACGACGCGCCGTTCAGCCTCCACCGCACCGACGGCATGACGCTGCACAAGGCGGACGTGGCGACGTACATCCCGGGCTCGAAGGGCGTCCCGGTCTTCGACGACCGCAGGAACGACTACTACGACGAGTCGAACCCGACCGCGGGCGTCAAGATCACTGACACCAACACGAAGATCAAGATCCTCAAGGAGGCCAAGAACGGCTCGACGATCGAGCTGGAGGTCGGCCCCGCGGGTAGGTAGTCCGCATCTTCGCAGCTCAGAGCATGTTCGGCGGCAACCCCCTGGCGGGTTGCCGCCGATCCGTGTTTAGGTGCGTCTGTAGTTCTCTTATTGACACCGACCGACACGGGGGTACGACCGCATGGCCGCAGGAGGCTTCTGCAAGCTGCCGAACGGCACGGTGGTGGTGGCGCTGAACCTGCCCAGTCCCGCCGCCGACGGCCCCGGCTCCGTACGCGTCCTCGTGCACGCCGCGAACCGGGCGCGCGCCCTGACCAGGCTGCGCAACCTGGGCATGCGGGCGGTCTACCTGCGGGGCAACGCGGCCCCGCCCACCCCGGACGAGATCACGGCGGTCCTGCACCACCCGGACGGCCTCATATGGCGCACGGCCCCCGACAACGGTGTCGCGGCCGGCCCGGACCTGGCCCAGGAGCTGTGGCGCCCGATCAGGTCCCTGCTCAGGGGCCCGACGACCCAGGCGTAGGGCGGCCGGAGGGGCGCGGGCCGGGCCGCCTCAGCCGGAGACGACCGGCTTGCCCGACAGCTCGACGCCCGCCTGCCGCATCTCCTCCAGCGCCCGCTCGGTGGTCTCCGGCGCGACCCCGGCGGTGAGGTCCAGGAGGACCTGGGTACGGAAACCCTCCCGCACGGCGTCCAGGGCGGTGGCGCGCACGCAGTGGTCCGTGGCGATGCCCACCACGTCCACCTCCTCGACCTCCCGGGCCCGCAGCCAGTCCGCCAGCTGCACCCCGTTCTCGTCGGCCCCCTCGAACCCGCTGTAGGCCGCCGCGTACGCCCCCTTGTCGAAGACGGCGTCTATCGCGCCGGAGGCGACGACCGGGGCGAAGTTCGGGTGGAAGCCCACCCCTTCCGTCCCGGCGACGCAGTGCGCGGGCCAGGAGCGGACGTAGTCGGGGTTGTCGGCGAAGTGGCCGCCGGGCGCGATGTGGTGGTCGCGGGTGGCCACGACGTGCCGGTAGCCGGCGGGTGCCTGCCCGATCAGCTCGGTGATGGCGGCCGCCACGTCGGCACCACCGGCCACCGGAAGGCTGCCCCCCTCGCAGAAGTCGTTCTGCACGTCTACGACGATCAAGGCGCGGCGCATGGTCGGTGTCCTTCGACTATGGGGTCGGGATGCGGGGATGCGGGCCCGGCCGGTGAACCTCCGAGCCTATTGACTTCCTGTGCGGTACGGGAGGGGCGCTGCGGGGTGCACGGCGGGGCACCCCGCTTTAGCTACCCGAGCGCCCGTGGACGTACTCCGTCGGAATGACGGGTTCCCCGCGCGACAGCTGTGTAGCGGACAGCGGCAGCTCGGCGCGGGCCGCCGCGTGCCGCTCCCGGGCCGCGTCCAGCGGCTCGCGGGCGACGACCTCGCCGCCCTTGACCAGCTGCACCAGCAGCTGCCGGCCCGCCAGCCCGGTGGGCACCGGGCCGGTGCCGACCACCTCGGCCTCCGCCACCCCGTACCCGTCCAGCCGCCGCGCGGCCCACTTGCGCCCGCCGAGGGAGGTCTTGCCGCCGGTGGACTTCTTCGCCACCGGCACCAGCGGAGCCTTCGGGTCGGCGGACTCGGCCCGCGCGACCAGCTTGTAGACCATGGAGGAGGTCGGGTGGCCGGACCCGGTCACCAGCTGGGTGCCGACGCCGTAGGCGTCCACGGGCGCCGCCGCCAGCGAGGCGATGGCGTACTCGTCCAGGTCCGAGGTCACGACGATCTTCGTGTCCCGCGCGCCGAGCTCGTCCAGCTGCTGCCGCACCCGGTGCGCGACCAGCAGCAGGTCCCCGGAGTCGATCCGGACGGCACCCAGGTCGGTGCCGGCGATCTCGACGGCCGTGCGGACCGCCTCGGCGACGTCGTACGTGTCCACCAGCAGCGTCGTGCCCCGGCCCAGCGAGTCCACCTGGGCCCGGAAGGCGTCCCGCTCGCTGTCGTGCAGCAGGGTGAAGGCGTGCGCGGAGGTGCCGATGGTCGGGATGTCGTAGCGGAAGCCGGCCGCCAGGTCGGAGGTGGAGGTGAAGCCGCCGACGTACGCGGCCCGGGAGGCGGCCACCGCGGCCAGCTCGTGGGTGCGCCGGGCGCCCATCTCGATCAGCGGGCGCTCCCCGGCCGCCGACGACATGCGGGAGGCCGCCGCGGCGATCGCCGAGTCGTGGTTGAGGATCGACAGGATCACCGTCTCCAGCAGCACGCACTCGGCGAAGGTGCCCTCGACCCGCATGACCGGCGAGCCCGGGAAGTACACCTCGCCCTCCGGGTAGCCCCAGATGTCGCCGCCGAAGCGGTATCCGGCGAGCCACTGGAGGGTCTGCTCGTCGACGATCCCCCGCTCGCGCAGGAAGCCGAGGACGTCCGCGTCGAAGCGGAAGTTCTCCACCGCGTCCAGCACGCGCCCGGTGCCCGCCACGACGCCGTAGCGGCGCCCGTCCGGCAACCGCCGCGTGAAGACCTCGAACACGCTCCGCCGTTCGGCCGTACCCGCTTTCAGGGCGGCCTGGAGCATCGTCAGCTCGTACTGGTCCGTGAAGAGCGCCGTCGAGGGAACGTCCACCGGCAGCCCAAGGTCCGCTGTGTTCATGGCAGGGATGGTACCCCCATTTCGTCAATCTGACGATTGTGGTCGGATCCCCTTCGCGCGGGGCCCGTTTGTGCGACTGCCCCCTTGCGGTGGCAGCATGGGCGATGTGACGTCACCCGCTCCCGTAGAGATCGAACGCACCGAGTCGGCGGAGGAAGTGTTCGCCGTCCCCGAGCCCGACGTCCCCTGGGTCACGATCGTCCACAACGACCCGGTCAACCTCATGAGCTATGTGACCTACGTCTTCCAGACGTACTTCGGCTACTCCAGGGACAAGGCCACCAAGCTCATGCTCGACGTCCACCACAAGGGCCGGGCGGTCGTCTCCAGCGGCAGCCGCGAGGAGATGGAGCGCGACGTGCAGGCCATGCACGGCTACGGTCTGTGGGCCACGCTCCAGCAGGACCGGAAGTGACCCTCCCTCGCCCGCAGGACCGGAAGTAGCTGAATCGCCTTCATGCCAGGACACTTCGAACCGCTTCCCGGCGGCGGCGCGGCCGTCGCCCTCGACGACGTCGAGATCTCCATCATCCGGTCGCTGGCCGTGCAGCTCCTGGAGCTCATCGGCCCCGGCCCCGCCGAGGACGCCGAGGCCGACCCGCTCGCCGGGCTCTTCGCCGAGGGCCCGAGCGAGCCGCCCGCCGACCCGGTGCTGAAGCGGCTCTTCCCGGACGCCTACTGCGATCCCGGGCACACCCCCGCCTCCCCGCGCGACGCCGAGGAGCAGCGGGCGTACTCCGCCGAGTTCCGCCGCTACACCGAGAACGACCTGCGCGCCGGCAAGCGGGAGAACGCCCTGGCGGTCGTCCGCTCCCTGGACGCGCTGGCCGCGGCCGGCGAGGGCGGCGCGGTGCTGAAGCTGTCGGTGGAGGAGTCCCGGCAGTGGCTGGGCGCCCTGAACGACCTGCGCCTGGCGATCGGCTCCCGGCTGGGGATCACCGACGAGGACGACACCGACCTCCTCTTCCGCCTCCCCGACGAGGACCCGCGCAAGCCCATGGTGATGGCCTATCTGTGGCTGGGCGGACTCCAGGAAACCCTCGTCTCCACCCTCATGCCCTGATCCGCGCAGAGGGTGTGTTCGCTCAGGGGACACTCAAATCCGCATAACGATCCCGTCACCACGTCGGCCTGTTCGATCCCTTTAGGGCGCTTTTTGTCCCCTTTTCCTTGTGGGGTGCGCCACAGGCCGCGCAGGCGATCAGTGTTGCGGCCGTGATAAATCTTCACGACCGCCCGGCGAACACCACCCATGTTCCGCCGGGTGCGCCACGAGGTCGGCGGATCGCCGGCCTGGCACAGCTCCAGCAGTCCGGGGGGATCGTGACCCGATCCGGGGCCGACGAAAGGCCCGGGTCGGCATGGAGAAAGGCGCACCACACATGACCTCAGCGCAGGTCGACAAGGAATCCGCCCCCGAAGAGGGGTACGAGCGCGGGCTCGGCAGCCGTCAGGTCCAGATGATCGCCATCGGCGGCGCCATCGGCGTCGGCCTCTTCCTGGGAGCCGGGGCGAACATCGCCAAGGCCGGCCCCAGCCTGATCCTGATGTACGCCCTCGCGGGCGTGATCATCTTCTTCATCATGCGGGCGCTCGGCGAGCTCCTGCTCTACCGCCCCGTCTCGGGCTCCTTCGCCGAGTACTCGCGCGAGTTCCTCGGCCCGTTCTTCGGGTACTTCACCGGCTGGACGTACTGGCTGATGTGGGTGGTCACCGGCATGGCGGAACTCACCGCCGCCGCCATCTACGTCAACTACTGGTGGCCGTCCGTCCCCCAGTGGGTCACGGCCCTGGTCTTCCTGATCGTCCTGTTCGCCGCCAACCTGATCTCGGTCAAGCTGTTCGGCGAAATCGAGTTCTGGTTCTCGATGGTCAAGGTCACCGCCCTGATCGGCATGATCGTCATCGGCCTGGGCGTGCTCACCTTCGGCTTCAGCGCGGCCGGCGACACCGCGGCGGTCTCCAACCTGTGGGCCTTCGACGGCTTCTTCCCCAAGGGCATCGGCTCCTCCCTGATGACCCTGCAGGGCGTCATGTTCGCCTACCTCGCCGTCGAGCTGGTCGGTGTCACGGCCGGTGAGTCCGAGAACCCGGAGAAGACCCTCCCCAAGGCGATCAACACCCTGCCCTGGCGCATCGCCCTGTTCTACGTCGGCGCCCTGACGGTCATCCTCTGCGTCGTGAAGTGGACGGAGTTCGCCGAGGGCGTCAGCCCCTTCGTGAAGGCGTTCGCGATGATCGGCATCCCGGCCGCCGCGGGCATCGTCAACTTCGTCGTGCTGACCGCCGCGCTGTCCTCCTGCAACTCGGGCATGTACTCCACCGGCCGCATGCTGCGCACCCTCGCCGACAACGGCGAGGCCCCGCGGGTCTTCACCAAGCTGTCGTCGACCAAGACCCCGGCCTTCGGCATCACGGTCTCGGTACTGTTCATGGGCATCGGCGTGGTCCTGAACTACGTCGTCCCGGAGAAGGCCTTCGGCTACGTCACCTCCGTCGCCACCGCGGCCGGCATCTGGACCTGGCTGATGATCCTGGTCAGCCACGTCCTGTACCGCCGCGCGGTGGTCGCGGGCCGGCTGCCCGCCTCCTCCTTCCCGGCGCCGGGCGGCGCGGTGTGCTCCTACATCGCCATCGCGTTCCTGCTCTTCGTCACCGGCCTGATCGCGTACGACGCCGACTCCCGCGTCTGCCTGTACGTGATGGCCGGCTGGGCCGCCGCCCTGGCCGTCGGCTGGGCCGTCGTCAAGAGCCGCAACCCGGAGGTCGCCGAGCGCCGCGAGCCGGACCTCGAGAAGATCGGCTGAACGCGCGTTCCTCCCTCCACGGACGTCCAGGCGCACGGGGTACTCGTGGCACCCCGTGCGCCTGCCGCTCAGGACGTCCGGCATGTGGGCCGTTCCGTACCACCCCTCGGTACGGAACGGCCCTTCTGCTTATCCTGGCCGGCATGCTGACCATCACCCAGGCCCTCTACGACCAGATCGTCGCCCACGCGCGCAAGGACCACCCCGACGAGGCGTGCGGCGTGGTCGCCGGCCCGGCGGGCTCCGGCCGCCCCGAGCGCTTCATCCCCATGCTGAACGCGGCCCGCTCGCCCACGTTCTACGAGTTCGACTCGCAGGACCTGCTCAAGCTCTACCGCGAGATGGACGACCGCGACGAGGAGCCGGTGGTCATCTACCACTCCCACACGGCGACCGAGGCGTACCCCTCGCGCACCGACATCTCCTACGCCAACGAGCCCGGTGCCCACTACGTCCTGGTCTCCACCGCGGACACCGACGGGCTCGGCGCGTTCCAGTTCCGCTCCTTCCGGATCGTCGAGGGGGAGGTGACGGAGGAGGAGGTCGAGGTCGTGGAGGCCTACTGACCGCCCGGCACCGCCCCCCCGGCCGCCTGAACTGCCGCGTCTCACCCTTCGGCCGGAAACCGTCCGGAGTACGAGATCACACTCCGGGGACCCGGCCGGGAATCGATACGATGAGCCCATGGTTTTCCACGACGTGAGCGAGAAGACGCCGGGCATGCTGCTCGTGGCGCGGCTGCACGTCGACCTGTGCAGGCTCGCCAGCGCCATCTGTTGACGCAGCCCTGCCGCCGTACGGCCGTGGGCCGCGGCGCCGCTCACCCTGCGTACCACCACGCACCTCCCGCGCCGCCGCGCGCCCACCGACCCGACGAAACCTTCCGACAGGAGCCCTGAGCCATGGCCATCGAGGTCCGCATCCCGACCATCCTCCGCCAGTACACCGACGGCCGGAAGGCGGTGGAGGGCACCGGGAACACCCTCGCCGAGCTCTTCGCCGACCTCGAGACCCGGCACGCGGGCATCCAGGCCCGCATCGTGGACGGCGACCAGCTGCGCCGCTTCGTCAACGTCTACCTCAACGACGAGGACGTCCGCTTCCTCGACGGCATCAACACCAAGCTGTCCGACGGCGACAACGTCACGATCCTGCCGGCCGTGGCCGGCGGCATGTCCTGACAGGCTGCTGATCCCCGATGCGCTACGACTCCCCGCTGGCCGCGGTGGGAAACACCCCCCTGGTGCGCCTGCCGCGGCTCTCGCCGTCCGCCGACGTCCGCATCTGGGCGAAACTGGAGGACCGCAACCCGACGGGTTCGGTCAAGGACCGCCCCGCCCTGCACATGATCGAGCAGGCGGAGAAGGACGGCCGCCTGACGCCGGGCTGCACGATCCTGGAACCGACCAGCGGCAACACCGGCATCTCCCTGGCCATGGCGGCCAGGCTCAAGGGCTACCGCATGGTGTGCGTGATGCCCGAGAACACCTCGCAGGAGCGCCGGGACCTGCTGGGCATGTGGGGCGCCGAGATCGTCTCGTCCCCGGCCGCGGGCGGCTCCAACACGGCGGTCCGCGTCGCGAAGGAGCTGGCGGCCGAACACCCGGACTGGGTCATGCTCTACCAGTACGGCAACCCGGACAACGCGGGCGCCCACTACGCCACGACCGGCCCGGAGATCCTGGCGGACCTCCCGTCGATCACCCACTTCGTGGCCGGCCTCGGCACCACGGGCACGCTCATGGGCGTGGGCCGCTACCTGCGCGAACACAAGCCGGACGTCAGGATCGTCGCCGCCGAGCCGCGCTACGACGACCTGGTCTACGGCCTGCGCAACCTCGACGAGGGCTTCGTCCCCGAGCTGTACGACGCGTCCGTGCTGACGACGCGCTTCTCGGTCGGCTCGGCGGACGCCGTCACCCGCACCCGCGAGCTGCTGCAGCAGGAGGGCATCTTCGCCGGCGTCTCCACGGGCGCGGCTCTGCACGCGGCGATCGGCGTCGGCCGGAAGGCGCTGAAGGCCGGCGAGCCCGCCGACATCGTCTTCGTCGTGGCCGACGGCGGCTGGAAGTACCTCTCGACGGGCGTCTACACGGCCGCGACGACACAGGAGGCCATCGAGGCGCTCCGGGGCCAGCTCTGGGCGTAGCGCGCCGGACGGCACGCGCGCCGCGGAGCACGCGGACCAGGCGGCACACGGACCGGGCGGCACGCGGACCGGGCGGCACGGGGCCGTCTCCCGCGGGGCCGTCTTCCGAAGGGCCGGAGCTTGCGTGCTCCGGCCCTTCGGCGTTTCGTGGAGGGGAACGACAGGACCCGGCGCGCGCCACCCGCGCGCCCTTCACACCCCCATGCGCCCCGCGTCCAGCCGAACCGGTGACACCGCAGGTGAGTTCGCCCACAACAGCCCCTGGCGGAGGAGCGACCGGACGTTGTGCGCCTTACGCTCGACGAACCGCACGACCCCCGACGCCCCTCTCAGACTTATCCCGCCAGCGGAGGTTTCTGCTCCATGAAGCTCACCGTCGTCGGCTGCTCGGGGTCGTTCCCGTCCGCGGAATCGGCCTGCTCGAGCTACCTCGTCGAGGCCGACGGCTTCCGGCTGCTCCTCGACATGGGCAACGGCGCCCTCGGCGAGCTGCAGCGCCACTGCGGTCTCTACGACCTCGACGCGATCTTCCTCAGTCATCTGCACGCCGACCACTGCATCGACATGTGCGCGTACTTCGTGGCGCGCTACTACCGGCACGACGGCGGCCGCTGCGCCCCGCTCCCCGTCCACGGACCCGAGGGCACCGAGCGCCGGCTGACCACCGCCTACGCCGACACCCCCTCGGACTCCTCCATGAGCGAGGTCTTCGACTTCCACACGGTCAAGCCGGGCACCTTCGAGATCGGCCCGTTCACCGTGCACACCGAGCGCGTGGCGCACCCCGTGGAGGCGTACGGCATCCGCATCGAGCACGGCGGGAAGGTCCTGACGTACTCCGGCGACACGGGCGTCAGCGAGGCGCTGGACGACCTCGCCCGGGACGCCGACCTCTTCCTGTGCGAGGCCGCGTTCACGCACGGCAAGGAGAGCATCCCCGACCTGCACCTCAACGGCCGCGAGGCGGGCGAGACCGCCGCCCGCGCCCACGCCCGCCGCCTGGTCCTCACCCACATCCCGCCGTGGACGGACCCCCAGGTCAACCTCGTCGACGCCCGCGCGGTCTACGACGGCCCGGTGGAACTGGCGGTGCCGCGGCGGACGTACGAGATCTAGCCCCGCGCACGACACGGCAGGAGGCCCGGAGCCGCTCGGCTCCGGGCCTC